>JASJBB010000173.1 GCA_030066735.1 Woeseiaceae bacterium | reverse complement strand
CGTCTCCGTCCGCCGCAATGGCAAGGTCGCCATTGCCGGTGACGGCCAGGTCAGCATGGGCAACACCGTCATGAAAGGCAACGCGCGCAAGGTCCGCGAGCTGGCCAAGGGCCGTGTGATAGCCGGCTTCGCCGGCGGTACGGCCGACGCCTTCACGCTGTTCGAACTGTTCGAGTCGAAACTCGAGCAGTACGGCAACCTGACGCGCGCCGCCATCGAACTGGCCAAGGACTGGCGCACGGACCGGCGTTTGCGCCGCCTGGAAGCGCTGCTGTGCGTCGCCGACAAGGAGAGCTCGTTCATCATCTCGGGTAACGGTGACGTCATCGAGCCCGAACACGACCTGATGGCCATCGGCTCGGGCGGACCCTATGCCCAGGCGGCGGCGCTGGCCTTGCTGCAGAACACGGATCTCGGTGCGCGCGACGTTGCCGAGAAAGCCCTGCAGATCGCCGGCGACATCTGCGTGTACACCAACCAGAACATCGTTATCGAAGAACTCTAAATGTCTCAAATGACCCCAAGGGAAATCGTCCAGGAACTGGACAAGCACATCGTTGGCCAGGATGAAGCCAAGCGGGCGGTCGCGATCGCCTTGCGCAATCGCTGGCGCCGCGTGCAGGTCGACGAGCCCCTGCGCAGCGAAATTACCCCCAAGAACATCCTCATGATCGGCCCGACCGGCGTCGGCAAGACCGAGATATCGAGGCGCCTCGCGCGACTGGCCAAGGCGCCGTTCGTCAAGGTCGAGGCGACCAAGTTCACCGAGGTCGGCTACGTCGGCCGCGAGGTCGACAGCATCATTCGCGACCTGACCGACATCGCCGTCAAGATGATTCGCGAAGACGCCATGTCGAAGGTGCGGCATCGTGCCGAGGACGCGGCCGAGGAGCGCGTCCTCGACGCATTGCTGCCGCCGCCCAAGCAGCCGATCGGGTTTGCAACGGAGGTTGAACAGCCGGACCGGAATGACAGCGACACGCGGCAGAAATTCCGCAAGATGCTGCGCGAGGGTCAGCTCGACGACAAGGAGATCGAGGTTGACGTGCAGGCCGTGTCGATGGGCGTCGAGATCATGGCGCCCCCGGGCATGGAGGAAATGACCAGCCAGCTGCAGGGCATGTTCCAGAATCTCGGCGGCAGCCGCACCACGACGCGCAAGCTCAAGGTCAGGGATGCGCTCAAGATGCTGACCGACGAGGAAGCGGCCAAGATGCTCGACGAGGAGGAGCTCAAGACGCAGGCCCTCGAAGCCGTGGAACAGCATGGCATCGTGTTTCTCGACGAGCTCGACAAGGTGGCCCGGCGTTCCGAGACGCAGGGCGCCGATGTATCTCGAGAGGGTGTACAGCGCGACCTGCTGCCGCTCGTCGAAGGGTCGACCGTGAACACCAAGTACGGAATGGTAAAGACCGACCATATCCTGTTTATCGCCTCGGGCGCGTTCCACGTGTCCAAGCCGTCCGACCTGATCCCCGAGCTGCAGGGCCGCTTCCCGATCCGCGTCGAGCTCAAGTCGCTGACCACCGACGATTTCGTGCGCATCCTGACCGAGCCCGATGCGTCGCTCACGGCTCAGTACCAGGCGCTGCTTTCCACCGAGGACGTCGACGTCGAGTTCACCGACAGCGGCGTACGCCGCCTTGCCGAGGTCGCCTACCAGGTCAACGAGAACACCGAGAACATTGGCGCCCGGCGCCTGCACACGGTCCTGGAACGGCTTCTCGAAACGATCTCGTTCGAGGCATCGGACAAGAGCGGCACGCACGTACAGGTCAATGCCGGGTACGTCGACGATCATCTCGCCGAGTTGTCCAAAGATGAAGATCTTAGCCGATACATTCTCTAACAAGCGGCCGGCGCGATGCTCACCTTCATGGCTCGCTGCGCTGCGCTTTACTTCCGGTGAGCACCGCCCCGGCCGCTGATATATAGCCATGCAGCCAACACCCACGGACATCAAGCTCAGAACGGAATCGAAGGTGCTCGAAATTACCTTCGATGACGGGTCGACGTTCAGTTACACGTTCGAATACCTAAGGGTTCACTCACCGAGCGCGGAGGTGGTCGGGCACGGTCCCGGGCAAGAGACCCTGCAGACCGGCAAGGAGCACGTCGGCATCACGGGCATCGATCCGGTCGGGCACTACGCCATCCGCCTGGTGTTCGACGACGGCCACGATACGGGACTGTACTCGTGGACCTACCTGCACGAACTCGGCCGCAATATGGAAGCGAACTGGAAGCGCTACCTCGACCGCCTCGCGGCGGCAGGGTATGCTCGCGAAAAGCCCGAATAACGCCGCATCATGAACAAACCAGACGCGCCGGTCGAAACCACCCATTTCGGCTACCAGGACGTGCCCGTGGACGAGAAAGCCGGGCATGTTCGTGGCGTGTTCGATTCGGTGGCCCAGCGCTACGACATCATGAACGACCTGATGTCCGCCGGACTGCACCGGCTGTGGAAGCGGCATACGATCGACCAGGCGGCCGCCCGCCCGGGTCACCAGGTGCTCGACCTGGCCGGCGGGACCGGCGATCTCGCTATCAAGTTCGCCCGCCAGGTCGGCGAGACCGGGCATGTCGTGCTCGCGGACATCAATGCCGCAATGCTCGAGGAAGGCCGGCGCCGGCTCGTTGACGCCGGCATCGCGGGCAATGTCACGATCGCCCAGGTCAATGCCGAAGACCTGCCGTTCGCGGACGCCACCTTCGACCGCATCACGATTGCATTCGGATTGCGCAATGTCACCGACAAGGACGCCGCGCTGCGCTCCATGTTCCGTGTGCTCAAACCGGGCGGCAAGGCGCTGATCCTCGAGTTCTCCGAACCGGTCAAGGCGCTCAGGCCGGCGTACGACCTCTACTCATTCAAGATCCTGCCGCTGATCGGCAAGGTCGTCGCGAAGGACGAGGACAGCTACCAGTACCTGGCCGAGTCCATTCGCATGCATCCCGACCAGGACACCCTGCTCGGCATGATGCAGGATGCCGGCTTCGACCGCTGCCGCTACCAGAACCTGGCCGGCGGCATCGTCGCGCTGCATATCGGCTACCGGGTCTGAACGCGCGCATGAATCCGCTCGAGGCACTGCTCGCTCCGCTCGCCCGTTCCCTGAATCGCAATATCGGCGAATCGACGCCGGCGCGCGCGCTTTGCCGGGACCTCGATGGCCGCGTGATCGCGATTCGGGTCCGCGATACCGGGCTGGCGATGTACTTCGGGATCGACAACGAGACTCTCGATCTCGCGACCGACACCGAAGCAGAGCCGGACGTGGTCCTGACCGGCTCGCTGGTCACGCTGGCGAGAATGGCGGGACCCGACGGGCATGACCACAGCCCGGCCGCGTTGCGGGGAGGGCTGGACATTACGGGCGACGCGTTTACGGCGCAGGCGTTCCAGAAGCTTCTCAAACACGCGCGGCCGGACCCGGAGGAAGAGCTGTCGCGCTTCGTGGGCGACGCAGCCGCGCACCGGGCCGGGAAGATCGCGCGCGGCGTGCGTGACTGGGCCATCGAGGCCCGCGCAACGATGGGCGCCAACGTGCGCGAGTACCTGCAGGAAGAGAGTCGCGAGGTACCCAGCCGATACGAGTTCGAGCGTTTCGGCAGCAGTGTCGACGCCCTGCGTGACGATGTCGCGCGTCTCGAGGCGCGCATCAACCGCCTGCTGGACCGCTAAGCGTGCGCCGCCGCCAGACATTTCGCCGCATCCTGGGGATCCAGCGCGTCCTCATGAAGTACGGCCTGGACGAGGTCATCAAGGAAACCCACCTGCTGCGGCCGCTGCGCTTCCTGTTTTATGCACTGCCGCGGCGCCGGGACACGTCCGCGCCGCTCGGCGAGCGCATGAGGCTCGCGCTCGAGGAACTCGGCCCGATCTTCGTCAAGTTCGGCCAGGCCATCTCTACACGCCGCGACCTGCTGCCTCCCGACATTGCCGACGAGCTGGCCAAACTGCAGGACGAGGTGCCGCCGTTCCCCGGCGATGAGGCCGTGGCGATACTCGAGGCCGCTTACGAGAAACGGCTCGATGAGGTTTTCCAGCGTTTCGACGTGGAGCCGTTTGCCGCCGCTTCGATTGCCCAGGTGCACACGGCGCAGCTGCCCGATGGCACCGAAGTCATCGTCAAGCTGCTGCGTCCCGGCGTGCAGGAGCTGATCGAACGCGACCTCGACGTGCTGCGCATGCTGGCGGGCCTCGCGACGCGTTACTGGGAGCACGGCAAGCGCCTCAAGCCGCTCGAAGTCGTGGCGGAGTACGAAGAGACGATCATTGATGAACTCGACCTGATGCGCGAGGCCGCCAACACGGCACAGCTCAAGCGCAACTTCGCCGGGTCGGACATGCTGTATGTGCCCGACATCTACTGGGATTACTGCCGTCCCGAAGTGCTCGTGCAGGAGCGCATCTACGGCATCCCGATCAGCGACATGGACGCCCTGCGCGAGTCCGGGGCGAACATCCAGGTGCTGGCCGAGAACGGCGTGGAGATCTTCTTCACGCAGGTGTTCCGGCACAACTTCTTCCACGCTGACATGCACCCCGGAAACATTTTCGTGATCGTCGACGATCCCGAGAATCCGAAATACGCGGCCGTCGACTTCGGCATCGTGGGAACGCTGAGCCCCGAGGACCAGAAGTACCTTGCGCACAATTTCCTGGCGTTTTTCGATCGCGACTACCACCGCATTGCCAAGCTGCACCTCGACTCGGGCTGGGTGCCCGAGGGCACGCGCGTCGACCAGCTCGAGACCGCCGTGCGCACGGTCTGCGAACCCATTTTCAACAAGCCGCTGTCCGAGATTTCGTTCGCGCAGCTCCTGATGCGGCTGTTCCGCGTCGCGCAGCGTTTCGACGTGGAGGTGCAGCCGCAGATGATCCTGCTGCACAAGACACTGTTCAACATCGAGGGCCTCGGGCGCGAGCTGTACCCACAGCTCGACCTCTGGAAGACCGCCCACCCGGTGATGAAGCGCTGGATGAACGAGCAGGTCGGGCCGCGCGCGAT
>JASJBB010000007.1 GCA_030066735.1 Woeseiaceae bacterium | reverse complement strand
ATGTCTAAAGAGAAATTTGAGAGAACGAAGCCGCACGTAAACGTAGGCACGATTGGTCACGTTGACCACGGCAAGACGACTTTGACGGCGGCGCTGACGAAGGTGATGGCCGAGAAGCACGGTGGTGAGGTCAAGGGATACGACCAGATTGACAACGCGCCGGAAGAGAAAGAGCGTGGCATCACGATTGCGACGGCGCACGTGGAGTACGAGAGTGACAACCGTCACTACGCACACGTTGACTGCCCGGGCCACGCTGACTACGTGAAGAACATGATCACGGGTGCGGCGCAGATGGACGGAGCGATCCTGGTGGTGAGTGCGGCTGACGGCCCGATGCCGCAGACGCGCGAGCACATCCTGCTGGCGCGCCAGGTTGGTGTTCCGTACATCGTGGTGTACATGAACAAGGCGGACCAGGTTGACGACGAGGAACTTCTCGAACTCGTTGAAATGGAGGTCCGCGATCTTCTTTCCACGTACGAGTTCCCGGGCGACGACACGCCGATCATCACGGGTTCGGCGCTGAAGGCGTTCGAAGGCGACAGCTCGGACATTGGCGTGCCGTCGATTCACAAGCTGATCGAGGAGATGGACAGCTACATTCCGGAGCCCGAGCGTGCGATTGACGGTGACTTTTTGATGCCGGTTGAGGACGTGTTCTCGATTTCGGGTCGTGGCACGGTCGTTACGGGTCGTATCGAGCGCGGCGTTATTCACGTTGGCGACGAGATCGAGATCGTGGGTATCAAGGACACGGAGAAGACGACGTGCACGGGTGTGGAGATGTTCCGCAAGCTGCTGGACGAGGGCATGGCGGGCGACAACGTGGGCATTTTGCTGCGTGGCACCAAGCGTGAAGAGGTTGAGCGCGGCCAGGTACTGGCGAAGCCGGCATCGATCACGCCGCACACCAAGTTCGAGGCCGAGGTTTACATCCTGACCAAGGACGAGGGTGGTCGTCACACGCCGTTCTTCAAGGGTTATCGCCCGCAGTTTTACTTCCGCACGACGGACGTGACGGGCGCTGTCGAGCTGCCGGAGGGCACCGAGATGGTGATGCCGGGCGACAACGTGCAGATGGTGGTGGAGCTGATTGCACCGATCGCGATGGAAGAGGGCCTGCGTTTTGCTATCCGTGAGGGTGGCCGCACCGTGGGCGCCGGCGTCGTCGCCAAAATCATAGAGTAAGAGCCCGCCCCAGCGGGCGATTACCGAGGAACAAACTGTGGCAACAAACCAGAATATTAGGATTCGCCTGAAAGCGTTCGATCATCGCCTGATCGACAATTCGGCGCGCGAAATCGTGGACACGGCGAAACGCACGGGGGCCACGGTCAAGGGGCCGATACCGCTCCCCATGAAAAAGGAGCGCTACACGGTCCTGATTTCGCCGCACGTCAACAAGGACGCCCGGGACCAGTACGAGATCCGCACGCACAAGCGCCTGATGGATATCGTGGACCCGACGGACAAGACCGTTGACGCGCTCATGAAGCTCGAATTGCCGGCGGGAGTCGACGTTCAGATCAAGCTGAACTGAGGCGCCCGCAAGAGCCCGCCCTGGCGGGCGATTCGGGACCCCAAAAAAACAGGGAAATTCGCTCGAAAACCGCTTGCGCAAGCGGTTTTCGGCGGTATAATTCCCTGCTCGCTGAATTTGGCCGGGCCGGGAGTCGGCCAAATCCAGGATAAGCGCCGCGAAGATGCTCTCCGTAGCGCTTCAAGCAACCAGGTCGCCGGGAAATCGAAGGCGACACGGCAAATCCCGGGACTGCCGAACCGAGTAGATGCTCGGGTCGGAAACAGGGTCAGCCCCAGAGCTGAGAGAACACGAGGTTCTCCGCGACGGCTGGCCCTTTCGCGTGTCTGGTAAAAGGAGATCGCCTGTCAGGGCGGGCTCCAACGAGACACCGAGGCAACAATCTGGGTCAATCGAAATCCAGATGGTGAAGAGATTTTGCAGGTTTAGGCGCTGGCCAATCGAAGTCAGTGCGAGGTTTTGAAGATGACAATGGGTATTGTTGGCCGCAAGTGCGGCATGACACGTGTCTTCACGGACGAAGGGATCTCCATCCCGGTCACCGTGATCGAGGCACAGCCGAACCGGATTACTCAGGTTAAGACCGTTGAGACCGATGGCTATCGCGCCCTGCAGGTGACTGCCGGCAGCAAGAAGCCGTCCCGCGTGTCGAAGCCTCTAGCCGGCCACTTCGCCAAGGCGAAGGTCGAAGCCGGCGACCTACTCACCGAATTCCGCATTGCCGAGGGCGATGAGACGGAGTATGAGGTTGGTTCGACGCTGCAGGTCGAGCTGTTTGAAGAGGGCCAGAAGGTCGACGTCATCGGCACCTCGATCGGTAAGGGCTACGCCGGCACGGTCAAGCGCCACAACTTCCGCACCCAGGACGCGACGCACGGCAACTCGCTGGCGCACCGCGCCCCGGGTTCGATCGGGCAGAACCAGACGCCCGGACGCGTATTCAAGGGCAAGAAGATGGCAGGCCACATGGGTAACGTGCGCCGCACGGTGCAGAACCTCGAGGTCGTTCGCGTTGACGCCGAGCGCAACCTGCTCCTGATCAAGGGCGCGGTTCCCGGGCACAGCGGTGGCAGGGTCATCGTTCGTCCGGCCGTCAAGGGCGCCAACAAGGGAGCTGAGGCATGAAGCTGAAGATGCAGGGAACCGGCTCCGTTGACGTAGCCGAGGCTGCGTTTGGCGCAGAATTCAACGAGCCGCTCGTGCACCAGGTCGTAACGGCCTATCTCGCGGGCGGTCGCGCTGGCACCAAGGCGCAGAAGAACCGCTCTGCGGCGCGCGGCGGTGGCACCAAGCCCTGGCGCCAGAAGGGCACGGGCCGCGCCCGCGCCGGCACGATCCGCAGCCCGATCTGGGTTGGCGGTGGCCGCGCGTTTGCTGCCCAGCCGCGCGACTACTCGCAGAAGGTGAACAAGAAAATGTACCGGGCGGCATTGCGCTCTGTGCTGTCGGAACTCGTGCGTCAGGAGCGGCTGGTCGTCGTCAAGGAGTTGGAGCTCGAGGCGCCGAAGACCAGGCTGCTGGCGGCGAAACTGAAGGAACTCGATCTGGACAACGTTCTGATCCTGAACGAGGCCTTCGACGAGAAGGTTTACCTGGCGGCGCGCAACCTGCCCGACGTGGGCATTTGCGATGCGGCATCGATCGACCCGGTCGTGCTGATCCGCTTTGAGAAAGTGCTGGTTACGCTGCCGGCGCTGAAGATGATCGAGGAGCGCTTGTCATGAGCCAGGCTGCCCACCAGGAACGACTGATGACCGTGCTGCAGGGCCCGCTGCTGACCGAAAAGGCCGCGGTATCTGCCGAGTTGCACAACCAGGTCGTCTTCAAGGTTCGCACCGACGCGACCAAAGCGGAGATTCGGCAGGCCGTCGAGCTGTTGTTCGACGTCAAGGTCGACGGTGTCCAGGTCATCAATTACCACGGCAAGAACAAGCGCTTCGGGACGACGCGCGGTCGCCGTAACGATTGGAAAAAAGCCTACGTAAGGCTGGCTGAAGGCAGTCACATCGACTTCCTCGGCGCGGAATAAGGGTCTGAGTCATGTCACTTCATAAAGCAAAGCCGACCTCTGCCGGGCGCCGCTTCGTCGTCGAGGTCAAGACTGACGGCCTGTACAAGGGCAAGCCGTACTCGGCACTTGTCGACAAGAAGTCGTCGAAGGGCGGCCGCAACAACAACGGCCGCATCACGGTGCGGCATCGTGGCGGCGGTCACAAGCAGCGCTATCGCATCATCGACTTCCGTCGTGACAAGGACGGTGTTCCCGGTGTCGTTGAGCGGCTCGAGTACGACCCGAATCGCAGCGCGCACATCGCCCTGGTCAAGTACGCCGACGGCGAGCGCCGTTACATTCTCGCTCCCAAGGGTATCCGCGAGGGCGCGCAGGTCTTGAGCGGCGAGGACGCGCCGATCAAGGCGGGCAACTGCCTGCCGCTCCGGGCTATCCCGGTCGGTACGGTCATCCACAACGTCGAGATGAAGCCCGGCAAGGGTGGCCAGCTGGTCCGCTCTGCTGGCGGTTATGCACAGCTCGTTGCGCGTGAGGGCGCTTACGCGACGCTGCGCATGCGTTCGGGTGAGATGCGCAAAATTCACATTGATTGCCGCGCCACGATCGGTGAAGTGGGTCATTCGGAACACAACCTGCGCAAGCTCGGCAAGGCCGGCGCTTCGCGCTGGCGGGGCAAGCGCCCGACCGTTCGCGGTGTGGCGATGAACCCGGTTGATCACCCGCATGGCGGCGGCGAGGGCCGCAGCTCGGGCGGCCGGCACCCGGTCAGTCCGTGGGGCACCCCGACCAAGGGCGCCAAGACCCGGTCCAACAAGCGTACCGACAAGATGATCGTGCGCCGTCGCAAGCGCAAATAGATAGAGAGATCGTAGGAGCCCGCCCCAGCGGGCGACAAACGAAGATAGGAAATACTTATGCCACGCAGTGTTAGAAAAGGCCCGTTCGTCGACAACCACCTGGCGAAAAAGGTCGCAGAGGCAGCTGCCAAGAACGATCGTCGTCCGATCAAGACCTGGTCGCGGCGCTCGATGGTACTGCCGGACATGGTCGGCCTGACGATTGCCGTGCACAACGGCCGCCAGCACGTGCCTGTCCTGATTTCGGAAAACATGGTTGGTCACAAGCTCGGCGAGTTCGCGATCACCCGCACGTTCCGTGGTCACTCCGGTGACCGCAAGACGAAGTAAGGGGACCGGCTAATGCAAGTTGCAGCAACATTAAGGTACGCGCGCATCTCGCCGCAGAAATGCCGTCTCGTGGCTGACACGATTCGTGGCAAGACGGTCGACGACGCGCTGCGGACACTGACATTCACGCCCAAGAAGGGCGCGCGCATCGTGAAAAAGGTGCTCGAGTCGGCGATTGCCAACGCGGAGCACAATCACGGCGCCGATATTGATGAACTGAAGGTTTCGACCATCGAGGTGAACGAGGCCCCGACGTACCGCCGCTACCGCGCGCGGGCGAAAGGCCGTGGCGCGCGCATCATCAAGCGCAACAGCCACATCACCGTCAAGGTAGGTGACGAATAATGGGTCAAAAAGTACATCCAACCGGGATTCGCCTCGGCATTGTCAAGGACTGGACGTCCAAGTGGTATGCCGACTCCAAGCTGTTCCCCGAGTATGTCCGCACGGACCACGAGGTTCGCGTGTTCATCAAGAACAAGCTCAAGGATGCGTCGGTCAGCAAGATCACGATCGAGCGCCCGTCTCGCAAGGCCAACATCACGATTCACACGGCGCGTCCGGGCATCGTGATCGGCAAGAAAGGTGAGGACATCGAGAAGCTGCGCATGGAGGTGTCGCAGATGATCGGCATGCCGATCCAGGATGTGCGTATCAATATCGCCGAGGTGCGCAAGCCCGAGCTTGATGCACAGCTCGTCGCCGAAGGCATTGCCCAGCAGCTCGAGCGTCGTGTCATGTTCCGCCGCGCCATGAAGCGCGCCGTGACCAACACGATGCGCGTCGGGGCCGAGGGCATCAAGGTTAAGGTTGGCGGTCGCCTGAACGGTGCTGAAATCGCGCGTTCGGAGTGGTACCGCGAGGGCCGCGTGCCGCTGCACACTCTGCGCGCCGACATTGACTATGGCGTCGCAGAGGCGCACACGACCTACGGGGTCATCGGCGTCAAGGTCTGGATTTTCAAGGGCGAGGTCTTTGACAAGCCCGAAGCGGAAGCGGCTGAACCCGCAGAGGCATAAGAGATGTTACAGCCAAAACGTACCAAGTTTCGCAAGCAGATGAAGGGCCGCAACCGCGGTCTGGCACTGCGTGGCAGCACCGTGGCTTTCGGTCAGTACGGCCTCAAGGCGACCGGTCGCGGCCGCATGACGGCGCGCCAGATCGAAGCGGCTCGTCGTGCAATGACGCGTCACATCAAGCGTGGCGGCAAGATCTGGATCCGTGTTTTTCCGGACAAGCCGATTACCAAGAAGCCGCTTGAAGTGCGCCAGGGTAAGGGCAAGGGCAACGTCGAATACTGGGTTTGCCAGATTCAGCCGGGCCGCGTGCTCTACGAGATGGAAGGGGTTACGGAAGAAGTGGCGCGCGAGGCTTTCCGCCTGGCGGCCGCCAAGCTGCCGTTCCCGACGACCTTTGTTGAACGGCAGGTGATGTGATGGAAGCCAGTGAACTGCGTAACAAGTCGGTAGACGAGCTCAACGAAGAGCTGCTTGCGCTGCGGCGCGAACAGTTCAACCTGCGCATGCAGCAGGCTACCGGTGAGCTCAACCAGAACCACCAGCACAGCCAGGTCAGGAAAGACATCGCGCGCATCAAGACGGTACTGAACGAGCTCAAGCGCGCAGCGGGTGACAACGAATGAGTGAAGAGAAGACGAAAAACCAGCGCACGATCACGGGTCGTGTCGTCAGCAACAAGATGGACAAGACCGTCTCGGTTGCTGTCGAGCGCCTGATCAAGCACCCGGTTTACGGCAAGTACATTCGCCGCACGACCAAGGTGCTGGCGCACGATGCGAACAATGAGTGCAACGCCGGTGATCGCGTGACGATCGCCGAGTGCAAGCCGATTTCGAAGAACAAGGCCTGGGCCGTCGTCAACGTGGTTGAACGCGCGGCGGGCCAGTAACGATTCAGGAATGCAGTCATGATTCAGATGCAGACAGTTCTTGATGCGGCCGACAATTCCGGTGCGCGCCGTGTGCAGTGCATCAAGGTGCTCGGTGGCTCGAAGCGCCGTTACGCCGGTGTGGGCGACGTCATCAAAGTGAGCGTCAAGGACGCCATTCCGCGCGGCAAGGTCAAGAAGGGCGAGATCTACAACGCCGTCGTCGTCCGCACGCGCAAGGGTGTGCGCCGCAAAGACGGTTCGCTGATTCGCTTCGACGGCAACGCGGCGGTACTGCTGAATGCACGCCTCGAGCCCATCGGCACACGTATTTTTGGCCCCGTAACGCGCGAGCTGCGAACCAACCAGTTCATGAAGATCATTTCGCTCGCGCCCGAGGTGCTTTGAGAATGAACAAGATCAGAAAAGGTGACGAAGTTGTCGTTCGTACCGGCAAGGACAAGGGCCGCCGCGGCACCGTCCTGCAGGTATTCGACGACGGCCGTGTCCTCGTCGAGGGCGTCAATATTGCCAAGAAGCACACCAAGCCGAATCCGCAGCTTGGCGAGCAGGGCGGCATCATTGACAAGGCAATGCCGCTCGACGTGTCGAACGTATTGGTGTTCAACCCGAAGTCGAAAAAGGGTGAGCGCGTCGGCTTTCGTGTCGAGGACGACGGCAGCAAGGTCCGCGTCTTCAGGGGCACGGGCGACGTCGTAGATATTTAAGAGACAGAGATATGTCCCGTTTACAGGAACAGTACAAGAACGAGCTCGCTGGCGAGATCCAGAAGAAGCTCGGCCTGGAAAACAGCCAGGAAGTGCCGAAGATCACCAAGATCACGCTGAACATGGGCGTGGGCGAGGCGATCGCGGACAAGAAGGTGCTCGAGAAAGCGCGCGACGACATGGAAAAGATTTCCGGTCAGAAGCCCGTGATTTGCCGTGCCCGCAAGTCGGTAGCCGCGTTCAAGATTCGCGACGGCATGCCGATCGGCTGCAAGGTCACGCTGCGTCGCGAGCGCATGTACGAATTTCTCGATCGGCTCGTAAACATCGCGATTCCCCGCATCCGTGACTTCCGCGGGCTGAATCCGAAGTCTTTCGACCGCAGCGGCAACTACAGCATGGGTGTCTCCGAGCAGATTATTTTCCCGGAGATCAATTACGACGAAATCGATGCGATCCGTGGCATGGACATCACGATTACCACGACCGCACGTAATCCCGAGGAAGGGCGGGCGCTCCTGGAAGCGTTCAACTTCCCGTTTAAAAAGTAAATTGCTACGTAATTCGAACCAAAGTTCAGACTGAGCAAACAACGAGACTTATTCAAGATGGCCAAGAAATCCATGATCCAACGCGAACTGAAGCGCGCCAAGCTCGTCGCACGCCACGCAGAAAAGCGTGCCAAGCTGAAAGCGGTCATTCGCAGCGTCAACAGCACCGACGAGGAGCGCCAGGCCGCACAGGCCAAGCTCAACAAGTTGCCGCGTGACGGCAGCCCGTCGCGCATGCGCTCCCGTTGTGCGATTACCGGCCGTCCACATGGTGTCTACAAGAAGTTCGGCCTTGGCCGCAACAAGCTGCGGGAAGCCGCCATGAATGGCGAAATCCCGGGGCTGACCAAGGCGAGCTGGTAGGGGAATAGTAATGAGTATGACCGATCCGATTGCAGACATGCTCACGCGCATCCGCAACGGCCAGAAGGCCCGCATGGTGAGCGTGTCGATGCCTGCCTCGAAGGTGAAGGAAGCCGTCGCCAACGTATTGAAGGACGAAGGCTACATCACCGATTTCGCCGTCGACGGCGATGGCGCCGGCAAGACACTGACCGTCGAGCTCAAGTACTTCGAGGGTGTGCCCGTTATCGAGCGCATCCAGCGCGCCAGCCGCCCGGGTCTCCGGATCTACCGCGGCAAGGAGGGCCTGCCGAAGGTCCTCGGTGGCCTTGGCGTGGCGATCGTATCGACGTCTGCCGGCGTGATGTCGGACCGCCAGGCGAGGGAAAAAGGTATTGGAGGTGAGGTTCTCTGCATCGTTTCGTGATGCGCCGGGACCTGACCGTTTGAGACAAGACTATGTCCAGAATTGCAAAAGCACCTGTTGCGTTGCCGCAGGGTACGGAATTCAAGCAGGAAGGTGACGTTGTCACCATCAAGGGCGGCAAAGGCTCGCTCTCGCACCAGCTGAACTCCGAGGTGGAACTCACGCACGAGGATGGCGTCCTGAAGCTGGCGCCTCGCTCCGGTTCGCGTTTCGCGACGGCGGTCACGGGCACGACCCGCTCGCTGCTCGCCAACATGGTGATCGGTGTAACCGAAGGTTTCGAGCGCAAGCTCGAGCTGGTCGGTGTCGGCTATCGCGCGCAGGCGCAGGGCAGCAAGCTGAACCTGTCGCTCGGTTTCTCGCACCCCGTGGTCTACGAGATGCCCGAGGGTGTCAGCGTTGAGACCCCGAGCCAGACCGAGATCGTGGTGCGCGGCTCCGACAAGCAGAAAGTTGGCCAGGCGGCAGCCGAAATTCGCCGCTTCCGTCCGCCCGAGCCCTACAAGGGCAAGGGAGTTCGCTACTCCGATGAGCGCGTTCAGCTCAAGGAAGCGAAGAAGAAGTAACCCGCGAGAATATTATGAAGCTCGACAAGAAACAGAATCGTATGCGTCGCGCCCGCAAGGCTCGTGCAAAAATTTCGGAACTCGAAATGAACCGGCTGTCCGTGCACCGCACACCGCGCCACATTTACGCGCAGGTTATCGGTCCGGACGGTGGCACGGTGCTGGCATCGGCGTCGACGGTCGAAAAAGAAGTCCGCAAGGGCGTCAAGAGCAGCGGCAACGTAGAGGCCGCCGCAATCGTTGGCGCGCGTATCGCCGAAAAGGCAAAGGCAGCCGGTATCGACACGGTCGCGTTCGATCGGTCGGGCTTCCGCTATCACGGTCGCGTCAAGGCGCTGGCCGACGCCGCTCGTGAAGCGGGACTCAAGTTCTAAGGACCAAGAGAATGGCAAGAAACGAACAGAATCAGGCCGGCGACGACCTCATTGAAAAACTCGTAACGGTTAATCGCGTTGCGAAGGTCGTCAAGGGTGGCCGCCAATTCGGTTTTACGGCACTCACGGTGGTCGGCGACGGCCAGGGCCAGGTCGGTTTCGGCTATGGCAAGGCTCGCGAGGTACCGATCGCGATCCAGAAGGCGATGCAGGCTGCCCGCAAGAACATGATCACGGTCAACCTGAACAACGACACCCTGCAGTACGCGAAGAAAGGGCGTCATGGCGCGACCAACGTCTATATGCAGCCGGCGTCAGAAGGTACGGGCGTTATCGCCGGTGGCGCGATGCGTGCCGTGTTCGAATGCGCCGGGGTGCGCAACGTGCTGGCCAAGAGCTACGGCTCGCGCAACCCGATCAACGTTGTTCGCGCGACGATCAAGGCGTTGTCGGAGATTCACTCTCCGCAGGCTATCGCGGCGAAGCGTGGCAAGAAAGTTAAGGAGATCCTGGCCTGATGGCTAAGACAAAAGAACTCAAGGTGACGCTGGTCAAGAGCAAGCACGGGCGGCTGAAGAGCCACAAGGCCTGTGTCGCTGGTCTTGGACTGCGCAAGATGCACCAGACGGTCACGGTTGCCGATACACCGGAGAACCGCGGCATGATCAATCGTGTGTCTTACCTGTTGTCGGTAGAGGAAGCCTGACATGCGTTTGAATGAACTGAAACCCGGCAAGGGTGCGAAGAAAGAGGGCAAGCGCTTCGGACGCGGCCATTCTGCGGGCCAGGGCAAGACCTCGGGTCGCGGTCAGAAGGGCCAGCACTCGCGCTCGGGCGGTTACACCAAGGTTGGCTTCGAGGGCGGCCAGATGCCGCTGCAGCGTCGCCTGCCGAAGGTCGGCTTCCGCTCGCGGATGGCCAAGTACTCGGCCGAGCTGCGTCTGCACGAGCTGGCGATCCCCGAGGCGGACGAGATCACGATCGACGTGCTGAAGGCGGCCAACCTGGTGCCGGCGTTTGTCACGAAGGTGAAGGTCATCAAGTCGGGCGAGCTCGACAAGGCCGTGAAGCTGAAGGGCATCGCGGTGACCAAGGGTGCGCGCGAGGCCATCGAGAAAGCTGGCGGTTCAATAGAGGCATAAAAGTATCGTAGGAGCCCGCCCTGGCGGGCGACAACGGAAGACGAATAGAAATGGCAAGAAAGCCCCAAAATCCGGCAGAAATCGCGCAGGTCGCGAGCAAACTGGGCGAACTCAAGGTTCGACTCCTGTTTCTCATTGGCGCCCTGGTCGTGTTCCGTATCGGCACCTACATCCCGGTGCCGGGCGTGAATCCCGTTGCGCTGGCTGACTTCTTCGAGCAGCAGGCCGGTGGCCTGCTGGGCATGGTCAACCTGTTCTCGGGCGGCGCGCTGTCGCGATTCGGCATTTTTGCGATGGGCATCATGCCGTACATCTCGTCGTCGATCATCATGCAGATGGCCAGCCATATCGTGCCGAGCCTGCAGCAGCTGCGTAAGGAAGGCGAGCAGGGCCGGCGGCAGATCATCAAGTACACGCGTTACGGCACGGTTGCGCTCGCGAGCTTCCAGTCCATCGCAGCGGCATCGTGGCTGCAGAGTCAGGTCGGCCTCGTCATCAACCCGGGTCCTGCGTTCCTCGTCACGGCGATGATCACGCTCGTCACGGGCACCGTGTTCCTGATGTGGCTCGGTGAGCAGATTACCGAACGTGGCATCGGCAACGGCATCTCGATGATCATTCTCGCGGGTATCGTCGCGGGCGTGCCCGGTGCGATTGCCGGCACGGCGCAGCTGGTACGCAATGGCGAGATGTCGGCGGCAGTGGCCATCATCATGATGGCGGTCGGTATCGCGGCGATCATCTTCGTGGTCTACATGGAGCGTGCGCAGCGCCGTATCACGGTCAACTATGCGCGGCGCCAGCAGGGCCGGCGCATGTACCAGGCGCAGAGCACGCACCTGCCCTTCAAGATCAACATGTCGGGCGTAATCCCGCCGATCTTTGCCTCGAGCATCCTGATGTTCCCGGCGACGATCGCGAGCTTCTTCGGCCAGGCGACCGAGCCGAACGCCGTGCAGAGCACGTTGCAGACCATCGGCGCCAACCTGGGGCCGGGGCAGCCGATTTATGTGCTGTTGTACGCGGCGCTGATCATATTCTTCTGCTTCTTCTATACCGCCCTGATGTTCAATTCCAAGGACACGGCGGACAATTTGAAGCGTTCGGGCGCGTTCGTCCCGGGTATCCGCCCCGGTGCGCACACGGCCGAGTACATCGACAAGGTACTGACGCGACTGACGTTCTGGGGTGCGATCTACATCGCCGGCGTCTGCCTCCTTCCGGAGTTCGCGCGCATGTTCTACCCGAGCATGCCGTTCAGCTTCGGCGGTACCTCGTTACTCATTCTCGTCGTTGTAACGATGGACTTCATGTCGCAGATGCAGGCGCACGCGATGAGCCATCAGTACGAGGGCATGATGCAGAAAGCCAACCTGCGCAACTACGGCAGGGGTGGACAGCTGCGCTGATTCGTTCAGCGCCAGGAGTAGTGATCTCATGAAAGTTAGAGCATCCGTTAAGAAAATCTGCAGGAACTGCAAGATCATTCGTCGCAATGGTGTTGTGCGCGTTATCTGCAAGGACGCCCGGCACAAGCAGCGCCAGGGCTAATTCGAGGAAATACTGTGGCACGTATAGCAGGCATAAACATACCGCTGAACAAGCACATCGTTATCGCATTGACGTCGATTTACGGTATCGGCGACACGCGCGCGAAGCAGATTTGCGAGGCCGCCGGCATTGATCCGGCCACGCCGGTCAAGGACCTGGCCGAGCCGGAAGTCGCCAAGCTGCGTACGGCGGTGGATCAGTTCGAAGTCGAAGGCGACCTGCGTCGCGAGGTTTCGATGAACATCAAGCGTCTGATGGACCTCGGTTGCTACCGGGGCATCCGTCACCGCCGCGGCTTGCCGCTCAGAGGTCAGCGAACGCGGACCAATGCGCGGACGCGCAAGGGCCCGCGTCGTCCAATTAAGAGGTAAAGCACTGTTCGGACTTACTACCGTCACGCTGTAGTTGATCTAACACTGAACGAGTAAATTTCTAAATGGCAGAAGCAAAGAAAAAGAAGGTCAAGAAGCATGTGGTCGACGCGATCGCCCACATCCACGCGTCCTTCAACAACACGATCATCACGATTACCGATCGCCAGGGTAACGCCCTGTCGTGGGCAACTGCCGGCGGCTGTGGCTTCCGCGGTTCGCGTAAGTCGACCCCGTTTGCGGCCCAGGTTGCATCCGAGAAGGCCGGCCGCACGGCGCTGGATTTCGGTGTCAAGAACCTGGACGTTCGGGTTCGTGGGCCGGGCCCGGGTCGCGAGTCGGCCGTGCGCGCCCTGAACGCCCTGGGTTTTCGTATTCAAAACATCGAGGACGTTACACCGATTCCTCACAACGGCTGTCGCCCGCCGAAGAAGCGACGGGTTTAGAGGCTTAACTAATGGCAAGATACCTAGGACCAAAATGTAAACTGTCCCGCCGCGAAGGCACGGATCTGTTTCTGAAGAGCGGCGTTCGCCCGCTCGAGTCGAAGTGCAAGCTCGAGGTTCCCCCGGGTGGTGCCCCGCAGCGTCGTCCGCGCCTGTCGGACTATGGCCTGCAGCTTCGCGAAAAGCAGAAGCTCCGTCGCATGTACGGTGTGCTGGAGCGCCAGTTCCGCAATTACTACAAGAAGGCGGCACAGTTGAAGGGCTCGACCGGTGAAAACCTGTTGCGTCTTCTCGAGGGTCGTCTCGATAACGTCGTATACCGTATGGGCTTTGCCTCGACGCGCGCCGAAGCGCGCCAGCTCGTCAGCCACAAGAGCATCGAGGTCAACGGCAAGGTCGTCAATATTCCGTCTGCCCAGATAAAGGCAGGCGATACGGTCAGTATTCGTGAAAAGGCACGCAAGCAGCTGCGCATCCAGAATGCGATCGAGATTGCGGGTCAGGTGGGCCTGCCCGAGTGGGTAGAGGTCGACGCGAAGAAGATGACGGGTGTTCTCAAATCGTTGCCGGACCGGGAAGACATCCTGCCGGATATCAACGAAAACCTCGTCGTCGAGCTGTACTCCAAGTAGTCAGGAGGGATTTTCCCCATGCAGGAATCTGTACATGAATTTCTGAAACCGCGCGTCGTCAAGGTCACGCCGGTTAATGATCTGTTGGCCAAAGTGGTCATCGAACCGTTTGAACGTGGTTTCGGCCACACCCTGGGTAATGCGCTGCGTCGCATCCTGCTGTCGTCGATGCCGGGCGCCGCTATTACCGAGGCCGAGATTGACGGTGTGTTGCACGAGTACACGAGCATCGAGGGCGTCCAGGAGGACGTCGTCGAGATTCTGTTGAACCTCAAGCAGGTTGCCGTGAGCATGCATACGCGCGACACGGCCGAGCTGCGCATTTCCAAGAAGGGGCCGGGTCCGGTAACGGGCGCCGACATCCAGCTCGACCACGATGTCGAGATCATGAACCCCGAGCTCGTGATCGCGAACCTGACCAAGGTTGGCGAACTGAACATGGTGCTCAAGGTAGAGCGCGGTCGCGGTTATCGCCCGGCAACGCAGCGCCCGGTGTTCGAGGAGCAGGCAGGCCCGATCGGCCGTCTGCAGCTTGACGCCTCGTTCAGCCCGATCCGTCGCGTTACGTACAACGTCGAGGCTGCACGCGTCGAGCAGCGCACCGACCTGGACAAGCTGCTGATCGAGATCGAGACCAACGGCACTATCGACCCTGAGGAAGCCATTCGCCGCGCCGGCAGCATTCTCAAGGACCAGCTGTCTGTGTTCGTCGATCTCGACGTCACCGAGGAAGGCCAGAGCGCGATGGCCGAGAACCAGGTGGATCCGATTCTGCTGCGTCCCGTGGACGAGCTGGAGCTTACGGTCCGCTCGGCCAACTGCCTCAAGGCGGAGAACATCATGTACATCGGTGATCTCGTGCAGCGCACCGAAGTCGAGCTTCTGCGTACGCCGAACCTCGGCAAGAAGTCGCTGACGGAGATCAAGGAAGTGCTCGAAGGACATGGCCTGGGACTCGGCATGCGTCTCGAGAACTGGCCGCCCGCTAGCCTGCGCCCGGAACACGAACTGGGCCTGCAGTAACCGTTTAGGAAAGTCACATGCGTCACAAGAAATCCGGTCGTCGACTCGGTCGCAACAGCTCTCATCGCAAGGCCATGTTCCGCAACATGGCGGCGTCGATCCTGAAGCACGAGACCATCAAGACGACGCTTCCCAAGGCTAAGGAACTGCGCCGAGTCGTGGAGCCGCTGATCACGCTGGCAAAAGAAGACAGCGTCGCCAATCGGCGCCTGGCTTTCGATCGCCTGCGTGACAAAGAAGTCGTCGGCAAGCTGTTCACGGACGTCGGCCCGCGTTTCAAGGATCGTCCGGGTGGTTACCTGCGCATCCTGAAAACCGGCCCGCGCCCGGGCGACGCCGCGCCGATGGCCATCGTCATGCTGACCGACCAGGCATCCGAAGCCGCGGAGGCTGAAGCAGCCGCAGAGTAACAGATTGCAGGAGCCCGCCGCGGCGGGCGAGAAAAAGGCCGGCTTTTGCCGGCCTTTTTTGTGTTCCGGGCAACCCCAACCGGGTTTTGTCCGCCGATTTTCTCCTTAACACGCGGATTTATATAGAAAAAAAGGAATGTCCGGTCTTGTGAGTCGGCTCACAGCTTGAAACGCGCTTCGGGACTAACCTGTACTTTCTATACCAGTGGGACAAAAGCCATCAGCAAGGACAAAGCATTTTCCGGCGAAGACTGCGTCATCCTGTCGAAGGAAGCCTTTGACCCCGACGCGGTGTTCCTCGACGACATCGTCGACGACGAGGTGCTGCCGTACCTGAGCCTTGCTGTCGACGGGCTGACCGAGTCCGCCGAGGGCAAGGGCGGCGGTCTCGAGCTGCGTCCGGACGATGTTGCGGCCAACGAGCCGCAGCCCGACACGACGATGCCCGTTCCCGTGGTCGACGCCGCCGACCTGGTGGAAGTCTACGGCTGGGAAACGTCCTGGTGGCAGAAGATCAAGGGCTACTTCGGCTTCTGAGTCCCGAGCGAGACGCTCTCCAGCGCGGTTTTCTGTAAACTGCGCGCATGATTTTCAAAGACAAGACCGTCATCATCACGGGCGGATCCGATGGTGTCGGGGCGGCTGTGGCGCGCCTGTTCGCCGATGCCGGCGCCAACCTCGTGCTCGCTGCGCGCGGCAAACGCAAGCTCGACGCGTTGGCCGAAGAACTTCGAGAAAAGACCCGCGTCGAAATATTCGCCATGGACGTCGCCGACGCCGAGGCGTGCGCCGATGTCTTCAGGAAAGCCGAATTCGAGTTCGGCCGCATCGACATCCTGGTCAACAACGCCGGTTTTCATGAGCGCGGCCGCTTTGAAACGGTGTCGGCCGAGGATCATGGCGTGATGGTGGACGTCAACCTGCGGGCCCCGATCATGTTGACTCGCCTGGCGCTGCCTTACCTGCGGGATGCCGGCGGCGGCGCTGTCATCAACGTGGGATCGCTGGCCGGGTGGCAGCCGCTGGCCGACCAGGTGACCTATTCGGCAACCAAGGCAGGGCTGCGCACCTTCACCTATGCGCTGTTCGAAGAGTTGCGCGACACCAACATCAAGACCGCACTGGTCTCTCCGGGGCCGCTCGACACGGGATTCATCATGGACAACCTCGACGTTGTCGCCGACCTGACCATGTCACAGCCGATCAGTACGGCGGAGGAAGTCGCGCAGGCCGTGCTGGACCTGTGCGGCAACCGTCGGAAGGAAGCGGCGATGCCGGCCGTGAGCGCCTGGCTTAGCCGTTTCTTCCGGTTGTTCCCGTGGCTCAAACGGCTGTTGCTGCCCGTATTCGAAGCGAAAGGCGCCCGGGTAAAGAGCCGCCTGCAATCGGAAAGACGGCAGAACCAGTCGTAAAAAAAAAGCGGCCCGCCTCGGGGGAAGGCAGGCCGCCGCTGAGGCCATTGGCGGGGGGCCAATGACCTTGCCAGTCGTTACGCGGTTTCGAGTTTCTCAATGTTGGCGCGCACGAATGAGACCCTCGACTGCTGGGCCAACGCCGCATCGAAATCGGCGCGCGCCGCTTCCAGGTTGCCTTTGACGGCGTTCAATACGCCGCGGTTGGAAAGTGCGACGGCCAGGTAGCGCGCACGAGCTTGCGCCGGTGTTTCGTAAGATAGTTCCGAGCGGCGGACTTTGCGAAACGTCTTCGCCGCGGTCACGGCTTCCTCACAGGCGACTTCGGCCGCTTCAATATTGCCGGACTTGGTGTACGCCACGCACAGGTTCGTATTCACGTGCAGGGCGTGACCTGCGTTGACCTTTGTATTGATCGTCTTGATAGCCTGGTCGTATTTGCCGTTGAGAATCCTGGATCCCTGCGCGGAGTCCTGGAAGAAAGCCATTTCGTAGTTGAGCTTGCCGGAATCGGACCAGGCGGGCGTGCAGGCGACAGCAAGCGATAGCGCGCACACTACCTTGGCGACCGTGCCGACGCGGTCGATATGATTCTGGTCATTCATGGTGTTTGCCTCCAAGCGAATTGTGATGCCAGTTTGGCGGGGCAACAGCCTGCCCCGACGCGCGTACGATACGGCGCGCCCGTGTGGCCCACAAACGAATAAAAATCGTTCCTGAATTGAAAAAGATTCACGCATCGGTGTCGCAGTGCTGTAACAATCAGAGGTCTTTGAATTCCGATACCGCCCACTCGCGAAGCAGCGTCACGTGTTCGCGGTTTTCGTCGCCACGCCGGCAAACGAAGTAGTAGGCGTCGTCGGTGATGAGTTCGGACGGAAACAATCGCACGAGCGCCCCGGAGTCGAACCAGCTGTCGCTGAGCTGCGAGGGCACGAGCGCGGCGCCAAGGCCTCGCTCGGCCGCGCGTGCGACCGCAATCATCGAGTCGAGACGCAAGGTCGTGGCGGCTTCCGGAAAGCGGATACCTGACTTCTTCTGCCAGTCCGCCCATGCACGCGGCCGACTGTCGTGGATGATCACGGGGAAATCGCTGGCGATGCGCTTGTTCCTGACCTTCACGCGGTCGCGAAACTCGGCGGACGCCGCCGGGATCAACCTCAAGGCGAATAGCCGGTCCGATGCGAGGTCACGTGGCGGCGAGCGAAAGACCCGGATTGAAACGTCCGAACTGGCCGGGTGTTTCTTGGAAGACTCGTCACTGGTGTCCACCTTGATCTCGATGTCGGGGTGCTGCCGTGTGAACCCCGTCAGGCGTGGCACAAAGAGCTCACTCGCGAAGAACGGCTGCACCGAGATGTTCAACGTCCCGCGGGGCTTCGCGCGCTTGTGACGAGAGGTCATCGAGTCGAGCCTCGAGATGAGTGGACTGACGTCCGCGTAGAGCGACTCCCCGGCATTCGTCAGTTGCAGCGATCGCCCGGATTTCTCGAACAACTTGGTGCCGAATTCCTCTTCGAGGCTCTTGATCTGGTGACTCACCGCCGACGCGGTGATGAATAAACGCTCCGCCGCTGCACGAAAACTGGCGCACTCGGCGGCGATGCAGAAGGTCCGTAGCCCACGTAACGATGTGTGTCGATTGCCCGTCATCATGACCGGCTAGCTGCAATTTCCGTACCGCCCCGGGCGCGCGGCACGAGTTTGCCAGCATGCAAATTTAGTGAGACTTTTCAGTCAGTTATGAAATTAAACCGGCTGGAACAAACGCGCCGCTGCACAGCAATGGCGCAATCGGTGCCGCCAGCTGCATTGATACAGTGCGCGGCTTACACCATGGCGGCAAACGCGTCACGCGTCAGGTTCTCGCAGCCGTCCGCCGTAACGCGAACGTTATCTTCGATGCGCACGCCGCCAAAGGGCCGCAGCCAGTCGACCTCGTCCCAGTTGACGTGATTCTCGGCGTCGGCGCCGCGCAGCTTGTCGAGCAGCATGTCGATGACATAGATGCCCGGCTCGACGGTCAGAACCATGTCCTCCTCGAGCCTGCGCGTCAGCCGCAGGAACGGGTGACCGCTCGGCGGGTCTATCGTCGTTCCTGATTCGTTTTCCATGAATCCGCCGACGTCGTGGACCTGTATGCCGAGCAGGTGGCCGAGTCCGTGCGGGAAGAAGGCGGAGGTCACGCCAGTTGCGAGTAACGTGTCGGGATCGCCGCGGACGAATCCTGCGTCGGCGAGCACACCGGCGAGGATACGATGCGTTTCAACGTGCAGCTCGCGGTAGTCGACGCCGGCCCGCACGCGACTGACGATGTCGAGCTGGGCGGCGTCCATGCGCTGCACGAGTTCCGCAAATCTCGCGTCGTCGTAGGAATACGTGCGCGTGATGTCCGACGCGTAGCCGTGCACCTGGGCGCCGGCGTCGATCAGGAATGATCGCAACGATTGCGGCGGCTCGCGATCGAGCTCGGTGTAGTGCAGTACGGCGCTGTTCGCGTTGAGTGCGATGATGTTGTCGTAGGGCAGCTCGTTGTCGGATTGACTGACGGCCCTGCAGTAGGCGCGGTGGATATCGAAGCCCGACTGACCGTTGCGGAAAGCGGCCTCAGCGGCGACATGGCCCAGCGCGCCGCGCCGGGAGGCGAGCCGCATGCAGGCGAGTTCATATTCGCTCTTTACGCCCCGCGCGAAATGCAGAATATTGATCGCGGCGGCCGGGTTGATGCGCTCGATGTCAAACGCATGAGCAGGGTCGTCGATCTCGCCTATCAGGATGCACTTGTCCCGCGCCTCGGGCAGCAGGGCCGGAACCTGGTCAACGTCGTGCACGACGCAAACATCGAACTCGGGTGTCCAGTATCCGGCAGGCTCGTCGGGCACTGCGTGCCAGTAATCGCGTGGCAGGTAGTAGATCAACCGCGGCTTCTCGCCGGGCGTATACACGATGTACGACAGGGGCAGGTTTGGCAGCGGCGCCCACCCCAGGAAATGGGCGTTGGCCCTGAACGGGTACTGGCGGTCGTCGAGGAATACCGTTTTGGGGCATCCGGCAAAGACCACGGCATGCGCCGCCCCGGCGTTCGCCAGCGCCCGGTCGTGGCGCTCGCAGACGGCCGCGACATGCGCGCCGTAGAGGCCTGCCAGCTCCGGATTCCGGTCGGTGTAATCTTCGGTCATGCTGCGCATGATACCTTGTTTAAATCGGGCAATAATCTAGGCATTATGGGCGCCCTTTCCCGGAAAGCCGAAACCAAGATGAAACTCAGAGCCCTGTTTGCAGGCCTGGCAATTTCGATGACCGGATGTACTGCTGAGGCTGATTCGATGCCTGGATACGACCGCAATTCGGGCCAGCCGTTTGCGTCGCGATCGGAAGTGATCGCCAGCAACGGCATGGCCGCGACGAGCCACCCTTTGACGACCCAGATCGCGCTAGACGTGCTCAAGGCGGGCGGCAACGCCATCGACGCGGCCATCGCGGCCAACGCGGCGCTGGGCCTGATGGAGCCCACCGGCAACGGCATCGGCGGCGACCTGTTCGCGATCGTCTGGGACGCACACAACGAAGAGCTTGCCGGCCTGAACGCATCGGGCCGCGCGCCCGCGCTGATGACGCCGGAATATTTTCGCGAAAACGGCATGCGCGACATCCCGAAATACGGGCCGCTGCCGGTCAGCGTGCCCGGCGCGGTCGATGGCTGGTTCGAACTGCACGGCCGCTACGGCTCGGTGCCGATGGCCGAGTTGCTCGCGCCGGCCATCCGTTATGCCCGCGAGGGATTCCCGGTGACCGAGGAAATTGCCCGCCTGTTCATCGTCAACGAGCAGCGCATCGGCCATTACGCGGGCTTCGCCGAGACGTTCATGCCGCGGGGCAGGGTGCCGAAGAAAGGCGAGGTGTTCCGCAACCCGCGTCTTGCCGACACGCTCGAGGCCATCGCCAGCGACGGACGCGATGCATTCTACAAAGGCGATATTGCGCGGCGTATCGACGCCTACATGATCGAACAGGGCGGCCTGCTGCGGTATGGAGACCTGGCGGCGCACACGTCGGAGTGGATTGCACCGGTCTCGACCAACTACCGGGGCTGGGACGTTCACGAACTGCCGCCCAATAGCCAGGGCATCGCTGCACTGCAGATTCTCAATATCCTCGAGGGCTACGATATCGCGGCGATGGGATTCGGCAGCGCCGAGTACGTTCATACGCTGGTCGAGGCCAAGAAACTCGCGTTCGAGGACAGGGCGCGGTATTACGCTGACATGGATTTCGCCAACGTGCCGGTAGAGACGCTGATCTCGAAGGAGTACGCGGCCGAGAGGCGCGAGCTGATTTCTCCTGACAAGGCGGCCCGCAAGGTCCCGGCCGGTGACATCAGGCTCCAGGAGGGCGACACGATCTACATGACCGTTGCCGACAGGGACGGCAACATGATTTCGCTGATCCAGAGTAACTACAACGGCATGGGTTCGGGCATGACGCCGGGCGACCTCGGCTTCGTCCTGCAGAATCGGGCCGACCTGTTCTCGCTGGACGCGGATCATGCCAACGTGCTCGAGCCGGGAAAGCGGCCGTTCCAGACGATCATTCCTGCTTTCGTGACGAAGGACGGCAAGCCGTTGATGAGCTTCGGCCTGATGGGCGGCGCGATGCAGCCGCAGGGGCATGCCCAGATCATCGTCAACATGGTCGACTTCGGCATGAACCTGCAGGAGGCGGGCGACGCCGGTCGCGTCAACCACAAGGGATCGTCCGAGCCGACCGGGAGCACGATGACCGACGGTGGCGTCGTGCATCTCGAGTCCGGTTTCAGCGATGAGACTCGTCGCAAGCTCGAAGCCATGGGACACAAACTGGGTCCCAGCGACCACGGGTTCGGCGGCTACCAGGCAATCATGTGGGATGAGGCCGAAGGCGTGTACTATGGCGCCTCGGAAGTGCGAAAGGACGGCCACGCGGCAGGCTATTAGCAGAATGGGCGAGGATATCTATCTCACCGGCATCACGACCACGGGGACGCCGCATATCGGCAACTACGTTGGCGCGATTCGCCCGGGCATCGAGGCCAGCAAGGACCTCGAGACCCGGCATTTTTATTTTCTGGCGGACTATCACTCGCTTGCCAAGAACGAGGACCCGGACAAGATCGGGCAGTCGACGCTCGAAATCGCCGCGTCCTGGCTGGCCCTTGGCCTCGATACCGAGCACGCGTGCTTCTACCGCCAGTCCGACATTCCGGAAATTCCCGAGCTCACCTGGATACTGCACGGCATGACCGCCAAGGGGCTCATGAATCGCGCGCATTCCTACAAGGCCCAGGTCCAGCTCAACGTCGAGGGCGGTAACAAGGATCCGGACAAGGGCATCACGATGGCGCTTTACAGCTACCCGATCCTGATGGCGGCCGACATCCTGATGTTCAAGTCGACGAAGGTACCCGTAGGCCAGGATCAGAAGCAGCATGTCGAGATGGCGCGCGATATTGCGCAGCGCTTCAATCACCACTACGGCGACGTCTTCGTGCTGCCGGAAGCAGTGATTGGCGAGGATACGGCCGTGCTCAAAGGACTCGATGGCCGCAAGATGTCCAAGAGCTACAACAACACGATTCCGCTGTTTGCCGACGAGAAACGCCTGCGCAAGCTGATCATGAAGATCAAGACCAACAGCCTCGAGCCCGGCGAACCGAAGGACACGGCAGACAGCACGCTGTTCGACATGTACAGGGCATTTGCGACCCCCGGGGAGACGGCGGAAATCGCGCAGCGCTACGCCGACGGCATTGCCTGGGGCGAGATGAAGCAAGTGCTTTTCGAATACATCAACGAGCAGATCAAGCCGGCGCGCGATGAGTACGAACGCCTGCTCGCCGACCCGGGCGTGGTCGAGGCGGAACTGCAAAAAGGCGCTGAGAAGGCACGCGAAATCTCGGTTCCCTACCTGGCTGAGATACGCGAGGCAATCGGCATACGGAAGCTCGGCTAACTCGGAGGCACAATGATGAGTGTGTCCAGGAAAGCGCACTGGGAGCACATCTACGAAACCAGGAGCCCGACCGAACTGTCGTGGTTCCAGACCGTGCCGTCGAAGTCCATCGAATTGATTCGCGCCACAGGCGTGCCGACCGAGGCGCCGATTATCGATATTGGCGCCGGCGTGTCGTCACTGGTCGATGTGCTCCGCAATTCCGACTACAGCAACATCACTGTCATGGACATCGCCAACGCGGCCATCGCCGAGTCCCGCGCGCGTCTTGGCGACGCGGCATCCAGCATCAAGTGGGTTTCGGCCGATGTGCTCGAATGGGTGCCGAGAGGACGTTACTACCTGTGGCACGATCGCGCCGCCTTCCATTTCCTCGTCAACCGGACCAGCGCGAAGACCTATCTCAACACGATGCGGGCGGCACTGGTGCCCGGCGGGTATTTCATTCTCGCGACTTTCGGCCCCGAAGGTCCGGACCGTTGCAGCGGCCTCGAGGTTCAGCGCTATTCGATCGAGATGCTGACGGATCTGCTCGGCGAGGACTTCGAGCTGAAGTCGTATGCGCTCGAGGACCATACAACGCCGACCGGCAACGTGCAGCAGTACCTGTACAGCTGCTGGCAGATGACCGGCTGATGATCGGGGCAAGCGAAGCACTCGAGCGCCTGCGCGAAGGTAATCGCCGCTTTGTCGCGAACGCGTCGCAGCACAGCATCGGCAACGAGGCGCGGCGGCGCGAGAACGTCGACGCGCAGGAACCGTTCGCCGTGGTTCTCGGCTGCTCGGATTCCCGCGCCCCGGCCGAGATTGTTTTCGACCAGGGCATTGGCGACCTGTTCGTCGTGCGGGTTGCCGGCAATGTGGTGCAGCCGTCCCTGGTTGGCAGCGTGGAATTCGCCTGTTCGAAATTCGGTACACGACTCGTCGTGGTGCTCGGCCATTCGAACTGCGGCGCGGTCCGGGCGACGCTCGACGCCCTGCAATCGCCCGAAGGTCAGGTACTGGCAAACATCGGTGCGATCACGGAATTCATTCGCCCGTCCGTAGAAGCTGCGCTGGCGAGCGATCGCGAGGCGGATGCTGACGACATCGTCGAAAAGGCCGTGCGCGCCAATGTCCGCACGTCGGCCGATACATTGCGAAACGCGTCGGAGATTATCGCGAGGCTCGAGCGTGACGAAGGCCTGGTCATCGTCGGCGCCGAGTACTCGCTGGAAACGGGCCTCGTCGATTTTTTCGATGGCGTGCCCTGACGACAACAGAGAAGGGGGGACAATGGAAATTAACTACATCGCAGCATTCGTCGCCGCTGTTTCGAGTTTCGTTCTCGGTGGTGTCTGGTACTCGCCGGCCGTGTTTCTGAAGCCGTGGAACCGGGCAATGGGACGCGACGAGAATTCGAGCCAGGGACATCCGGCAAAGGTCTTCGGTCTGAGCTTCGCTTTTGCCCTGATCGCAGCGCTCGCCTTTGCTCACATCCTCGGCCCGCAACCGGACCTGCGGGTGGCGCTGCACACCGCGCTGATCGTCGGCATTTGTTTCGTGGCGGCCAGCTTCGGCATCAATTACCAGTTTGCGAACCGGCCGGCGAGCGCGCTGCTCATCGACGGCGGCTATCACACCGGACAATTCGTGCTCTATGGCCTGATCCTGGGGCTCTGGCACTAGTGCTCGAAACCGAACGCCTGACGCTGCACGAAATGACGCCGGCCGACGCCGGGCTCATGCTTGCCATCTGGAACGACCCGGCGTTCGTCCGCCATGTTGGCGACCGCGGTATCCGGACCCTTGACGAGGCGCAGGATGCGATGTCCAAGGGGATCCTGCGTCTCTACGAGGAGTACGGCTACGGCCCGTACCGGGTAGTGCTCAAGGATTCCGGGGACGCGATCGGCATCTGCGGCCTGTTCCGGCGCGACGGCATCGACATTCCGGACATCGGTTACGCGACCCTGCCCGACTACTGCGGGCGCGGTTACGCCTTTGAAGCGGCTTCTGCGGTCATCGAATACTCGAGATCGGTTCTGGGCATTGGCCGGCTGATCGCGATCATCTCGCCCGACAACGCGGCATCGATCGGCCTGATCGGGAAATTAGGCTTCGAGTTTGAGAGAATGCACCGCATGCCTGACGATGACCACGACGTCAGCATCTACGGTAAACCATTGAATAACAACGGATAATTTCAGATGGAGATCTTCCGGAACGAGGGCGCGAGAACCGGCCTGTACTTTGGCGCGACATCCGGCGTGATCACGACGATCGGTCTGATTACGGGTCTCAATGCAGGCACCCGATCGGTGGCGGCTGTGCTCGGCGGCATCTTCGTGATTGCCGTGGCCGACGCGATGTCGGACGCGTTGGGCATCCACCTGGCCGAGGAGGCCGACCCGGAAACGACGACCGGCCACGTCTGGGCAGCGACGATCTCGACATTCCTGAACAAGTTCATCTTTGCACTGAGCTTCGCGGTCCCCCTGCTACTGCTGCCTCTCGACACGGCGGTCGTCGTGTCGCTGCTCTGGGGCATGTTCGTCATTACCGTCCTGAGCTACTTCCTGGCCCGGGCGCAAAAGGCCCGTCCGCTGCTGATCATCGGCGAACACCTCGGCATCGCTGCGCTGGTCGTGGTCCTCTCACACTTTATTGGCGTGTGGGTCAACCGGACTTTCGCCTGATGGCCGCCAGGAAATTCAAATCCAAGGTCGACCGCTGGATCCTGGTCCTTATCCTCGTCGTCATCGTCGTGCAGGTGGTTGCGGTCACGGCCGCCATAACCGAGGCCGGCGAACCCGGCATGATCACGAGCCTGATCCTGGCCATGATCGGCATTGTTGCGCTGATGGTGTGGTTATTGCTGGGTACGCACTACACGGTAGACCGCGGCATCATTCGAATTGTCTCCGGTCCGTTCCGCTGGAAGGTGCCTGTCGAAGATATCACCTCGGTCAGGGCGACCCGCAATCCGCTGTCATCACCAGCGCTCTCGCTCGACCGGCTCAGCATCCGCTACGGCAAGCGGCGGCGCATCATGATTTCTCCGGCAGACAAGGCCGGTTTCCTGAAGGCAATTGGCCATGAACTCGACACTTGAAGGCGGCTGCGCCTGCGGCGCCTGCCGTTACGAACTGCACAGTACGCCCCTGATCACTCACGCATGCCACTGCACGGACTGCCAGCGCGCAAGCGGGGCGCCATTCGCGGTCAACATCTGGACCGAGGCCGAGAATGTCGTGCTGCAGAGCGGGAAACTCCGTTCCGTGTTGCTCGAGGGCGGCGCGAGCGGCAAGCCCTGCGAGGTGTGGTTTTGCGAGGTCTGCGGCACCGCCCTCTGGAGCCGCTACCATGTTTCGCCCGGTGACTGCCGCTGGGTTCGCGGCGGGACACTCGACGACCCGGCAAGCATCGCACCGGATGTGCACATCTGGACGCGCTCGAAGATGCCCTTCGTGACGCTGCCCGACGACGTGCCGATCTTCGAGCAGTTTTACGATCTCAAAGAAGTCTGGTCGGCTGACAGTCTCGGCAGGCTCAGGGCCAATATCGAGGCACATGCCCAATGAAACACGTCAAGGACATTGCATCGACGTTTGTCGTCGTCGATCGGCAGTTCGCGGCCGACACGGTCGACGTGACGGACAACCTATGGGCCGAAATTGACGAGCGTTTCGGCGATTTCGCGGGGCGCACCCTGATCTCGAGCTTTTCGTTCGACGAGGACTGGCCGACCTGGGAGGTGCATCCACACGGCGATGAATTCGTCTGCCTGCTATCGGGCGATGCGGAAATGACGCTGGCGTTGCCGGACGGCGACGAGACCGTCAGGCTGACCGAACCCGGCTCCTTCGTGATCGTACCGCAAGGCACCTGGCACACGGCCAGGGTCAACGCGCCGACGACGATGCTGTTCGTAACGCCGGGGCAGGGCACGGAGAATCGCGAACGGCCGCGGCGGGAGAACTGACATGAGAAGCGAAGGGCGTATCGACTACGTCGAGATAACGGCGACGGATATCGACAAGACGCGGGCGTTTCTCGAGCAGTTGTTCGACTGGGAGTTCCAGGAGTGGGGTCCGGACTACTACTCGTTCAACGACGGTCGGATCGACGGCGGGTTGCAGCGCGACACCGAAAAGGCGCCGGCCGGCGGCGTCCTGCTGATTTTCTACAGCGAAGATCTCGAACGCGATTACCGGCGCGTGCAGGAGCTCGGCGCGTCTATCAGCCAGGACATCTTCGAGTTCCCGGGCGGTCGGCGATTCCATTTCGTCGAACCCGGGGGCACCGAGTTTGCCATCTGGGCCAGTGCAGAAGAAGAATAAGGGAGACCGCTTAATGCATGTACAAATCGACCACCCCTGCGTGCAGCACAAGCTCGCACTCATTCGCGACATCGAGACGGGGCACAAGCGCTTTCGCGAACTCGCGACCGAGATCACCCAGTTCCTGTGCTACGAGGCGCTCAAGCACATCAAGACGAAGGAGGTGGATGTCCAGACGCCGCTGGCCATCGCAAAGTGCCACAAGATCGACACCGACATTGTCGTCGTGCCCATCCTGCGGGCCGGGGTCGGTATGCTCGAGGGCATACTCGAGCTCGTGCCGACGGCTCGAGTCGGCTTTGTCGGACTATACCGTGACGAGGAAACCAAGCAGCCCGTCAGCTACTACGAGCGCTTTCCGCCGCAGGTCGATGGCGGTACCTGTATCCTGATCGACCCGATGCTGGCGACAGGCGGGTCGACAGCGGCCGCGATCGACGTACTCAAGAAGGCCGGCGCCGGCAAGATCGTCGTCATCTGCATCGTCACTTGCGAGGAGGGCCTGAGTCTCGTGGAGGAAGCGCACCCGGATGTGCCAATATACACGGCCTCGATCGATGAGAAGCTCGACGAGAACAAATACATCGTACCGGGCCTCGGGGATGCCGGAGACCGGCTATTCGGGACCTCGCACTAGGAGTATCATGAGGTAGCAGCAGGCCCGGGAGGTCTGGCATGGCCGAAAACAAGACACAGCCCACGAAGGCGCGCGTTGGCGATTTTCTCGATGCCGTCGACAATCCCAAGCGGCGGGCGGATGCCAGGAAAGTCCTCGCCATGATGCGGCGCGTTACGGGCAAACGGGCGACGATGTGGGGATCGAGCATCATCGGTTTCGGCAAATATCAGTATCGGTACGAGAGCGGCCGTGAGGGCGAGTTCATGTTGACGGGGCTGTCGCCGCGCAAACAGAATCTTGCGGTCTATATCATCCCCGGGTTCGAGCCCTTCGAGGCACAGATGAAAAAGCTCGGCAAATACAAGACGGGCCGGTCGTGCCTGTATATCAACAAGCTCGAGGACGTCGACGAGAAGGTCCTCGAGAAGCTGATCGACAATTCGGTCAAGCTGATGAGAAAGCGCTACAACGTCATGCCATGAGCGAGACGATCAAAACCAAGCGGCTGGAAGGGACGCACCTGATCGTTGAGACCAGCGAGGGTACGACAAAGTACGACTCGCGCTTCCTGGTGGCGGCCCTGCTGATCTTTATCGCGCGCGGCAGCGGCACGATCGAGCCGGAAGAGTCCGCGAAGATGATCGACCTGATCGAGGAGCACTTCCAGATGGAAGGCGCCGAATCGCTCGAGCTGCTGACCCGGGCGATGTCCGAGATGGCCGATAACCCGGAACTCGGCCAGGCGCTCGTGGACCTCAAGCCCACGCTGTCTGACGAGGACAAGGAAGACATCGCCGTGATGGCCCTGAAGGTCATCGCCGCCGACGGGCGTCGCCAGGTCAGCGAAATGGAGAAATTCAACGAAGCCTTCCAGGCGCTCGGTATTTCAGCAGAGGCCTTGCACCGCGCTTTTGACCGCTATTTCTCGGAGACGATGCCCGGGTCGTAGCCTGGCGATGAGGGGGGTGCGATGCATCGGGACGAATGGACCCTGCGCGCCGTGGTCGAAGCCGATGTCGACACCCTGATGCAGTGGTTCCCCACATTCGAAGACGTCAATATCTGGGGCGGCCCGTCGTTCCGGTATCCGTTCACTCGCGAATCGTTCTTCGCGGACATTGACTGGGAGCGCATGGCGTCATTCGGCCTGTTTGACTGGCAGGATTCGCTGGCTGCTTTCGGCCAGCTCTATGACCGCGAAGAGCGCATCCACCTCGCGCGGCTGGTCGTCGATCCTGAGCGCCGCGGCCTCGGTCTCGGCCGCCGTTTGATCGAGATGCTCATGGTGGTCGGCAAGGACCATTACCCGTACGGCGAGTACTCGCTGTTCGTGTACCGGGCCAACGAGCCGGCCTATCGTTGCTACCGCGCGCTGGGATTCGAGATCGCCGATTATCCACCCGATGTGCCACACGCGGACGTGTGCGACTTCCTGACGCGTCCCGCCTGAACCTGGGAGACCTGAAAATGCACCGCAGCCGACTGGCCGGATTCATGATTGATTGCAGGACTGACGACCTCGACACCGCCGCCGAATTCTGGAGCCGGGCGCTTGGCTACCCGGCCGGCGAGCCCGAGGATGGCAAGTACATCAAGCTCGGCACGCCCGACGGCGAGCCGTACATCGAGGTGCAAAAAGTCGGCCATGCGAGCCGCATCCACCTCGACATCGAGTCGGATGACGTGGAGGCCGAGGTGCGCCGACTCGAGAAACTCGGCGCGACGCGCGTCGAGGCCGTGCGCACCTGGGTCGTCATGGAAGCACCGGATGGCCAGCGCTTCTGCGTAACGCGCCACGGCCACAAGTACTTTGACGAAACAGCCAACCGCTGGAACGAAGAAGGAGAACAACAATGACGAACGAACTGATGAGTTTGACCTGGGTGATCACGCTGTCGGCGGTCATGTGGGTCCCGTACATCCTGAATACGATCATGGTGCGGGGACTCACGGATGCGGTCGGATACCCGGACGACCCGGCGCCGCTGGCGCCCTGGGCCGAGCGCATGAAGAAGGCGCACTACAACGCGGTCGAGAACCTCGTCATGTTTGCCGCACTGGTGCTCATGCTCAATGCGCTCGGCATCAGCAACGCGACCACGGTAATGGCGTGCAACATCTACTTCTGGTCGCGCCTCGTGCACTATCTCGTCTACTCGGCCGGCATCCCGTGGCTGCGCACGCTATCGTTCGCCGTAAGCTGGATCTGCGTGCTGGTGCTGCTCTGGCAGCTATTCTGAGCCGAATCCGCCGCCGCCGGGCGTGTCGATGACGATGGCGTCACCGGGCTGAACCGACGCCTCGTCGTTGCCCCGGAGTTCGTCAACGGCGCCGTCCGCCCGCTCGACCCGGTTGCGGCCACAGTCACCCGGTTGACCGCCGTTCAGCCCGAACGGCGGGACGCGCCGGTGTGACGTCAGCATGGTCACAGTCATCGGCTCCAGGAAACGCAGTTTGCGCGTGACGCCGTCGCCGCCTCGATGCCGGCCCGCGCCGCCGGAGCCGCTGCGGATGGAGAACGCCTCGTTGCGCACCGGGAATCTCGACTCGAGAACCTCGGGGTCGGTCATGCGCGTGTTGGTCATGTGGCTGTGCACGGCGCTGGTTCCGTCGTGGTCCGGGCCCGCCCCGGTGCCGCCGCAGATGGTCTCGTAGTTCTGGTGCTCGGCGTTGCCATAGAAAAGGTTGTTCATGGTGCCCTGCGACGCCGCGAGCACGCCGAGCGCCCCGAACAGCGCGTTGGTGACGGCCTGCGACACCTCGACGTTACCGGCCATGACGGCCGCCGGGTACTCGGGGCTCAGCATGGACGGGTGCGGGAACACGAGCTGCAGCGGTTTGAAGCAGCCCTCGTTGAGCGGAATGTCATCGTCGACCAGGGTACGAAAGACATACAGCACGGCAGCCTTCGACACCGACACGGGCGCATTGTAGTTACCCGCGTTCTGCTCTGACGAGCCGCCGAAGTCGATCGTTGCGCGGCGCGCCGTGCGATCCACCGTAATGGCGACCCGGATCACGCTGCCATCGTCCATGGGATACTCGAAACGGCCGTCGTGCAGGCGGTCGATAACCCGCCGAACGCATTCCTCGGCGTTGTCCTGAACGTGTTCCATGTAGGCGTTGACGACGTCGATACCGTAGTGCTCGACCATCTTGCGAAGTTCGGCGACGCCGGTCGCATTTGCCGCGACCTGCGCGGTCAGGTCGGCGATATTCTGGTCGACATTGCGGCACGGGTACTTGCCCGAGCCGAGCAGGGCTCGCAACTCCGGCTCCCGCAGGCGCCCGTTCTCGACCAGCAGGAAATTGTCGATGACGACGCCTTCTTCTTCGATGTGGGTGCTGTCGGGAGGCGCCGAGCCCGGCGTGCGTCCGCCGATGTCGGCATGGTGGCCGCGGGAGGCGACGTAGAACAGGACATTCTCACCCGACGCGTCGAACGCCGGCGTGACGACCGTTACGTCGGGCAGGTGCGTGCCGCCGTTGTACGGCGCATTGAGCACGTAAACGTTGCCGGGGCGAGTCGTGCCGCGGTTGGCGTCGATGATCGTGCGCACCGAATCGCCCATCGATCCGAGGTGCACCGGGATGTGCGGCGCGTTGGCGACGAGGTCGCCGCGGGCACTGAACAGCGCGCAGGAAAAATCGAGGCGCTCCTTGATGTTCACCGAGTAGGCGGTGTTCTGCAGCGTTGCCCCCATGTGCTCGGCGACCGACATGAACAGGTTGTTGAAGACCTCCAGCATCACGGGGTCGACGTTCGTGCCAACGGCCTCGGATGCCTCGCGGTCGAGGTAGCGTGAGAGCAACAGGTGACCGAGCCCGTTCATCGTGCCGCGCCAGCCGTGCTCGATGACGATCGTGCTCGTGGCCTCAATGACGACGGCCGGCCCGTCGACGGACTGGCCGGCGCCGATGTCGCCACGATCGTAGAGCGGCGCATCGCGCCACTCGCCGCCGGCGAACAGCCGGATCGTGTCGCGTTGTACCGGCGGCCCGCCTTCCGGCAGCGCCTCGGCGTCCGGCGACACGTCGCCCGGGCCGATTGCCTCGACGGACACGGCCTCCGCAATAAGTCTCCGCCCGGGCGACGTGAATCCGAAGCGCGCAAGGTGCGCCGCTTCGAAAGCAGCGAGCATCGCCGGCCCCGGGCCCAGGTCCACGAGCAGGCTGGTATCGGTCCCTTCGTAGCGCAGATGGACCTTGCGCACGATACGCAGGTGTTCGGCGCGGATGCCCTGCGCCCGCAGTTCCTGCGTGGCTTCCGCCTGCAGCGGCCTGCAGCGTTCCTCGATGGCTTGTTGAATCTCGTGCTCGTCGAACGCCAGGTCGAGCTGCGCCTCTCGCATCGCCCTGACGTCGGCCAGGCCCATGCCGTAGGCTGACAGAACGCCGGCGAGCGGGTGCAGCAGGACGCGGCGCATGCCCAGCGCGTCGGCCACCAGGCACGCATGCTGGCCTGCCGCGCCGCCGAAGCCATTGAGTACATACTCGGTCACGTCGTAGCCGCGCTGCACGGAGATCTTCTTGATGGCATTCGCCATGTTGTCGACGGCAACGCGCAGGAATCCCTCGGCGACGGCTTCGGCCGCCACGGGTTCCCCACGCGCCGCTGAAACCTGCGCAGCGAGGTCATTGAAACGGCTAACGACGGTATCGTGATCCAGCTTTTCGTCGCCGTTCGCGCCGAATATGGCCGGGAAATGATCGGGCTGGATCTTGCCGAGCATCACGTTGCAGTCGGTCACGGTGAGCGGGCCGCCACGCCGGTAGCAGGCGGGACCGGGATCCGCGCCGGCTGATTCGGGCCCGACGCGAAACCGCGCGCCGTCGTAAGCGAGTATCGAACCGCCGCCGGCCGCCACCGTGTGGATGCGCATCATAGGCGCCCGCAACCGAACACCGGCGACGAGCGTCTCGAAACTGCGCTCGTATTCGCCGTCGAAGTGGGTCACGTCTGTCGAGGTGCCGCCCATGTCGAAGCCGATCACCTTGTCGAAGCCGTTCATTGCCGCCGTGCGGGTCATGCCCACCACGCCGCCGGCCGGGCCCGAGAGAATGGCGTCCTTGCCCTGGAACAGGCGAGCGTCGGTCAGTCCGCCATTGGACTGCATGAACATGAGGTTCGGGCTGTCGCCGGCGCCGAGGTCGCTGGCGACCTGGTCGACGTACCGGCGCAAGATGGGTGACAGGTACGCGTCGACGACGGTCGTGTCGCCCCGCGACACGAGCTTGATCAGAGGGCTGGTGGCGTGACTCAGCGACACCTGCTCGAAACCGATGTCCGCGCAGATCTGGCCGATCGAACGCTCGTGCTCCGGGTAGCGATAACCGTGCAGCAGGGCGACGGCGACGGCGCGGATACCGGCATCGAAGGCTTGCTGCAACTGCTCCCGAACGCCGGCTTCGTCGAGCCGGGTCAGGACCTCGCCGTCCGCCGCCAGTCGTTCGTCGGCTTCGATGACTTGCTCGTACAGCAACTCCGGCAGGCGAATGTCGAGTGCGAAGATCTTGGGCCGCGCCTGGTAGCCGATCCGCAGCGCGTCGCCAAAGCCGCGCGTCGTGACGAAAACGACGCGGTCTCCCTTGCGCTCGAGGAGGGCGTTCGTCGCCACGGTCGTTCCCATCCGCACCTGTTCGATGTCCTTCGCCGGGATGGCGTCGTCGGGACCCAGCCCCATGACGTCGCGAATGCCCTGTGTGGCGGCGTCGCGATAACGCTCGGGGTTTTCGGACAGCAGCTTGTGGCTCATGAGCTGGCCGTCAGGATCGCGCGCCACGACGTCCGTGAAGGTTCCACCGCGATCGATCCAGACCTGCCACATCCCGCGTTCGCTCACCGCAGGCTGTCCTGCAGAGCCTCGAGTTCGGACCAGCGTTCGACGCGTTGTTCGAGCAGTTCCTCGGCCGCGGACAGCTCCTGCAGCTTCTGCTGCACGAGCGCCTGGTCCTGGGAGTAGAAGCCGGGGCCTGCGAGCGTTTCCTGCAACTCGGCAATCGTGCCTTCCAATGCTTCAATTTCGGTGGGCAGCCGGTCGAGCTCGCGCTGGTCCATGTAGCTGAGTTTATTGGGTTTTTGCTGTTTGCGGCGTTCGACATGCGCCTGCTTGCGCCGTTCTGCCGCGAGGCCGAACGGGTCGTCGATCTCGGCGAGTTCGTGTCCGCGCCGCACCCAGTCGCTGTAGCCGCCGACGTACTGCTGCACCTTGCCGTCTTTCTCGAACACGACGGTGCTCGTTACGACGTTGTCGAGAAACTCGCGATCGTGGCTCACCACGATCAGCGTGCCCGTGAACTCGACGAGTTTCTGCTCGAGGACTTCGAGCGTCTCGATGTCGAGATCGTTGGTCGGCTCGTCGAGGACGAGGAAGTTGGCCGGCCGCGTCAGCAGCTTGGCGAGAATGACGCGATTGCGCTCGCCGCCGGACAATGCTTTTACGGGCATCTCCGAACGTTTCGGGCTGAACAGGAAGCCCTTCAGATAGCCGATGACGTGCCGGTCCTTGCCGCCGAGCTTGATGTAGGTACGGCCCTCGCCGACGTTGTAGGCGACCGACTTCTCGAGATCCAGGTCTTCGCGCAGCTGGTCGAAGTAGCCGATCTGCAGGTTGGTGCCGTGCTTGATCGTCCCGGTCTGCGGCTCGAGATCGCCGAGCAGCAGGCGCAGCAGGGTCGTCTTGCCGACGCCGTTGTTGCCGATCAGCCCGATCCGGTCGCCGCGGTTGATCTTTATCGTAAATCCCTCGATGACCGACAGGTCGCCGTAGCCATAGCCGACGTTTTTCGCGCGGATCACCTTGCGTCCCGACTGCTCGGCCTCGTCGATGTAAATGCGTGCCCTGGCGTCGGGCTTGATGCGCTCCGAAAATTCGTCGCGCATTTGCATGAGCGAGCGCACGCGCCCCTCGTTGCGACGGCGGCGGGCCTTGATGCCCTGCCGAATCCATTCCTCCTCCTGCGCGAGTTTCTTGTCGAACTTGTCGTTGGCGGTCTTTTCGTCCTCGAGCGCTTTCTCCTTGCGACGGAGAAAATTGTCGTAGTTACCCGGCCAGCTCGTCAGCTTGCTGCGATCGATTTCGAGAATGCGCGTTGCGAGCCGCTGCAGAAACGCCCTGTCGTGGGTGATGAACAACACGGACCCCGGGTAGGAATACACGCGATCCTCGAGCCACTTGATGGTCGCAATGTCGAGGTGATTCGTCGGCTCATCGAGCAACAGCAGGTCCGGCTTTTGCACCAGCGCCTTGGCCAGCGCAACGCGCCGGCGCCAGCCGCCCGAAAGTTGGTTCATCTTCTTGTCGGCGGGAATCTCGAGGTCCGAAATGGTCTCGTCGACGCGCTGTTCGATATGCCAGCCGTCGTGCGCGTCGATCTTGGCGTGCAATGCCTCGAGTTCGCGCAGGCCGTGCTTGTCCAGTTCGAGCCGCGACTGCTGCTGGTAGGTTTCGAGCAGTTTCTCGATGTCGGTCAGGCCGGACCGCACGATGTCGCGGACGGGCATGTCCATTGCTTCGGGCAGCGTCTGCGCGAGCTGGCTGACGATGAGATTGCTGCCGCGCACGATATCGCCGCTGTCGTGCTCGAGTTCGCCGGCAATCAGCTTCAATGTCGTCGACTTGCCGGCGCCGTTGCGGCCGATCAGGCACACGCGCTCCCCGGGCTCGATCACCAGGTCGGCCTCGCGCAGGATGACATGGTCGCCAAACGCGAGCGAGATTTCGTCGAAACGGATTAGTGCCATCGGCCTATTGTAGGAGCCCGCCCCAGCGGGCGATACTGCTTTCGACGGGAGGCAGGTATGAACGAAGAAAGGCTCGTGGATATCGAGATCAAGCTTGCGCACCAGGATCAGCTGCTGATCGACCTCGACCAGGTGGTCACCGATCAGCAGGCCAAGATCATGGAACTTGAGGAGCTCGTGAAGACGCTTGTCGAACGAGTTCGTTCGATGGGCGAGGGCGGCTCGGACGCGCCACAAGACGAGCGGCCGCCGCACTATTGATGGCGTCCCTGTGAACAAGTTTCAGGTTGCCTGGATCGCCATCTTCACGGCCGTGCTGATCTGGTCGGGCATCGGCCCGCACGACTATCCCACCTGGTTGCTGGAAGTTTCACCGGCAATCATCGCCGCAGCCGTGCTCTGGTATACGCGTGAGCGGTTTCCGCTCACCCGCCTCGTCTACGTTCTCATACTCATACACTGCGTCATCCTGATGGTCGGCGGGCACTATACCTACGCGCTCGTACCACTGGGTGACTGGGTGCAGGAAGCGTTCGACCAGACCCGTAACAACTACGACAAGCTGGGCCACCTGGCGCAGGGCTTCATCCCGGCGATGGTCGTGCGCGAAATCCTGATCCGCAAGAACGTCGTCAACCATCCGGGCTGGCGTGATTTCTTGACGGTCTGTGTAGTGCTCGCGATCAGCGCGTTCTATGAACTTATCGAATGGTGGGTGGCGCTATTGTCGGAAGAAGCCGCCGATTCGTTCCTCGGCACCCAGGGCTACGTCTGGGATACGCAGTCCGACATGTGGTTTGCGCTCATTGGCGCTGTGCTGGCGCTCGTGACATTGAGCCGCCTTCACGACAAGCAGCTCAGGGAGTTCGTGGAGGCGCCTGCGCCCTGACGCGTCGACTGGATGGGGTCTGCGAATGCGTTAGTGGCCGAGCTTGAACGGCTGCTTTTCCCGATAGCGGCCGAACTGGCGTCCTGTTTGGCGATATCGCGACAGTCTGCTTACGGCCAGAACCAGCCGGTGGTCTAAGCAACTATTACGGAGTTGATCCGGTATTGGCAGCGTTCCTCAGATTGGTGAGCTTCTCAACCAGCTCGTTCATCCTGAACTCGAAATCTGGGTCCAATGTGTGTGTTCGATAACGTCCCGACAGGCAAGCTTCGAACATCCACCTCAACCCGTCGGGTCTCCAAGTGGTGACAGTCGAGGGGTTTATCCAGAAGGAGTCTTTCTCCAATCCGTCAATCAACGAATTCCATTCGGAGGCGGCTACAAGGCGAGACTCTGACTCGGCTTCCTTATCGCCATCAAAGCGGCGAAACGTATATGTGACGCCGCTTGCGCTCTTCTCAACTCGAACTATTGCTCTGATCCGGCTTTGTACATACTCGGCTAGTCGAATCGCCTCTTGTTCGTCGCCGCAAGCGAATCTTATGGTCGGCTCATCTGAAACTCCGAGAGCTTCAAGACGTGATACTCCGGGGTCGAATTGATCCTCCGAACTGGGGTCTGCGGCGTAAGTTATATGGACAAGCAAGAACAACGCTTGGAGGAGAATTGCCTGCGATGCTCTGGACATTACTTAAATTCGCACCCTCAAAGTACCCGGCAATGCGAAAGAAAACGCTCAATTCCTGACCGTCTCCTTCGGGTCATTAGCAGAAGTTCATCATACCCCGAAAGCGGCTGCTCGAGCGGCTGGTATCGGGAGTAAAGCGGACCTCGCCATTCGCCGAAAGCAATCATTCGTCATGGGTAATCTGGAGACGGTTACCTGGGGCTCGAGTAGCAAGCTCTGTCCGTCTCCTTATCCTTGCTGCTTCTTCCAGCGCGCGATGAGCTCCGCCTCATACTCCGCCGGGAGGCCTGCCTGCAACTTCGAAGTGCGCTCCTCCGGCAACGTCGCCCACCAGCCCAGGAGGCCGCGGATCGTCTCTCGCACGGGTCTGGTTTGCATGCCGGCCTCACGGGCCGCGTGGGCGATGAATTGCGCTCCCATCGCGTCGGGTCCGCGCTGTGGATGCCAAACCGGGAAAGCGCCATGGTTGCGTACCGGCGCGTTGGCGCTGGCCGCAATCGCGAACGCCTCGTCGACCCAGATGTCCTGAACCTCGGCGGCCGTCACGGCCCGGCAATCCGCCAGCAGCTCACCCATCGTGTACCCGCTCTCGGGCGTTGCCGTGTTAAAGGTGCCGGCGATCTTTTGCTCCACGCAGTCCACCGTGAAGAGTGCAAGGTCGTGAACGTCGATAATCTGGATGTGGTCGCCGGGTTGCCCGGGCCATAGCATTTCGCCGCCTCGCGATGCGCGAACCGGCCACCAGGTAAAACGATCGGTCCGGTCACCGGGGCCGCAGATGTACGTCGGCCTGAGCACCGTCGTGCGTTCGGCGCCGACTTCCTGCATCACGGCTTTCTCACACAGGGCCTTCAGGGCGCCGTACGTCTCGCCCGTGACCTGCTCGACCGTCTCGTCGGCAATCGTCGCGAGCGGCGCGCTCTCGGGTGCATCCGAGGTGAAGTCGGCATAGACCGATACCGTGGACACGAACACGTAATGAGCAACGTTGGGCGCCAACAGGCGCGCCGAATCGCGGACATGTCTCGGCACGTAGCCGGAGTTGTCGATGACGACATCCCACTGCCGCCCCTCGAGCCCGTCCAGGCCGTTGTTACGGTCGCCCTTGATTGTCTCGAGGTCGGGAAAGGCGCCTGCGTCAGTACGCCCGCGATTGAACAGCGTGACCGAATGCCCGCGCCGCAAAGCCTCGCGCACCATGTGCGGGCCGATAAACCCGGTGCCACCCAGAACCAGTATGTCGAGTGGTTTGTGGTCTGTGCGCGCCGCCGCCGGCGATGGCGCACCGAGCATGCCCGTCGACAGGGCCGCGGCGCCGAGGGCGCCCGCCTTGATGAATTCGCGGCGGTTGCTTGTCACTGCGCGTCCCTAGCGGTAGCGCGACAGGATTTTTTTCAGCTCGTCGCTGCCGGGGTGCAGTTTCTCGAGCGGGTACTGCGCAAGCGGCGTATCGATGTTGCCCATCAGGTCGTGCATCTCCTTGCGGGAGTCATCGATGTACAGAAGGCCTGTAATGATCTCGCCGGCGTTGAAACGCTCGCGCAGGTACTTGAATGCCGCCGCGCGGCTCGTTGGATCGTATTCGTCGTCGATCTTGCGCAGGATGATCTTGCTGCCGTCGTGCAACTCGACCGGCATCGCCGCACCCTTGTCATACTGCGTTTTGATTTCTTCGGCGGGAGGAATGTAGTCGGCATCGACAACGTGGTGATAGAACTCCCGCGTGTGCGCGTAACTCTTGGTCGATCCCTCGTGGTCGTTGAACGTGACGCACGGACTGATGACATCGACGAGTGCAAATCCGTCATGCGACAACGCGCCCTGGATCAGGGGCACCAGCTGTTCCTTGTCACCGGAGAAGCTGCGCGCGATATAGGTCGCGCCGAGCGACAATGCCGTGCTGACCGGGTCGATCGGTTCCTGCTGGTTGGGCAAGCCTTTCTTGGGCTTGCTGCCAATGTCCGCCGACGCCGAGAACTGGCCCTTGGTCAGGCCATAGACGCCGTTGTTCTCGATGATGTAGCACATGTTCAGGTTGCGCCGGATCGCGTGCACGAACTGGCCTGCCCCGATCGACAGCGAGTCGCCGTCGCCGGACACGCCAATGTAGGTCAACGTGCGGTTTGCCGCGTTGGCACCGGTCGTCACCGACGGCATGCGGCCGTGCACCGAATTGAACCCGTGTGACTGGCTGACGAAATAGGCGGGCGTCTTGGACGAGCAGCCGATGCCGCTCATCTTCGCCAGCATGTGCGGCTCGACGTTGAGTTCGAACACGGCCTGGACGATTGCTGCCGTCACCGAGTCGTGACCGCAACCGGCGCACAGCGTGGAGATCACGCCTTCGTAGTCGCGAACGGTCAGGCCGAGTTTGTTGCGCGGAATGCCCGGGTGGGCAACCTTGGGTTTGGAGATATAGCTCATGCCGCCTGTCCTTTGGCCCGCTCCTCGAGCACACGCTTGACGACGAAGCCCGCGTTGAGCGGCATGCCGTTGTAATGCAGCAGCGCGACGAGCTTCGCGGGGTCTGCTTCCGAATCCAGCATCAACAGAGTACGTAGCTGTGCGTCGCGATTCTGCTCGACGACATAAACGACGTCGTGCTGGTCGATGAACTCCCTGACCGCATCGCTGAACGGGAATGCCCGCACCCGGCAGTAGTTCAGCGCCACGTTTTCTGCCTCCAGCCGGTCGAGCGCCTCTTTGCAGGCGCCGTCCGAGCCGCCCACGGTCAGGATGGCGGCCTTGTTGAACTTCGAATAACGAATCTCGGGCTCGGGCACCAGCGACCTAGCGGTTTCCCACTTCACCAGCAGCCGGTCGACGACCTCCTGGTACTCGTCGGCATCCTCGGTGTAGCCGCCGTACTTGGTGTGCCCTGAGCCGCGCGTGAAGTACGAGCCCTTGGGATGCGTCCCCGGCAACGTGCGGTACGGGATGCCGTCACCGTCCACGTCGAGATAACGGTAGAACTTCTCCATCTCCTCGAGTTCTTCGGCGCCGAGCACCTTGCCCCGGTCGGGCGCCTTGCTCTCGTCGATTTCGAAATCGGGCACCATCCAGTCGTTCATGCCGATGTCGAGGTCGGACAGCATCATCACCGGTGTCTGCAGGCGTTCGGCAAGGTCGAAGGCCTGCTGCGCCATCGTAAAGCACTCGCCCGGGTCATTGGGGAACAGCAGCACGTGCCTGGTATCGCCATGCGAAGCGTAGGCGCAGCTCAGTATGTCCGACTGCTGCGTGCGCGTGGGCATGCCGGTGGAAGGACCGCATCGCTGGACGTTGAAGATCACCGCCGGCAGTTCCGCGTAGTAGGCAAAACCGATGAACTCGCTCATCAGGGAGATGCCGGGACCGCTCGTGGGCGTGAACGCCCGCGCGCCGTTCCAGGTCGCGCCGAGCACCATGCCGATGGCCGCCAGCTCGTCCTCGGCCTGGATGATGCAATACGTGCGCTTGCCGGTCTCCTCGTCCTCGCGGTACTTCTGGCAGAACGAACGGAAGGCGTCCATCAGTGACGTCGACGGCGTTATCGGGTACCAGGCGCCGACGGTCGCGCCGGCAAACATGCAACCGAGGCCGGCCGCCGTGTTGCCATCGATAACGATGTGCCCTTTCGTCTTGTCGAGCGGCGCCACCTTCTTCGGCAGCGGGCAAACGAAATTCTCCGTGGCGTAGTCGTGGCCCAGCCGGATCGCCTTCATGTTCGAGTCGACCAGGTGCGGCTTGGACGCAAACGTCTCTTCGAGCAGCGTCGTGATCGTATCGAGATCGATCTCGAGCAGGGCAGCCACGGCGCCGACGTAGGCGATGTTCTTCATCAGAATGCGGGCCCGCGCGCCGTCGAAGTTTTCGTTGCACATCTTCGACAGCGGTATGCCCAGCACGGTAACGTCGTCGCGATCGAGCAGGTTGCTGCGCGGCCAGGTGGAATCGTAGATCAGCCAACCGCCCGGCGCGACGTCGGCGAGGTCGCGCGCATAGGTCTGCGCGTTCATTGCGATCATCAGGTCGACGCGATCCGCGCGGGCCTGGTAACCGTCGCCGGTCACCCGGATCTCGTACCACGTGGGCAGGCCCTGGATGTTCGACGGAAAGTAGTTTTTGCCGACCACCGGGATGCCCATGCGGAAGATGGACTTCATGAGCAGGCCGTTGGCGCTGGCCGATCCCGTCCCGTTGACGGTGGCTATCTTGATGACGAGGTCGTTGACTGAGCCCACGTTGCCGTCCCCGCTAAGCCGCCGGAGCCTCGACGGCCTTGTCGTCCGCCGCCTCGTCGCTCGCATACGGGATCAACACGGTCGATTTCTGCATGTCCCAGGCGCCGGTCGGGCAGCGCTCCGCGCACAGGCCGCAGTGCACGCAGAGGTCTTCGTCCTTCACCATGACGCGCCCGGTCTGGGGCAGGTCTTCGGAAACATACAGGGCCTGGTCCGGGTTCAGCGCCGGCGCGGACAGTCGCGTACGCAGCTCAGCCTCGTCGCCGTTTGCGGTTATCGTGAGGCAGTTGACCGGACAGATGTCGATGCAGGCGTCGCACTCGATGCAGAGCTTGGCCGCGAACACGGTCTGGATATCGCAGTTCAGGCAGCGTTCGACTTCCTGCAGCGTCTGCTCGGCCGTGAAGCCGAGTTCGACCTCGATGTCGATCTTCTTGAAGCGTTCCTTGAGATCGACGTGCGGCATCATGCGCCGGGCTGCCGGGTCGTAGTCGTTCGAATAGCTCCACTCGTGCATGCCCATCTTCTGGCTCGACAGGTTAATGCCGACCGGCAGCCGGTCCGCCAGGTCCTCGTCATGGCAATACTTGTGAATGGAGATCGCCGCCTCGTGGCCGTGCGCAACGGCCCAGATGATGTTCTTGGGTCCGAACGCGGAGTCGCCGCCGAAAAAGATGCCGTCGTGCGAACACATCATCGTCTGCTCGTCGACGACCGGGCAGTCCCACTCGTTGAACTCGATGCCGATGTCGCGCTCGATCCAGGGAAACGCGTTGTCCTGGCCGATCGCGAGGATGACGTCGTCGCAGGGGAATGTTTCTTCGCCAACGACCGTGCCGCGGTCGATGCGGCCCTGCTCGTCGACGTTGTATTCCATCAACTCGAAGGTCATCCCGACGAGCTTGCCGTCTTCGATGACAAACTGCTTCGGCGAGTGATTGACGACGATGTCGACGTTTTCTTCCTCGGCGTCCTCGAGCTCCCAGTCGGAGGCCTTGAAGAAGCCGCGCGGCTTGCGCGCCATGACCTTGACGCTTTTCGCGCCGAGCCGCAGTGACGTCCGGCAGCAGTCCATGGCGGTATTGCCGACGCCGATGATCAGCACGTTCTCGCCAATGCTGTCGACATGTTCGAACGCCACCGACTCGAGCCAGTCGATGCCGATATGGATGTTCTCGCTGTCATAGCGCCCCGGAATCTCGAGGTTTTTGCCCTTGGGCGCGCCGGTGCCGACGAACACCGCGTCGTATCCCTCGTCGAGCAGCTCCTTCATGCTGTCGATGCGGTGGTTCAGCTTGAGGTCCACGCCGAGATCGAGAATGTAGCCGATCTCCTCGTCCAGCACTTCGGGCGGCAGCCGGAACTGCGGGATGTTGGTCCGCATCAGTCCGCCGGTGGTATCCAGCGCCTCGAAAATCGTGATGTCGTAACCCAGTGGTGCGAGGTCGTTGGCGACGGTCAGCGACGCGCAGCCGGCCCCGATCAGGGCGACCTTCTTGCCGTTGCTCTTGTCGGCAGGTTTGGGCAGCCGGTCGGTGATGTCGTCGCGATGATCGGCCGCAACCCGTTTCAGACGACAGATCGCCACCGGGCGTTCCTCGACCCGGCCGCGGCGACAGGCCGGTTCACACGGGCGGTCGCAGACCCTGCCGAGAATGCCGGGGAAAACGTTGGACTTGCGGTTCTCGACATAGGCGTCGCTGAAACGCCCCTGGGCGATCAGGCGAATGTACTCGGGAACATCAGTGTGAGCAGGACAGGCCCACTGGCAGTCGACGACTTTGTGGAAGTACTCCGGGTTGGAGGTGTCAGTCGGTTTCATTCCTGCGTGACGCCGGAGATCGTTCCCGGCTGGGCATTGCATCCCGTACCCTGATTGCCCGCTAGCATAGCGGGATCAACCGGAAAGTAAACAGTTAATTAAACCTAACGCGCGCGAGAAAAATCCATGCGTTTTCCGGCGATTGCCCCGGTCAGGCGGCCGTCGCGCCACACCGCTTCACCGTTGACGATCGTCGTGTCGATCGTCGATGAAAACGTGTGGCCCTCGAACGGCGACCAGCCGCACTTGTAGAGCACGTCGGCAGATTGCACCGTCGTGCTCTTATGCGGATCGACAATGACCAGGTCGGCGAAGTAACCCTCGCGCACGTATCCCCGCTCGCCGACACCGAAAATATCGGCGGGGGCATGACAAACGCGGTCCACGATCAGCTCGTGACTGATGCTGCCGCGCGCCGCAAGATCGAACAGCACCTGTACCGCATGCTGCACGAGCGGCAGCCCGGCGGGCGCCTTGAAGTACGGGTTGTCCTTTTCCTCGGCAGTATGCGGCGCGTGATCGGTCGCGATGATGTCGATGCGGCCATCATTAAGCGCCGCGAGCAGCGCCTCGCGGTCCTCGGCGCGCTTGATCGCCGGGTTGCATTTGATCCGCGTGCCCAGCTCATCGTAACGCGATTCATCGAACCACAGATGATGTACGCACACTTCGGCCGTGATGCGTTTCTCCGAGCGATGTGCCGGCGAGAACAGGTCCATCTCGATCGCGGTCGTCAGGTGTAGCACGTGCAACAACGCATCGTGTTTGCGGGCGAGTCCCGTCGCCAGTGTCGATGATTTCAGGCATGCGTCGGCGGACCGGATGTTGGGGTGCTCCGTCAGCGGAACGTCGTCGCCGTATTGCTCTTTCGCTTGCGCCTCGTTGGCCCAGATCATCGGCGAGTCTTCGCAGTGCGTGTCGACGATGACCGGCGCGTGCTCGAAAATCAGTTCGAGCGCGTCGTGGTCGTCGACCAGCATGTCCCCGGTCGACGCCCCCATGAAGACCTTGATACCGCAGGCCTCGCCAATCTCCAGAGCCTTGATCTCCTCGATATTGGTGTTGGTGGCGCCAAGGTAAAAGCCGTAGTTTGCAGAACAGCGGCCCTCTGCCCGACGGTACTTGGCGGCAAGTTCCTCGCGCGTCACCGTTAGCGGGTCGACGTTGGGCATGTCCATGAAGCTGGTTATGCCACCGGCCGCGGCAGCGGCCGACTCGGTTGCGAGATCGCCCTTGGCGGTGAGCCCGGGCTCGCGAAAATGCACCTGGTCATCGATCATGCCGGGCATCAGGAAGCGCCCCGCTGCATCGATGACTTCGCCGTTCCCGGGCGCCGCAATCGACCCGCCGACCTGCTCGATGCGATCGCCCCGGATCAGCACGTCGGCGTCGCGAATCGCGCCCTCGTTGATCAGGCGCGCGTTGGTAATCAATAAGGTCTTCATGGGCAAGATTGTGGACTGAATAGACTCTCTTCGCCACAATCGACCGGATGGCGAGCGAACTCGACTACCTGCAGCGCATCAAGGACGCGTCCGTCTACGACGTCGCCGTCAAGTCGCCGCTCGAACTCGCCCACAACCTCTCCGACCGGCTCGGCAACCAGGTCTGGCTCAAGCGCGAAGACCTGCAACCCGTTTTCTCGTTCAAGCTGCGCGGCGCGTACAACAAGCTGGCCGCCCTTGACGATGCGCGGCTGGCCAAAGGCGTCATCTGCAGCTCGGCCGGCAACCACGCGCAGGGCGTGGCGCTCGCGGCGCGGCGCCGCGGCGTAGACGCCGTCATCGTCATGCCCGTGACGACACCCTCCATCAAGGTCGATGCGGTGCGTGCGCTCGGCGGCAACGTGATCCTGCACGGCGACACCTACGACGACGCCTATGCTCGCGCCCGGGAGCTCGAACGGGACCGGGGCTATTTCTTCGTGCACCCGTTCGACGACCCCGATGTGATCGCCGGGCAGGGGACCATCGGGCTGGAGATCCTCGAGCAGTCCGCGGGCAAGGTCGACGCCGTTTTCGTGCCGGTCGGTGGCGGCGGTTTGATTGCCGGGATCGCAACCTGCATCAAGGCCGTGCAGCCTGACGTTCGCATTATCGGCGTCGAGCCGGAGGACTCCGCCGCCATGCGCGACTCTGTCGCTGCCGGCGAGCCGGTCGTCCTCGATCATGTCGGCATTTTTGCCGACGGGGTGGCCGTGCGCCGCGTCGGCGACGAGACCTTGCGGCTTTGTCGCGAGCATGTCGACGAGTTCATCACGGTCGACACCGACGAGATCTGCGCCGCCATTCGCGACATCTTCGAGGACACACGCTCGATCGTCGAGCCGGCAGGCGGGCTCAGCATAGCCGGCCTCAAGAAGTACGTGGCCGAGCACGACCTGCATGACCAGTCGCTGGTCACGATCAACTGCGGCGCCAACGTCAACTTCGACCGGCTGCGGCACATCGCCGAGCGCGCCGCTGTTGGTGAACACACCGAGATGCTGCTCGCCGTCGAAATCCCCGAAGAGCCCGGCAGCTTCCGCCGCTTCTGCGCGCTGCTCGGTCGCCGCGGCGTTACCGAGTTCAACTACCGCTACAGCGATACGCGCACCGCCCACATATTCGTCGGCATCCAGTTGACCCGCGGTGAAGACGAGCAGGCGGAACTCGTCGCGAAGCTGCGTGACGAGGGCTACGTCGTGGAAGATCTGAGCCACAACGAGATGGCCAAGCTGCACGTCCGTCACATGGTCGGCGGCCGGTCACCCGGTATCGCCAACGAGCGCCTGTTCCGGTTCGAGTTTCCGGAGCGGCCCGGCGCCCTGCTCGGTTTTCTCGATGCCATCGGCACCGACTGGAACATCAGCCTGTTCCACTATCGCAATCACGGCTCGGATTACGGCCGCGTGCTGGCCGGTATCGACGTTCCGCAGGACGACACTGACCGGCTCGAGGCACACCTGGCCGATCTCGGCTACCCGCACTGGGAGGAAAGCGACAACCCCGCCTATGCGATGTTCCTGTCCTAGGGACTAATCCCGGTACGACGGATCGTGGCGGTCGAGCTTGCGCAGCAGTCCGGGCCACGCGAGCTGGCCCATCAGCCCCTTGGTCACGAGCTCCGCCTGCGCGAGGATGCCGTCCACGATTGGTTGCGGAACCAGCACGAGTTTGCCACCCGACGACTGCGCCATGATCTGCGTCTGGCAGGCCGTCTCGAGCGCATACATGTTGAGAAATGCGTCTGCAATCGTTGCGCCCGTCGTCAATAGTCCGTGGTTGCGCAGGATCAGTGCGTTGTTGTTGCCGAGGTCCGCGACCAGCCGCGGCTTCTCGTCGTCATTGAGCGCCACACCTTCGTAGTCGTGGTAGCCGAGCGAGGCGTACGGGAACAGCGATATCTGCGAAATCGGCAACAGACCGTCCGCCTGGGCCGAGACCGCGACGCCGGCTTTGGTGTGGGTATGCAGCACACACCCCACGTCCGGGCGCGCTTCATGGACGGCACTGTGGATGACGAAGCCGGCAGGGTTCACGGGATGCGGCGAATCCAGCACCTTCTCGCCGGCCAGGTCGACCTTGACCAGGCTGCTCGCCGTCATTTCCTCGAACAGCATGCCGTAAGCATTGATCAGGAAGTGCTCGTCCGGGCCCGGCACCCGCGCCGAAATGTGGGTGAACACGAGATCGTCCCAACCGTACATCGCAATGAGCCGGTAACAGGCCGCGAGGTCGACCCGAACGGCCCATTCTTCGGCGGAAACCTGGCTGCGTACCGTGTCGTTCATGTCCTGTCCTCGAATCGGCTGATTGGTTGCATTGGAAACTCCGAATTGGGCATATGCAAGCGGATTATTCCTTTTTGGTCGCAACGATTCCCGCACGCGACGCATCTAAGCATTGAACACAACGAATAGAGTTCAACGACGCAAACTAAACTTCCCTTATGCTGTTTGTATCGTGACGTTAGGCGGTGACTTCGGTCGCCGCCTTTTTTCTACCACATGTCCCGCAGCCGGGAAGCCACGTCGATACGTTTGTCGCTGCGGGCGCCCAGTGGCTGGCCGCCGGCGTCAACGCGCCCGTGGAAACCGCGCTCCATGGTCTCGAGCAGGGCATCGCTGACAAAGCGGCTGCGCGCGCCGTAGACGTGCTTGTCGCCATCACGGCGCTGCTGGGTAACGTGGTATCTGAGCGGCGCGATCAGCGCAAGCTGCTGCCGGGCGCGCGTCATCGCCACGTACAGCAGGCGTCGTTCTTCTTCGACCAGCGCCGGCTTGCCCGTGGAAAACTCGGACGGGAAGTTGCCGTCGGACACGTTGAGCAGGAATACCGCGTCCCACTCCTGCCCCTTGGCGGAGTGCACGGTGGACAGCACGAGGTAATCCTCGTCGAGCAGCGGGTCGCCCGACAGGTCGCCGGCGGCGCTCGGCGGATCGAGTGTCAGTTCGGTGAGGAATCGCTCGCGAGTCGCGTAACGTCCGGAAATCTGCTCGAGCTGTTCGAGATCGGCCTCGCGCGTTTCGACGCCGTCGTAGATGCGCTCGAGGTGCGGACGATACCAGCGCCGCACCTGGGCCAGCTGCGCCTGCCAGCCGGCATCTCCGCTTTCGGTCGACGCCAGGCTCGCCATCAGCTCGCAAAACCCGACCCACTCGCCGGCCGCCGCCGTCGGTGGCCGGTAGTCACGCAGCACAGTGAACAGGAAGTCGCCGGCCTCGAGCTGCTCGTAACACCGCGCCGCGTATGACGGGCCGAATCCCGGCATCAGCTTGAGCACCCGAAACGCGGCAATCTGGTTGCGCGGATTATCCGCCCACTTCAGTACTGCCAGCATGTCCTTGACGTGCGCCGCCTCGAGGAACTTGAGGCCGCCGTACTTGACATACGGGATATTGCGCCGCACGAGCTCGAGCTCCAGGCGATCGCTGTGGTGCGACCCGCGAAACAGCACGGCCTGGTCCATGAGACGCATGCCGGCTTCGCGGTTGGCCAGGATCGAATCGACGACGAACTCCGTCTCGGCGTCCCCGTCCTCAACGGTTACATAGGTGGGTTTCGCGCCGTGCTTGTTGTCGGCAAACAGGTTTTTTCGATACTGGCGCTCGCTCTCGGCAATCAGGCGATTGGCCGAATCGAGGATCTCCTGGGTCGAACGATAGTTTTGCTCGAGCGAGACGACCTCGGCGGCAGGCATGAACTGGTCGGGAAAACCGAGGATGTTCTCGACCTCCGCCGCGCGAAACGAGTAGATGGACTGCGCGTCGTCGCCGACCACGGTCAGGCCCTCGCCGTCCGGCTTCAATGCGCGCAGGATGCGCGCCTGCACGATGTTCGTGTCCTGGTATTCGTCGACCAGCACATGATCGAACCACGACCCGATTTCGCCACCGAGTTCGGCGTCCGCGACCAGGTGATGCCAGTAAAGCAACAGGTCATCGTAGTCCAGCGCCATGTGATGCTGCTTGCGGGCGACATAGCCGCGAAACAGTTCGCGCAGCTCGGACTCCCAGTCGGCGCACCACGGATACGACTCGTTCAGGACCTCGCCGAGCGCCAGTTGCGAATTGACGCAGCGCGAATAAATCGCAAGGCAAGTGTCCTTCTTCGGAAACCGTCGCGATGTCTTCGTCAGGCCCAGGTCGTGCCGGGTCACGTCGATGACGTCGGCGGCGTCGCCGCGATCGAGCACCGAAAACGCCGGGTCGAGGCCCAGGTTGTGCGCGAAGCGGCGTAGCAGCCGGTTGGCGACCGAGTGAAACGTGCCGGACCACGGCAATATGCCCGCGGGCAAGACCTGCTGGCCGTCGAGCGCCCGGCGGACGATGGCGTCGACCCGGCGCGTCATCTCCTGGGCCGCGCGGCGCGTGAACGTCAGCAGCAGGATGCGCTCGGGGCTCACGCCGCGGACGATGAGGTGCGCCACCCGATGCGCCAGCGTCATGGTTTTGCCGGTACCGGCGCCCGCGATAACGAGCAATGGCCCGGCTGTGAAGTGACTGCCGGCGGGCTGTTGACCGTACTCGGCGGCCTGGCGCTGCCCCGGGTTCAGCATGTCGAGGTGTTCGTCCAGCCGTTCGGCGACCTGCACCGCGCTCTCCTCTCAGAAACGATCTGTATTTTTATACAGTACTGGATGTATTTACAAGGAAATCCTCGAGCAGGGCAGCCAGCGCCGCGGGCTGCTCGAAATGCAGCATGTGGCCGGAGTCCTCGATCCAGGCAACGCGGGAGCGCGGGAATGGCAGGTCGTGCGGCGGCGGGAAGTCGCTGCGCCGGCCGGCGACGAGCAGCACCGGGGCCGTGGCTGCTTGCCAGCACGCCTCGGCCTCTGCCCGTCGATAGAGCACCGGGTTCGGCAGCTTGTGCGCCGGGTGCATGTGCAGCCGGACCTGGTCTGCGGCAACCTCTTCGGCCCAGCATTGCGCCACGAACCGGGCCCGGTCCGGTGTCATGCGTGGATTGCGCCGCTGGACCAGGTCGGCGAGCGCATTGAAGCCCGGCCGCTCGACCGGATCCGGCAGCACGCGCCCCTTCTCGAGCCAGTCCCGATAGCGGCGCGGCGCGTCGACAGGGTCCGAGTCAGGCAGGCCGAAACCCTCGAGATTGACGAATGCGGCCACGCGATCCGGGCGCGCGCCCGCATACAGGCCGGCGACGTTGCCGCCCATGCTGTGGCCGACGAGCCGCGCAGGCGCGTCGGGACTGTAGTGCTGCAACAGGTGGTCGAGGTCGGCGAGGTAGTCCGGAAACCAGAACGCCTCGGACGCGACCTCGGTCAGCCCGAAGCCGCGCCAGTCCGGCGCCACGACGAACCAGTCGCGCGCCAACGCGTCGACCACGAACTGGAAGGTTGCGCCGCAGTCGCCGAACCCGTGCAGGAAGACGAGCAGCGGGTCGCGCGCGCAGCCCCATTCGTTGACGGCGTAGTCCACGCCGCGAATCGACAACCGCCGCAATTGCCGCTGGCGAACAGGCGCGTATGTGCCATCGTCTGACATGGCTGCGCATGATGCCCTATTCCGCGCGCCGTGTAGCCTGTATAAATGCGGTAATGACTCTCGACATCGCCATTGTCCTGATCATCCTTGGCGTCTCGCTGGTTCTCTTCATCAGTGAAGTCATTCGGATGGACCTCGTGGCGTTGCTCGTGCTCGGTGCGCTGGCCCTCACCGGCCTCGTCGACGCGGACCAGGCGTTCGCGGGCTTTTCCAACGGCGCTGTCATCACGGTCTGGGCCATGTTCATCCTCAGTGAAGGGCTGACCAGGACCGGAATCGCCGACATCATCGGCCGCCAGGTCATGAAACTGGGCGGTACCCGCGAGATCACGATGATCGTCGTGATCATGGTGACCGGCGCCGTACTTTCCGCGTTCATGAACAATATCGGCGTCGCCGCCCTGATGCTGCCCGTCGTCGTCGACGTCGCACGCCGTACCCGCATACCCGCGTCGCGGCTGTTGATGCCGCTGGCCTACTCGACCCTGCTCGGCGGCCTGATGACGCAGATCGGCACGCCGCCCAACCTGCTGATCAGCGAGTCACTCACCCGCTTCGGCCTCGAGTCATTCAAGCTGTTCGATTTCACGCCGCTCGGCGGCGCGGTCATGGCGATCGGCGTCATCTTCGTCGCGCTGTTCGGCCGCATGCTGTTGCCGAAGCAGATCGCCGAGCACGGGCGGCAGATCAGCCAGCGCAGCCTGCGGACCCAGTACAAGCTCCATGAACGCACCTTCATGATGCGGGTGCCGACGAGCTCGATTCTCGTCGGCAAGACGCTGGCAGAGAGCCGCATCGGCTCCTCGACGGGCCTGATTATCCTCGCGCTGGTTCGCCAGGGGCGCAGCGAGCCGCTGCCCAGCCGGCAGACGGTCCTGCGCGGCGGCGACGGCATCCTCGTCCAGGGGCGTGTCGACCAGTTCCGGGAGTTGCGCCGCTGGAGCGACCTCGTGATCGAACGCGAGGCGCCGGTTCTGAAATCCATGGTCGCGGCCAAAGTGTCGTATGCCGAGGTCACGATTGCCGACACGTCACCCCTCGTTTCGGAGCTCGTTCGGCACGCCGCGTTTCGCACGCGTTTCGACGTCGCCGTCGTGGGCCTGCGCCGCCGCAATCGCTACCGGCTGACCAATCTCGCCTACGTGCCGTTGCGCAAGGGCGAACGCGTACTGGTCCAGGGCGAGCACGACGCGATCACGCAGCTGGAGAAATTCTCCGACTTCGCCGAGGTCGACATCCTCGAGGGCGAGCGCCTGCAGGAGCAATACCAGACAGACGACCGCATGTTCGTCGTCAGGCTGCCCAAGGCGAGCGATCTCGTCGGCGCCACGCTCAGGAAGAGCCGTCTCGCCGACGTGTTCGACTTTCGCGTCGTCGCTATTTTCCGCGACGGCGAGCTGAGCGTCATGCCGCGAGGCGACGAGGAACTGGCCGGCGGCGACCTGCTGCTGATCGAGGGCCAGCCATCCGACCTGGACGTACTGCGCGGACTGCAGGAATTCGAGATCGAGACGTCCGTACCCGCCAACCTGGGCGCCTTCGAATCGGAAAGGCTGACGCTGATGGACGCGACGCTCGATCCGCGCAGCACGCTGGCCGGCCGCACCGTCGGCGAACTCAATTTTCGCGAGCGCTACGGTATCGAGCTCGCCGGCATCTGGCGCGAAGGCGAGACCGTGGGCGCCGAGCTTGCCGACGAACGCCTGCAGGTTGGCGATGCGCTGTTACTGCTGGGCCCCAGGGACCGGTTACAACTGCTGTCGTCCGACTCGGATTTCCTGATCCTGACACCGCTCGGCCAGAAACCTCCCGATACCCGTCGGGCGCCGCTGGCCGCGCTGATCATGCTGACCGTCGTCGTCTCGGTCATGATGGGCAAGGCGCCGATCTCCGTCGCGGCGGTCATCGGCGCGAGCATCATGGTCCTCACCGGCTGCCTCAACATGGAGCAGGCGTACCGCTCGATCGACTGGCGGGCGATATTCCTGATCGCAGGCATGTTGCCGCTCGGCACGGCGATGGCCGAAACCGGCGCGGCGACCTATCTCGCCGACCAGGTCATGGCGTTGCTCGGCGATGCGGGGCCGTGGCCCGTCATCATGGGTCTGTACGTCCTGACCGCCATGGCGACGATGATCATTCCGACCGCGGCGCTCGTGGTACTGATGGCGCCGATCGTATTCTCCGCCATGTCGGATATGGGACTGCAACCGCAAACCGCGATGATGGCGATCGCCATGGCGGCGTCGGCGAGCTTCACGAGCCCGATTTCGCACCCGGCGAATATCCTGGTCATGGGCCCTGGCGGCTACCGGTTCATCGACTACCTGAAAGTCGGTGTGCCGCTGACGATCGTCGTGTTCATCACGGTCATGGTCTTGTTGCCGATCCTGTGGCCACTGCAGGCGGTCTAGGAGTATCGAGCAAATGTCAGGAACCGTAGTAATCGCCGGCGCTGGCCACGGCGCGGGCCAGGTCGTGGCCTCCCTGAAACAGCACAAGTTCGACGGCCGGATCGTGCTCATTGGGGATGAGCCCCACCTGCCCTACCAGCGCCCGCCGCTGTCCAAGAAGTTTCTTGCCGGCGAACTGCCGCCCGAACGCCTGTATTTCAAGCCCGGGTCGTTTTACGACGACCCCGGGATCGAAGTGCTGCTCGAGACTCGCGTTGCGAGCATTGATCGCGCTGCGCGCACGGTATCGATCGACGGCGACCGGGACGTTCACTACGACAAGCTCGTGCTCGCGCTCGGATCGCGGGTGCGCGATATCCAGGTCGAGGGCGCCGGGCTGCCCGGCATTCATTACCTGCGCAGCATTGCGGACGTCGACGCCATTCGCAAGGAGATGTCGGGGGGCAGGAATGTCGTCATCGTCGGCGCCGGTTACATCGGGCTCGAAGTAGCCGCAGTCTGCTGCCAGCACGGAATGCAGGTTGCCGTGCTCGAGATGGAGGACCGGGTCATGAGCCGGGTGGTTTCGCCGCACGTGTCCGACTATTACCAGCTGAGGCATACCGAACGCGGCGTGCGACTGCTGCTGTCCACGGGGCTGGCCGGATTCGAAGGCAGGCGGCGGGTCAGGCAGGTGCTGACGACCGATGGCCAGAAACTGCCCGCCGACTTTGTCGTCGTCGGCGTCGGCATTCTGCCGAACATGGAACTTGCGGCAGAGGCCGGGCTCGACGTTGCCGACGGCATCGTCGTCGACGACCGCTGCCAGACCTCCGACCCCGACATCTATGCCATCGGTGACTGCACGTTTCACCCCAACGACATCTATGGTCGGCGGCTGCGGCTCGAGTCCGTGCACAATGCCCTCGAGCAGGCCAAGACCGCCGCGGGCAACATCTGCGGCGTCGAGTCGCACTACTGCCAGGTGCCCTGGTTCTGGTCGGACCAGTACGATATCAAGCTGCAAATCGCCGGATTGTCAGAAGGCTATGACGACGTGGTGCTGCGTGGAGACCCGTCCGGCGGCAGCTTCGCCTGCTTCTACCTCGCGGACGGGGTCCTGATTGCCGTTGACGCGATCAATTCCCCGCGTGAATTCATGCAGTCGAAAAAACTGATCGCGGACCGGGTTCGTCCCGCCACGGACGACCTGGCCAACCCCGAGATTCAGCTCAAGGATCTTGGCTGAGAGCCGCGTCGCGGCGCGGAATCTCGATGGCCAGTTCCGCGTCCATCGCTACGGGCCCGTGCTCCACCGAGTAAGCTTTTGCGTTGAGTGATTCGACAGCGTCAGACTCCAGGCCCGCGAAGATACCGCTACCGCCGAACACCCTCGATGTTCCCAGGGCGCCGGGGCCGCTCGTGATGCTGGCATTCCAGGTACCGCGCCAGTTCTTGCCCGAACTCCAGCGCGCCGGAATCGCGATCTCGCGCAGGTAACCCCAGTAGTTCTCCTGCTGTTCCACGAACAGGCTGCCCTGGCCGGGCGCATAGATGTGCCACACGCTGTCCACGATGGCTTCGCCGTTGAGGACGTTGGTCTTCTCGGAGTCCGATGAGAACTTGACCCCGATCGCCGCCGGCTGGCCGCGGCCGTCCCGCAGCACGGTGACACGCGCGTCGGTGCGCCGCACCGTGGGCTCCCACAGCTGCAGCACCTTGGCCGGGTACGGCGTGACCTGTGACCGGCCGTCATTGGTGTAGACCAGCGCATCCGTTGCGACGGCGGAGTAATTGAAAGTAATGACCTGGTTGTCCGACACTGACAGCGCGGACAGCCGGTTCGTCGTGGTCAGGGGATTCAGGTACAGAAACGTCAGGAACACGGCGACGCCACCGGCCATTCCCACCAGCAAGGCAACGAGGTATTTCATTCGTCCTCCACGAACTGGCCGACAAACGCCGTGATGAGCTCGATTCGGCCCTGCATGTCGTCGTCAAATTCACTGGTGCTGCTGACCCAGCGTTCCGTAACGTGGCCGACCAGCGGCGCAAACTCGCGCGTGCCGGTAGCAAGGCTGCCTAACCGGTAACCGCCTTCCTGCGGCTGGGCCTCCATGACCACGTAGGCCGAGCCTCGCGCGGGCAGGTGAAACACCCACTCGATGACGTCGCCGGCAACTTCGTCGCTCGCGGCGATGCGGCTTGCGACACCGACAACGGCGTCTTTACCGTTGCGGATCTTGAATACCTCGGCACGTGTCGCCGCGAATTGCAGATCGTCCGGCCACTCCAGGCCGGCCGGCAGCGGCTCGGCCTGGCCCGGCACCCCGACCAGGATGCGGTCCGTCGGTATATTGATGTGGAACGTCTCGGTGTTGCCGTGATTCGGATGCACGACGATCATCGACTGCTCGCGAGACTGATCCACGACAGGCACGTAATAAAGAGCGGCCGCCGCTCCAGCGATGCCGAGCAGAATTCCCGCTATGAAGGTCTTGAACATGGCCCAAGTTTAGTTAAATTGACCTTCCCGGCACACTCCGCGCCACTATTTTGTGACGGAACGCACATAAGGCAGGGCATTACACGATGACAACGCCGATTTGCCTGTGGTCCGGACCACGTAATGTGTCCACAGCGCTCATGTACAGCTTCGCGCAACGCGACGACATGCTGGTCGTCGACGAGCCTCTGTACGGCCACTACCTGCGCGTCTCGGGCGCCGACCATCCCGGCGGGGCGGACGTCATGGCGGCGATGAACTGCGACGGCGATGCCGTGATGAGAGGCTTGTTGCAGCAGCAGGCCGCGGACTCGTCGCGGCGTTTGTTCATCAAGCACATGGCTCACCATCTGGTCGATATCGACCTCGGGTTCCTGCGCGAGACCTGCAACCTGTTCCTGATACGCGACCCGAAGGAGATGCTGCCCTCGCTGATCATCCAGGTACCGCATGCACAGCTCGCGGACACCGGGCTGAAGCGGCAATGGGAGCTGTACGACGAACTCTGTGGCGAAGGGCGGCAACCGGCGATCCTCGACTCCCGGGAGCTGCTGCTCGACCCGGCCGGGGTGCTGCGTCAGCTGTGCGATTATCTTGGCCATCCATTCACCGCCGCGATGCTCGAATGGCCGGCCGGGCCGCGGCCTGAAGATGGGGTGTGGGCGCCACACTGGTATCACGCCGTGCACAAAAGCACGGGGTTCTCGCCCTACCGGGCCAAGACCGAATTTCCCGAGCACCTCGGGCCGCTGCTGGAAGAATGCCAGCCGTGGTATGACAAGTTGTTCGACAAAGCGATCCGCGCATCTACCACCGGAGAAACGCAATGAAGCTGCCCGACCCCCGCAACAGCGACATCATGGTCTTCGTCGGCGACCGGCTCGTGCCCAGGGCCGAGGCGCGGGTCTCGGTGTTCGACAGCGTCGTTCAGGGCGGCGATGCCGTCTGGGAAGGGCTGCGCGTCTACGACGGTCGCATTGCCGCACTCGATGACCACCTGCAGCGCCTGCAGAATTCGGCGAAGACGCTGGCGTTCGAGTCGGCGCCGTCGAACGATGTCGTGCGTGAGGCCATTTTTCGCACCCTCGAGGCCAACGGCATGCGCGACGAGGCGCATATCCGGCTGACGCTGACGCGCGGCGAGAAGATCACGTCGGGCATGAACCCGAGGTTCAACCAGTCCGGGTGCACGCTGATCGTACTCGCCGAATGGAAGCCGCCGGTCTACTCGGATGCGGGCATCCGGGTGATCACGGCATCCACGCGTCGCAACACCCCACAGTGCCTCGATTCGAAGATTCACCACAACAATCTCTTGAACAACATTCTTGCCGCGATCGAGGCCAACGTCGCCAATGTCGACAGCGCCATCATGCTGGACATCCAGGGATTCGTCTCGGAAACCAACGACACCAACCTGTTCGTCGTGACCGACGGGGTCGTCAGCACGCCGCACGCCGACAGCTGCCTGCCCGGTTTGACCCGCGCCATGGTGCTCGATATCTGCCGCGGCAACGACATTCCGGCAGAAGAGCGCAACCTGTCTCTGACCGAGCTCTATACGGCCGACGAAGTGTTCACGAGCGGCACGATGGGAGAACTGACGCCGGTGCTCGAGGCCGACGGCCGCATTATTGGCGACGGCAAGGTCGGCGCCATGACCAGGCGCCTGCAGTCGCTGCATCGTGAGCACGCTTTCGAATACGGCGAGCCGTTGCCGTTCTAGGTCACTCGGCAGAGTAGTACTGCGCCAGGTACTCCTCGAAAGAAATCGAGTCGGCCGCTTCGATCTCGCGCTGCCGCTCGACTGACGACCGGGCTTCCTGCTGGAACTCGTCGTGCCGCTGCTCGGACATCGGCGTGATCGATGCGAAATAGTCGCGGTGGCTGCGCGCCATCGCGATCGCGTATTCGAAAAAGCTGCTGTGACTTTGCTGTACTTCTCGCAGCAGCCTGCCCGACGGCGTTTGCGCCGGATCGTCAATCAGCTCGGAGCAGCCCCTGGCAGCCTGCAGATAGCAGTCGGTGCCGTCGGCGCGGTCGATCGCCGCGGCAATGCGCTCCACCTTGCCGAGGATTTCCTGCCCCCATTCCGGCAACGGGACATCGGTGCCGTCGCGCAGCAGTCGACAGGCAGGGTCGCGGCCTTCGCGGGCGGTGCGTGACTGGTTCAGCCTGGTCTCCTCGAGCGCCGCATCATCGAACGGCGGGCTTTCTTCGAGCAGGCAATAAATCAGGAATGCCTCCATGAACCGCATCGTGTTCTGATTGATGCCGGCCGGGTCGTCAACGCTGATGTCGAGCGACCGAATTTCCACGTACTCGATGCCGCCGCGCCTCAGTGCGGCGGTCGGGCGCTCGCCCGAGCGGGCAACGCGCTTCGGGCGCACCGGGCTGTAGAACTCGTTCTCGATCTGCAGCTGGTTTGCCGAGAGCTGCCGGTACTTGCCGTCGACGATAACGCCGATATCTTCGTAATCGGGCTCCGGCGTCCGGATCGCGGTCTCCAGATCGTCGATGTAATGGTCGAGGTCGTTTAGCGAAATGTTGATTCGCGACTGGTTCTGGTTGTTGTAGCCGAGGTCCGACATCCTTAGGGAGGTTCCGTAAGGCGCGTACCAGGTGTCCCGGCTGAGTTCCGGCATGTCGAGGTCCTCGCCGCCGCCGAAGGATTTGCACATCGCCGGAGACGCGCCGAACAGGTACAGGGTCAGCCAGCCGAAGCGCCGGAAGTTGCGAATCAGCCCGAGGTACTGCGCGGAACGAAACGCCCGCGCATCGCCATCGTCGCCGAGCATGGCCTGGTAGCTGGGCCAGAATTCCTCGGGCAGCGAATAATTGAAGTGAATACCCGCGATGGTCTGCATGTGCCGCCCGTAGCGAAACCCGAGTCCGCGCCGGTAGATCGTTTTCATGCGCCCCACGTTCGAGGTGCCGTAGCGCGCCAGCGGGATGTCGGGGTCGCGCGGAATTCGGCACGGCATGCTGGCCACCCACAGCAGCTCGTCCTCGAGGCATTCGTAGGTGAACTGGTGCACGTCGCAGAGAAAGCGCAGCGCTTCCCAGGTGCTCGTGAATACCGGCGAAACGAACTCGAGCAGCGCTTCGGAGAAATCGGTCGTAATGAAGCGATTGGTCATCGCCGAACCCAGGCCCGCAGGGTGCGGCGTGCGCGCCAGGTAGCCGTCGAGGTCGAGGCGCAGCGCCTCCTTCTCGATGCCCTTCTTGCCGCCGGCAAGCGTCAGGCCCGAGGAAACTATCGCATCGAGTTTGTTGTCGAATGTATCGAGCATTTGTTCTTCTTTTGCGCGCGACCGCCGTAATGGCGGCGCAATGTCCGGCGCCTGGCGGTTGTTTTACCATAAGCGCCGGCACGCTGCGTGCACACCATTATGGTGCTTGTTAGTCTCGACTGCGACATGAAGCTGCATATCCTGAAAACTGCCGCGATTACAGCCGTGCTGGTCATTGCGTTGCTGGCGCCGGAATCGGCGGCCGCGTTCCGGTGTGGCAACAAGCTGGTCAAGGAGGGCATGCACGAAGCCGAAGTCGTCGCAATCTGCGGTGCGCCAACCTCGAAGCGGCACCTGGGCTATGCCGTACGCCTGATCGATCGCCGCACCGGGTATCCGAGTCTGCACGGCCTCGGCCTGTCGCGCTCGCCGGGCCACGTCCTGTATCCGGCCGAGGTCATGGTCACCGAGTACATCTACAACCTTGGCCCGCGCAAGTTCATGCGCCGACTGGTCTTCGAGGGCGGCTTGCTTGCGACTGTCGAAACGCTCGGTCGCGGATACCAGGAATGATGCACTGACAACTGCCGGGGCGTACAGGTAGACTGCGCGCTGGCGTCTTGATCCTCATGGAACTAACCGTATGAATGAATCCCGCTTGCGTCGTATGCGCGACAAGACCTCCGGTGCGGCCACACTCATCAATGATGGCTGCAAGATCGTCGGCACGATCTCGGGGTCGGGCAGTTTTCTCGTCAATGGCGTCGTCGATGGCGACTGCGAACTCGACGGCACTGTGACGCTGGCCGACGGCGGCTATTGGAAAGGCACCATCCGCGCGGAAAACGTCATTGTTGCGGGCCGGGTTGAAGGCGACATCGTGGCGGGCGGCAAGGTCGAGATCACCGACTCGGCGCGGATTTCGGGAACCGTGTCCGGCGAGGCCATCGCCGTCGCGGAAGGCGCCGTTGTGGAAGGCGTGATGAAGACGACGGGCCCGGCCGAGCCGCTCGAATTTACCGAGAAACGCCAGGAAGACTGATCGCTTAAAAGTGACTTATCTGTAAAATAACGACCATATTTGTACAGCCAGCCCCGGGCTTGGCCCCGCGGAAAACAGGGCCCTCGGACGGTCGCGGTGCTACACTGGGCGTTGGCCATTTGCCCCGGACAACAATAAGAAGAAGGGCTGCAAGCAGATGATCGGCAGGCGGATACCGCGGTATACCAAGCTCATTGTTGCGCTGGGCATTGCCCTGGGCACGGCCGCGCTCGTCATCCTGTACCGCGAGTACCGGCTGGTCACCGAGCAAATGGCGGTCACCCCGGCTGCCGAACACGAAGCGCTGGTCCGGACCGGATTCGGCTGGGCGGCCGGCGGCAGCCTGCTCGCCCTGGGTCTGTGTGCCATCGTGGTCTGGCTTTTTGCTCGCCGGCAGACGGCGCGCATCGACGAACTGCGTGCCGAGGCCGAGAAACTTCGGGATGCAGATTTCGGCGAGCCCCTGTCGCAAACCGGCGATGACGCCCTCGGGCAACTCGGCGCGGTCTTCAATGACATGCGCGATCGCCTGCGTTCGACCACCGTGTCGAGGGACTACATGGATCGCATTCTCTCCGGCATGAACGAGGCGATCGTGGTCACTTCGGCGCATGGCCGCGTCAAGCGCATTAATCGCGCCACTACCGAACTGCTGGGCTATGCCGAGGACGAACTGCTCGGCATGTCCATCGACTACATCGTCGATACGAGCAAGTCGGCCACGCTGATCGACGATTTCACCTCTGGCGTACCGAGGGAGGCCTTTTTCGAGAGCAAGTTCGGCGAGTCGATACCCGTTTCGTATACCTGCTCCCTGGTCGAAGACGAGAGCAAGGAGTCGACTGACCGGATTTACGCCGCCCAGAACATCACCGAGCGACGCAGGGCAGAGCAACGCATCCGGTATCTCGCGCGCATCGATGCGTTGACCAAGGTACCGAATCGCATGCAGTTCCAGCACCTGCTGCAGCGTGCGATCGCGCGCGCCCGCCGCAGCAACCAGCCTTTGTGCCTGCTGTACGTCGACATTGATCACTTCAAGGAGATCAACGACACGTTCGGACACCTTGCCGGCGATGCGACGCTTGAAACGGTAGCCGAACGCCTGTCGGCGGCATTGCCCGAGAAATCGGTCATCGGCCGGCTGGCCGGCGATGAGTTTGCCGTGGTCGTGCCGAACCTGGGGGCGCAGGGCGAAGACCGGAACGCGACCAACGACCTGGCGCGCAGCCTGCTCGATCGGCTCGCCGACCCGTTCTTCGTGCAGGGTCACGAGGTCTTCATGACCGCCAGCATGGGAATCGCGCTGTACCCGAAAGACGCGCCCAACGTGATTGACCTGATCCGCAATGCCGACGCCGCTCTGTACAGCGCCAAGAAGGCGGGCGGTAACGTGTTCAAGTACTACAAGCCGGCCATGAACGAAGCCGCTGTCGAGCGGCTGATGACCAAGAGCCGGCTCAAACGCGCCTTCGAGAGAGACGAGCTCCTCGTTCACTACCAGCCGAAATACAATATCGAAACCGGTGAGGTCTTTGGCGCCGAGGCGCTCGTCCGCTGGGAGCTGCCGGACCGCGGTCTTATTCTGCCGTCCGATTTCATCCCTATCGCCGAAGAGACCAACCTGATTATCGAGATCGGCGAGTGGGTGCTCGACAAAGTCTGCGAGGACTTTCGTCTGTGGCAGCGGTCCGCAAGCTCACCGGGCCGGGTATCGGTCAACCTGTCGCTCAAGCAGCTGCGCCAGGTGAACTTCACCAAGCGCATTGGGGCGATCCTGCGCAGCCACGAAGTGTCGCCGACGTCGCTCGAGCTCGAGATCACCGAGACGACGCTCATGGAAAACCCCGAGCGTACGGTCAAGCTGCTCGACCAGCTGTATGCCCTCGGATTGCACCTGGCGATCGACGATTTCGGCACCGGCTACTCGTCCCTCAGTGCTCTGCAGCAGTTCCCGATCAGCACGCTCAAGATCGACAAGTCGTTCGTGCGCGACGTGGCGACGAACCCGGATGACGCGACGATTATTGGCACGATCGTGCAGATGGGCCGCAACCTGAACATGGACGTAGTCGCCGAGGGCGTGGAGGACGAACACCAGCTCAACTTCCTGCAGCGCCTGGAGTGCACCTACGTCCAGGGCCTGCTGTTCGGAGACCCCATGAGCGCCGAGAACTACCTCGAGTTGTTGCTGGCCCAGGCCGATGGCACCGACTCCTACCGCGCACTGTTCGCCTGACAGCTTCACTCGCCAGAACCAAAGTGATTAAATAGCGCGACATCCCGCAACCGGGCCGCCGACCATTGCGGCCCGCATAACCAAAGCCGGTGCCATGACCAGATTCAGTAAATTCTCCGTTGCCTCAGTACTTCTTTTCTCCACGTCGCTCGCCATTGCCTGCGACTACCCGGATCGGCCCACGATCCCCGATGGAGCGACGGCGAGCAAGGATGAGCTGCTGGCCGCCAAGGACGCGATCCAGGAGTACATGGCCAGCGTAGATACTTACCTGCAATGTATCGAGGGCGAAGAGAAGGCCGCTATCGCCGAACTCGACAATCCGTCGCCCGAAGAACTGCAGCGCCGTGACGACATCCTGAACAAGAAATTTGACGCGGCCAACGAGGAAAAGGCCCTGCTGGGCGAGCAGTTCAATCAGCAGATTCGCGCCTACAATGCGAAGGTCAACGAGACCCCGCAGGACTGACTGGCGGCCCTAGAGCCGGTTGATCTCGCGCCGGAGATCGTGCTTGTCTTCGGTCACGATGCGCTCGAGCACCCGGATGCGCTCCTCGAGCTGTTCCAGCCTGGCCAGTTCATCGTTGTCCTTTTCGTCCTCTTCTTTTCTCGCATGCCGCATTTCGTAGATTTTTTTTATCGTCTCGGCGGTCATGACAATAGCGACGATGCAGACGACCCAAAAAAGATTACTCATATTCGAACCCCTGGTCCCTCGTTAACGTATCTCAAAGATTCCTGAATTCCCTGTCAAGATCGTAGCGCGACGACGTCACGTACCTCTCGATCCGGGCCAGGCGCTCGTCAAGTGTCCGGTAACGCTCCCTGACCTGCTCGGCCCTGCGATCCCGTTCCTGCTCCTCGGCCTCAGCTTCGGCCCGCCGGCGCTCCCGCCGCGACATGCGCCGGCGCCGGCGACACCGGACGCGTTCCACGACATACTCGTCGCGGCTCGATTCCGCCGGCACGAGCAGCACGATCGCCAGGTACGTCAGCGCGGCAAACGGGAACGCGGCCAGCAAGGCGATGATGAAGATGAAGCGGACCGCGCATAGCCGGAAGCCGAAGTAACGGGCGATGCCGGCGCAGACGCCGGCGACGCAGGCGCGATCGGCATCACGGGTAAAACGTCGGTGCTGCGTCGTTGCATAGGCTGTCATGATTCGCTCCAGTAATCGCGCTGATGTCGCCGCCAGAACTCATACTCCGACCGGCGCCCCGAGTACACCAGGGGCTTTTCCTTGATGAGCAGCGTCGCGGCGATGTAGACGGCTGCGGTCAACCAGAAGAACAGCACCAGGCAAATGACCGCGATGATGCGCACGGTCGACAGGCGGAAATTGAATCGGTCGGCGATGCCTGCGCACACGCCGAAGATCCATGCGTTCTCCTGGTCCCGGTAGAACCCACGGAGGGGTCCATAGTCAATATTCCAGCTGCGTTGAGTCATATGTTGTCCTTGGTATCGTTGGAATGGCTCAGCTTTCTGCAACGTTCTTGTCGTCCTCGTCGGTGCGGCCCTCGACGCGCCGCTTCAGCGCATCCAGTTCATCCCTGACGGCGTCCTCTGCCTCGAGGCTCGCAAACTCGTGGTTCAGGTCTTTCGGCAGCCCGAGGTCATAGGCTTCGACCCGGCTTTCCACGTCGTCGATGCGCCGCGTGTACTGCTCGAAACGGGTGATTGCATCATCGATCTTGTAGTCGTGGATTTTCTTGCGCGCCGCGAGCCGGCTGCTGGCCGTCTTGTGCCGTGCCAGCAACGCCTTCTGCCGGGCCTTCGCGTCTTCGAGCTTCGCCTCCAGGCGGGCGATATCTTCATTGAGTTTGGCCAGGCCCTCGTCAACCGCGAGATAGTCCTGCTTGAGGACTTCGGCGGCACGGGCGACGCGGCTCTTTTCGACCAGCGCCGCCTTGGCCAGGTCTTCACGTGCCTTGCGAATGGCCAGCTCGGCCTTGTCTTCCCAGTCGCGCGCTTCGCGGTCCAGCGCTTCGAGCTTGCGATTCAGGTCTTTCTTGTCGGCGATGGACCGCGCGGCAGCAGAGCGAACCTCGACCAGCGTGTCTTCCATCTCCTGGATCATCAGGCGCACGATCTTTTCAGGGTCTTCAGCCTTATCCAGGATCGCGTTGATGTTGGAGTTCACGATGTCGCTAAATCTCGTGAAAATACCCATGGTGTGTCCTCTGTGTTGGTGAATAGCTACCCCTAGTGCTGCAGCAATCGTGCCAACATTTTGCAGGGTCAATAAGTAATTAATTCTAGGAGGATTTCGGGAATCTGCGCAGCACTGGCCGTGCGAATTTTGTGGCGATTTTTACTAGGTATTCGCGTTTTTCGCTATTATCTGGCTAAATTCGCCATATGGCCGCCCGCAGACCCGACCAGCACATCATTGGCGAGGCCCCGGCGTTTCTCGAGATGCTGGAGCATGTCTCGCGCGCGGCGCCGCTGGACAAGCCGGTTCTCGTTGTCGGCGAGCGAGGTACGGGCAAGGAGCTGATCGCGGCGCGCCTGCATTTCCTGTCCGACCGCTGGGAGCAGAGCGTCGTCAAGGTCAACTGCGCGGCGCTGACGGAGTCGATCCTCGAGTCGGAGCTGTTCGGGCACGAAGCCGGCGCATTCACGGGCGCCGTGAAGACCCATATCGGCCACTTCGAACGCGCCGATGGCGGCACTATGATTCTCGACGAGCTCGCCACCATCTCGCTGCGCATGCAGGAGAAGATCCTGCGGGTGATCGAATACGGGGAGATTCAGCGCGTCGGTGGCAGCGATACCTTGCGCGTCGATGTGCGCATCGTCGGGTCGACCAATGCCGACCTGCAAGCCCGGGCGGCCGAAGGCCGTTTTCGCAAGGACCTGCTCGATCGGCTTGCCTTCGACGTGATTACAGTGCCGCCGCTGAGAGAGCGGCTCGAAGACGTGATGACCCTGGCACATGCGTTTGCGGTCAACATGGCGGCCGAGCTGCGGCGCGCCTACTTTCCGGGATTCTCGCCGCGCGCGGCGTCAGCACTGCTCAAGCACGACTGGCCCGGCAATGTGCGCGAACTCAAGAATACGGTCGAGCGGTCGGTGTATCGTTCGGACGATCCCGAACGGCCGATTTCGCGAATCGCCTTCGACCCGTTCGACTCGCCCTACAAGCTCGTGCGGCAGTCGGATTCGAAACCCGGTCCGGCCAGGCCGCGCCGGGCGCCGCTGCTGCCAGCCGACCTGCCACAGCGGCTCCTGGACACGGAAAGAGAGTTGCTGCTGGCGGCGCTGGACAAGGCGCGCTTTAACCAACGCAAGGCCGCCGACCTGCTGAACCTGAGCTACCACCAGTTTCGCGGCAAACTCAGGAAGCACGATATTTCCGGGAAGCCGTCCCCCTAGCTGTCGTCGCGATAGCGCCGGACGTAGATCGCCGCCGTCAGGAACAGACCACAAACGACGATCCCACCCCAGACCTCGGTGCTCGTCACGAACTTGCCGATGTCCAGCATGGAAAGCAGGCTGATATTTTCTGCCAGGGCATCATGCAGGTTGTCTTCATCGAACTGCTCGGCAAATTCGAAGACATCGACTATCGGCATCGTCTCGGGGCCGAGGCGTTTTACGATGGCCAGGCCGAGGTGCCAGGACTTGAAGATGATGTATTCGAGGAACGGCAGAATCGCTATCGGCAATACGGCCCGCAGGAGGGGACCGCGCTTCGCCCAGGCTGATATGAACAACAACCAGCCCAGCAATGGTGACATCCAGATCGGAATCGCAATCAGGAATACCAGAACAGCCGCCCAAGTATCGAACAGCGGTACGGCGCCCCAAATGAACCGGAAGGGATTCACACCCTCCGTACTCAGCCAGACGCTCATGATGATCAGGTTGAGAAGGTGAGAAATGATCACGCCGCCCATCGTTGCCAGGGGGATCGCGATGAGTACGGTCAGCAGCTTCGAAACAACGGTTTCGGTGTCCGTAATCGGCAGTGAACGCCAGAAGAGAATGCTCCTGTCCTTGCGCTCCGCGTACAGCGCATCCAGGCAGTAGAAGATCATCAGGAACCACATGGCGAACATGAACACGGTCGTATTGCCGAGAAGGAACACAGCAAGCGCCGCTCTTCGTATCGAATCCGGCAATGTGGCGTCAGCAATCCTCTCGATCTCGGGGTTTATCGCCTCGCCGAAAGCCGCCACCATGACAACGGCGGCGATCGCGATAAACGTCACGACAAACGCAACGGCTGCCGGCGTAATCCAGATCGAGCGGTGTTCCCAGACTTCTCTTTTTACCAGCGCGAGCTGATTACCCATCATGCCGCTCATGCTGCCGCTCCCTTGACCATGGCCACGAACAGGTCAGCAACCGACGGTGTATGACATTCGCCGAAATCGGCCAGCTGCTCCCTGCTCTTGCCTTCGAAGGTCATGACCTTCTTGCCGAACACGTCACGCTCGTAGATCGGTCCGAGCTGGCGCGCCTTATCGGCGTCCTCGCCCGAGGTCATGAGCTCGACGTACGTTTCCGGCAACGCGTCCATACTCGAGTCGAGCAGGATGCGCCCATCGTTGATGAACATGATGTCGGTCATCAGGTTCTCGATCTCCTCGACCTGGTGCGTCGTGATCAGGATCGTGCGCTCACCATCGAAGTAGTCGCTCAGCAGGTTGCTGTAAAACTCCTTGCGGAAAATGATGTCGAGACCAAGCGTTGGCTCGTCGAGCACCAGCAACTTGGCGTCAATCGCCATGATGATCGACAGGTGCAGCTGCGTGATCATGCCTTTCGACAGCTCACGCACTTTTGCATCCTTTCGCACCTTGGTGCGCGACAGGAATTCTTCGGCGCTGCTGCGGGAGAAATTCGGATGTGTCGTTTCGACGAAATCCAGTAGCTGGCTCACCTTGATCCAGCCGGGCAGTACCGCAACGTCGGCGATGAAGCAGATGTTCCGCATCAGCTCCTTGCGTTGCTTGAACGGATCCAGCCCGAGCACGGACAGTTCGCCGTCACAGTCAGTCAGGCCCAGCATGGCCTTGAGCAAGGTCGTCTTGCCGGCGCCGTTCGGACCGAACAGGCCCATGATCTTCCCTTTTTCGATCTCGAAACTGACGCTGTCCACGGCGCGGACATCCTTGAAGTGCTTCGAAACATTTCTGGCAGTGACCAGGCTAGTCATTCTTGTCTCCTGCGTCTTCTGTCGATTCGATTTCATTTAGCAGCGTCGCGGCATCGAGCCCCAGCCGCTTGATAGTGGCGGCGACCTCCGGCCATTCCTTGTCGAGAAAACGCTGCCGTTCGTCCTTGAGTAGCTGGCTGCGGGCGCCGTCGGTCACGAACATGCCGCGGCCGCGTTTTTTCTCGACCAGGCCCTCGTCGACAAGCTCCTGGTAGCCCTTCAGCACGGTCAGGGGGTTGAGGCGATACTCGGCGGCAACGTTGCGCACCGACGGCAGCGCGTCGCCGTCGCCGAGCACTCCCTCGAGGATCATCGCGACGACGCGGTCCCTTAGCTGCCGATAAATCGGCAGATCTTCATTCCATTTAGGGTCCATTCGAGACGCCCTGCAAAAAGGCGCCGGCCTCGGTATGAGGCCGGCGCAACGACTCCGTCGCTACTTTGCTCGCCGTTGTGACGGAAACTTCCAATACGTTGTTCAGCGCAAACTCCTTGTTGTTATTTTTCTGCAACGATAAGCCGAATCTCGAGGATTTCACGCTCTTGCTCAGCAGCAGCTTTGCGCACCTCGGCGTCTGCCTGGCCGGCAATCAGCGCCGTCGCCATCAGCGCCATGACCGTCAAACCGACGATTTCGTTGAGGTATCGTACAAATAAAGCCTTCATTGCTGTACTCCGGGGAGTTCTTCCTGCTTGGTGAGCTAGTGTTATAGTTGACTATAACACTAAAAAAACGGATTGCAAGCTTTTTTGTCACGCATCGAGACCCGAACCGCGAAATGGCGCGTTTAAAGGGCTATGACAGCGAACGCCCAGATCCTGAGAACGCCTCGCAGGCCGCTTTCGCGCGCAAGAATCCTCGCCTATGCTGGCCCTATGGATAAAGCGCCCGACGACAGTGCCCTGATGCTGCGCTACTGCGACGGAGACGTCGAGGCGTTCGAGGTCCTGTACCGCAGGCACAACGACGCCGTTTACCGTTACCTGCTGCGGCTGTGCCAACACCGCGACAGCGCCGAAGACATATTCCAGGAGGCCTGGAGCAAGATCGTCCGGGCCCGTGGCAGTTACCGGCCTACGGCCAAGTTCACGACTTTCCTGTATCGCGTCGCCCACAACTGCTTCATCGACCACGTGCGACGCAACAAGCGGCATACCCAGATCGCCGACGTCGAGCCTGACACACAGCCCGACCCGGCCGACCTGCCCGAGACCGAGACCGAGCGCAGCCTTGCGCGCCGGCGCCTCGAGGCCGCGCTCAAGGACCTGCCGGAAGAGCAGCGTGACGTCTTCTTGCTGCGAGAGGAGGCGGGACTGAGTCTCGACCAGATCGCCGCCGTGACAGACACCAACCGCGAAACCGCGAAAAGCCGCCTGCGCTATGCCGTGGCCAAGCTGCGCGCCGCGGTTGGCGAGGAATCGACATGACCGAAGAACGCAAGACACCGGATTCGCGAGCTGCCGACGACCCGCGCGTCAGCGAGGTCTATCGCGGCGCGGCACAGGAGCGCACGCCTGCGCACCTGGACCAGGCAGTCCTGCGCGAGGCCACGCGGGCTGCCCGTCCGCGTTACTCGCGCCTGCGGCTGTGGACCCGGCCTGCGGCATGGGCCGCGGTCGTGCTGCTGTCGGCGACCTTGCTGCTGCAGGTCTCCCAGGAAGAGCTGCCGCAAAGTCACGCTGTGCCACAGGCATTGAAACAGGAGGACAGCGCTGCCGCGCGCGAGCTCGCCGCGCCCGAGGTCGATGCGGAACGCCAGCGCAACGACCTGGGAAGTGCAGCCAAGGCGACCGGAACCACGGCGCCGCAGGAACAGGAGCCTGCGGCCGGGCTGCTCGAGGAAGCCATTATCCAGGACGCCGACATGCTGATCCGCGCCGAGGAGATGGCGCGCATGCAGCGAGGCCCGAACGACTCGCCTGCTGCCCCGCCCGCAGCGAGCTCCGCCGCGCCGCAGGCCGCCGAGGAGCGCGCGGATTTCCGGCTCCGCAGTTTCGAGGATGCGTCGCCGTCCTGCGGCGCAGACATGCGTGACACGTCACGGCGCTGGCTCGAGTGCATCGCCGCCCTCGAAGAGGCCGGATTCACGGCTGCGGCCGAGCGGGAACGTCAGCTGTGGGCCGAGGCCTTCCTGGACACCGAAACGCCCTGAATTGCGGCAAGTAACGAGTGCTGCGAAACGCGCGCGATGCTAGAATCGCCGCCGGTTTCCAATGCCTCATCGCTTGCCAATCAGGACGTAATAATGAAGTCACCCGTACGAGTCACGATCACCGGCGCGGCCGGTCAAATCGGCTACCAGCTGGCCTTCCGCATCGCCTCCGGGCAGATGCTCGGCGCCGACCAGCCCGTCATTTTGCAACTACTGGAAATCCCGCCCGCACTGCCGGCGCTCAACGGCGTGGTGATGGAGCTCGATGACTGTGCGTTCGACACGCTCGCGGGTGTCGTGGCCACCGATGACCCGAACGTTGCGTTCAAGGACAGCGACTACGCGCTGCTCGTCGGAGCAAGACCGCGCGGTCCCGGCATGGAGCGCAAGGACCTGCTCGAGGCCAACGCCGCCATCTTCTCGGTCCAGGGCAAGGCCATCAACGATCACGCGAGCCGCGACATCCGCGTTCTCGTTGTGGGCAATCCGGCCAACACCAATGCCCTGATCACGCAGAGCAACGCGCCCGACATAGACCCGGCCAATTTCACGGCGATGACCCGCCTGGATCACAACCGCGCTATCGCCCAGCTTGCCCACAAGACAGACGCTCACGTCAGCGACGTCAGGGGGATGATCATCTGGGGCAACCACTCGGCCACACAGTACCCCGATATTCACCATGCCGAGGTCAAAGGTGACAGCGCGGCAGGCCTGGTGGACCAGGCGTGGCTGACCGACGAGTTCATTCCCACCGTGCAGCAGCGCGGCGCGGCCATCATCAAGGCGCGCGGCGCCTCCTCCGCGGCCTCGGCGGCCTCGGCGGCGATCGACCACATGCACGACTGGGCGCTCGGCACGGCCGGCGATGACTGGGTGAGCATGGGCATTCCCGCAGACGGCAGTTACGGAATCGAGACCGGGGTCGTTTACAGCTATCCCGTGCGATGCAAGGATGGCAAGTACGAGATCGTCAAGGATCTCGAAATCTCCGAGTTCAGCCGCGAACGCATGACCGCGACCGAGGTCGAACTCCGGGAAGAACGTGCTGCTATTGAGGAGTTGCTTTGACCGAGTTCCTGGTCAGTCTGGCGTGGTTCCTGCTGTTTGCCGGCGGGGGCATCTATCTCGCCTATCAGCGCATTGACCTGCGCACATCGACGATTGCCACGGGCCTGGCGCTGCTGGCCTATACGATTTTCGGAAACGGCTGGTGGCTCTGGCTGCTGGTTCTCTGGGCCCTGTTCGGCGTCATGGTGATTCCGAACCTGATCGAGCTGCGTCGCGAGAAGATCACGCGGCCGCTGCTCGACATCTATCGCAAGATGCTGCCGTCGATGTCGGACACCGAGCGCGAGGCGCTCGAGGCCGGCAACGTCTGGTGGGACGGCGAGCTGTTCTCGGGCATGCCCGAATGGGACCGGTTGATGAAATTCCCGGCGCCCGAGCTGTCCGAGGAAGAACAAGCTTTCATCGACGGCCCGTGCGAAGAGCTTTGCCGCATGATCGACGACTGGCAGATCTGCCACGAACTCGGCGACATGCCCAAAGAGGTGTGGGACTTCATCATCGAGCATCGTTTCTTCGCGATGATCATTCCCAAGAAGTACGGCGGACTGGAGTTTTCGCCGTACGCCGTGGCCATGGTGCAGGTCAAGATCGGCAGCCGCAGCGCGACGGTCAGTTCGACGATCGGCGTGCCCAACTCGCTGGGCCCGGCGGAACTGCTGATGCACTACGGCACCGAGGAGCAGAAGGACCACTATCTGCCGGGCCTCGCTTCCGGTAAGGAAATACCCTGTTTCGCGCTCACCTCGCCCGAAGCCGGTTCGGATGCCGCGTCGCTCATTGACAGCGGTGTTGTCTGCAAGGGCAAGTGGAACGGCAAGACGATCACGGGCATTCGCCTCAACTGGGACAAGCGCTACATTACGCTCGCCCCGGTCGCGACGGTCCTCGGCCTGGCCTTCAAACTGTATGACCCGGACCACCTGATCGGCGACAAGGACGAGTACGGCATCACGTCCGCACTCATTCCCACCGACACCCCGGGAGTGACGATCGGCCGTCGTCACAATCCGCTGACGATCGCCTTCCAGAACGGCCCGACCAGCGGCAAGGACGTGTTCGTGCCGCTCGACTACATCATTGGCGGCCAGGAAATGGCGGGCAAGGGCTGGAAAATGCTCGTGACGTTGCTATCCGTCGGTCGCGCCATTTCGCTGCCGTCGGCTTCGTGCGCCGGCGGCCAGGCCGCCAGCTACGCCTCGGGGGCGTACACGCGCATTCGCAAACAGTTCGGCACCTCGATCGCCAATTTCGAGGGCGTGGGCGAGGCGCTGACGCGGATCGCCGGCCACAGCTACATCATCAATTCGGCGCTGTCGGTGACGTCGGGCGCGATTGGCGCCGGTGAGAAGCCAGCCGTACCGTCGGCAATCCTGAAATATCACTGCACCGAGCTCGGCCGCAGCATCGCCAATGACGCCATGGACGTCCATGGTGGCAAAGGCGTGATGATGGGGCCGAGCAACTACCTCGGCCGCCCCTACATGGCGACGCCAATCTCGATCACGGTCGAGGGCGCCAACATTCTTACGCGCAGCCTGATCATCTACGGCCAGGGCGCCATCCGCTGCCATCCGTTCGTATTGCCCGAGATGCAGGCCGCCAGCGACGACGACGAAGATCGTGGGCTGATTGATTTCGACAGGGCGCTGTTCGGCCACATCGGTTACGCCATCAGCAACCTGGCCCGCTCGTTCTTCCTGGCGCTGACCCATGCGAAGTTCTCGCGCGTGCCGCTGAACACGCCGACGCGGCGCTACTACCAGAACATCAACCGCTACAGTGCGGCGTTCGCACTCTCATCGGACTTTGCGATGCTGACTCTCGGCGGCGCGCTCAAGAAGCGCGAGCTGCTGTCGGCGCGCCTCGGCGACGTCCTGAGTTCGATGTACCTCGCTTCCTGCGTCCTCAAGCACTTCGAGAACCAGGGCCGGCGGGCCACGGACCTGCCGCTCGTCGAGTGGTCGGTTCGCACCCTGATGTACCAGGCCCAGGAGGCGCTGCACTCGTTCCTGCGCAACTTCCCGAATCGCTGGGTGGCAGGGTTCCTGCGCATATTCATCTTCCCGCGCGGCCGCACCTATTCGGCGCCGTCCGACGAGCTTGCACAGAAGGTTGTCGACCTGATTACGCGCACGGGCGAGGCCCGCGAGCGACTCAGCGAGTTTGCCTACACGACCATCGAACCGGGCAACCCGCTGGGCCTGTTGCAGGAGGCGCTGCAGTTAGCGGAGACCTATGCCCCGCTCGAACTCCGGCTCAAGCAGGCGCTGCGTGAGGGCCTGATCACCTCGGATTACCTCGGATCGCAGATCGATGAGGCGGCGCACGCCGGTGTCATCAGCAAGAAAGAGGCCGCCGAACTGCGCGAATACCATGATAAGGTGAGGGCGCTGCTGGCGGTTGACGACTTCGCGCCCGAGGAGATCGGGCGCCAGAAGGCCGAACCCCGGACGGCAGCGGTCGCCGCGGCGAAAAAGAAACCAGCGGCGAAAAAGAAGACCGCAAAGAAAACGACCAGCAAGAAGACGTCGAAGAAAAAGACCCGTAAAAAAGCCGGTTAGCCTATGACAAGCCATTCCGGACCACTCTATGAAGTCACATTCTTCGTAGCGCCGGACAGTGCCGAGGCCTTTGAACAGCGCATCGAGGAGCACGCGCAGGCGATACTGCTCGACCCTGCCGTCGAAGATTGCACGCTCTATCCCGGCAACGACGACGCACAGGGACGCAAGCGCCGCGTTTGCGTCTACAGCCTGAGCGGCGACGATGTCATCGACGATTTCATCGATGGCCCGGCCGGTGAACTCGAAGCACAGCTGCGTGCCGAGTTCGGCGCCGACATCGACGTTTCCGCCCGCGTCCTGCGCGAGGACCAGATCAGCGAGCTGATTCCCGAAGCCTCCCCGAACTGCCTGAATTGCGGTGCGCGGCTGCGGGGGCAGTACTGCGGCAACTGTGGCCAGCGCTCGCGCAGCCGCCTGATCAGCCTGTGGGAACTGGTGTCGGACGCCTTCGGCGACCTGCTCGAGATCGACTCGCGCCTGTGGCAGACGCTGATTCCGCTCATGATCCGGCCCGGGCAGCTGACCCACGATTACCTGCAGGGCAAACGCGCCCGCTTCATGCCGCCGTTTCGCATGTACCTGGTGCTCAGCCTGTTGTTCTTCGTCGTGGCCTTCTTCGACCCGCGCGAGGAACTTGGCGTGTTGTTCGTGCCGGAGCCCGAACCGACGGCCGAGGAAATTCAGCAGCAGGCCGAGGAAGATCAGCAGCAGGCCGAGGAGACCGAGCAGGCGCTTGCCGAGGCGGCCGAGACGATCGAGGACCTCGTCGAGGAAGGCGTCATCGACGAGGAAGACGTGTCCGGAAACCTGACTGTCGACGAGAGCGGCGTCCGTTTCACGTTCGACGACGATGAAGACGAAGGCGATGGTTCCGAGACAGAATGCGACGTGACCGAGTCCGACGTCGAAGACCTGCCCGAATGGCTGGCGCGGCGCATGACCCCGGAGCGGTTGAAACGAATTTGCGAGCGCACGCGGCTGGACGAAGGCAAGGCGCTCATCGAGGGCCTGCTCGACAATATTCCGGCGGCGCTCATCATCCTGCTGCCGTTGATGGCCTTTGTGCTCAAGGCGCTGTACCCGTTGTCCAAGCGCTACTACGTGGAGCACCTGCTGTTCTTCGTGCATTTCCACTCGTTCTTCTTCCTGATGCTGACGCTGCAGATCCTGTTCGTGCGATTCTCGGACTGGGTCGGCATTCCGGAGGGCATTTCGATACTGGTGACCGTGGTGACATCGTTCTACGTCGCGGTCTACCTGTTTGTCGCCATGCGCAAGGTCTACGGCCAGGGCCGTATCGTCACTTTCCTGAAGTTCATCGTGCTGACCATTGCCTACCTGTTCGGATTCACGGCGACGATGCTGGGCGCGCTGGCGATTGCCGCATTCTCCATATAGGCTAGGCAATAGCGAGTCAGAGGGAAAAACTGCTATGACATCAACGAGATTCCTGCCGCTGGCAGTTGTCGTATTGCTGGCCAGTGGCTGCGGCCAGCGGGATGCAGCGCCGGTCGCCGCGGAGGAACCGGCCGAGGCCCGGCCGGCGGCTGCGGAGACGCCCGCACCCGCCGAACAGCCCACCTTGCCGCGTTCGCCGGCGCCCGAGGGCGCAAGGGTATTTTTCATAACTCCGGCGGACGGCGACACCGTGTCCAACCCGGTCAATATCGAGTTCGGCATCGAGGGCATGAGCGTGGTCGCGGCAGGGGTCAACGAGATGCATTCGGGCCATCACCACCTCATAATTGACGCGGATTTGCCCGCAAACCCGGGCATGCCGATCCCCGCAGATGAGAACTATGTTCATTTCGGGGATGCCAGCACATCGACCGAGGTGACCCTCGAGCCGGGCCAGCACACGTTGCAGCTGCTGCTCGGAGACCACCTGCATGTCCCGCACGACCCGCCCGTGGCATCGGACGTAATCACGATCACGGTCGAATAACTGGTTGAGTGCTCGCCGCGGGACCACTAAAATCGCCGGGCTAACTATACCTCGCTCATGAACATGTCCAGTAACATCAAGAATATCGGCGTCAGCGGCCTCGCCGCCTATATTCCGCCCTATCGAGTCTGGCTCGAGGACTGGTGCGACTGGACCGATAACCAGTGGCCCAAGATCCGCGAGGTGGTGGGGCGCAGCTTCCGCGTCCGCGGGCCCGACCAGAGTGTCTACACGATGGCCGCGACCGCGGTCATGCGGCTCATCGAGCAGTACGACGTCGACCCCACGCGGGTCAAATTCCTGGGGCTGGGCACCGAGTCGAGCACCGATAACTCGGCCGGCGCGATCATCGTCAAGGGCATGGTCGACCGGGCGCTCGAGGCGCGCGGCAAGCCGCCGATTGCCCGCAGCTGCGAGGTGCCGGAATTCAAGCACGCGTGCCTCGGCGGCGTGTATGGCATGAAAGGCGCGATCCGCCACCTGGCCCTCGACGGGGCCGGCGGCCAGGCGATCGTCGTCTGTGCCGATATCGCCGAATACGCACGCGGCTCGAGCGGCGAACCGACCCAGGGCGCCGGCGCGGTCGCGATGTTGCTCGAGGAAGATCCCAAGCTCGCGGTTGTCGACCTGCCCGGCTCGGGTTCGGCGTCCGACTACCGCATCATGGACTTCCGCAAGCCGATGCTGCGCTTCTGCGGCCAGGACCGCTCCGAGTCGCACCAGGTGCAGGACTTCCCGGTCTTCAACGGCAAGTATTCGACGACCTGCTACATCGACGAGACGCTGCACGCGCTCAAGGACATGTACGACAAGCGCAATCTCGACCCGGCCGAGTACATGCGCTCGCTCAGGACCATCTTCTTGCACCGTCCCTATCGGCGCATGCCGGAAACGGGCTGGGCCGTCTCCTACCTGTTCGCCATGAGCCAGGGTAACGCCGAGGATCGCGCGGAGCTGGCTTCGTATTGTTACGAGGTAGGCATCGAGCCCGACGCGCTCGCGGCCGAGATGCTGAGCAAGCCCGATGTCGCCAGCCTGGCCAATCCGGAGCGCCTGCAGTACGAGGCGTACCCGCTGACGATGGCCGTCCTGCGCGTATTCCGCGGGTCAAGGCACTACCGCCGCGAAATCCTCGACAAGCTGGCGCTCGGCTCGGACACCATGCTCGACCTGGGCAACCTCTACACGGCGGCGCTGCCCGCGTGGATGGCCGCCGGTTTCGAGCAGGGCCTCGACGAAGACTCGTTTACGCCCGGCGAAGAGGTCCTGACACTGGGCTACGGTTCGGGCGATGCCGCAGAGGTCATTCCTTTCTTCATGGCCGACAGCTGGCGCGAGGCAACCCAGAAGATCGGCTTCGGCAAAGCCATGCAGTTCGCGATCGACCTGACCGAGGAACAGTACATTGCCCTCCACGACGGCCGCACCGTGACCGGCATCGATTACATCCCGCAGAATGAGTTCGTCATCGACCGCGTCGGCCGCTCCGACGAGCGTCACTTCGCCGACCTCGGCATCGAGTATTACCGCTACGTCGGGTAGTGCCAGCGCATGGCGGCCGGAACGCCGCTGCCGCCCGAACCGGCACCACCTGAGTACTTCCCCGAATTGACAGGATCTTCCCCCTGAGGATGATTGGCTGCGCGACAAAAGCAAATCGGGCAAAAGCCCGAGACGCAAAGCCACGGGTCCTCGCTTCCTCCGCCACGCCTTCTGCGACGCGACGAAGGACCCAAGATCGCCGGGCTGCCGCCACAGGTAGTTTCTAAACGGAGCGATGAGATGAAAACCTCGAAACGCATGATGGTCGCTATGCTGGCGCTGCTGCCGTTTGCGACCGGGACGGCCCTCGCGGACACCGAGCACGGCTACTCCCGAATCTTTATCTTCGGTGCCAGCTTCATGGATTCCGGCAACCACTTCGTGTTGACCGATGAGTCTGCGCACCCGCCTTTCGTCTTCCTGGGACCCAGTTACCCAATGGGCGGCCGCAACTTCAGCAACGGCCCGACCTGGGTTGAAGTCCTCGCAGCGGAAATGAAGCTGCGCAAGGGGGCAAAGCCCGCCTATCGCAACCCGGCATTCGGCAACTACGCCATCGGTTACGGGCGCGCCCGGGACTTCGCAGACGACGCATTACCAAGCCTTTACGACCAGGTGCAGGCCTGGAGAGATAACGGTCATTGCACCGGCGCGCCGATGGACGACACGCTGTTCATCATGGATTCCGCCTACTTTGACCTGGTCGACTTGCTGGGCGGAGAGGACCCGATACCGGTCCTCGGCGGCATGACCGCGAGCATCGCCGAGAATATCTTCATTCTCCACGGCTGCGGCGCGCGCAACCTGCTGTTCGCGTTTATTCCGCCCCTGGAGGCTTCACCAGCAGCGCCTCCTGCTGAAGACCCGCCGGCACCGAGCGGTAGTGCGCTGTACAACTACGTGTTCCTCGCGCCCGTTATACAGTCCTACGCCAGCGAACCGTTCAATATGAACATTTCGGTCGTCGACTTCTTCGCCTTCGTTAGTGGAATGCTTGCGACACCCGACGCTTTTGGCCTGACTAACGTCACGGACTCGTGCGTCACGTTTGGCGTCACAAAAGGAGCATTCTGCAAGAAACGAGACGAGTATTTCTTCTGGGATCCGCTGCACCCGACGAGGAAGGTGCACGCCCTGATGGCTGAATTTGCACTGGAGCAGCTGCCGTAAAATAACAGGGAAGAAGGGCCGCAGTGCAGCGGCCCTTCTATCTCCGGCCGCGAATCCGCGGATTGAGCCAGCCTGTCATCACTCGAGGCTGGCGTAATCCAGGAGCCTGTCCTGGTAGTCGGTCGACAACACCTGCCATTCCATTCGGAACCAGGGCGTTAGCGACTCGGGTTTTTCTGCAAACTCGCGGTCAAGCTCTGCCGGCGCGATGAATCGAACCGCCGAGATCTCGCTCTCGTTCGGGCGAATGTCGGCCGGCGCTTTGCCGAGGTAGACATGGCACAACTCGTTCTCGGAGCCGCGCTCGCCAAAACCGGCCTGGTAATTGAACTTGTAGATGAATTCGAGCTCGGCCTCGATGTTCAGCTCGTCCAGCAGTCTTCGCCGTGTTGCCACTGCCATCGATTCGCCGCGGCGCGGGTGGCTGCAAATGCTATTCGACCAGTAGCCGGGCCACAGCCGCTTTGACTCGCTGCGCTGCTGCAGCAGCAACTCCCCGTCGTCATTGAACAGGAACAGCGAAAACGCCCGGTGCAGGACGCCATCGCCGTCGTGGCAGTCGGCTTTGGACAGGAATCCGGTTTCGTTGTCGTCGGTATCGACGAGAATCAGCTCTTCGGCCTCGGAAGAGACGATGCGGTTAGGTTCGTTCACTCGGAGCTCCCTCTCATTCCAGGCCCATCGTCCGGAAACCCGACGCCCGCAGGGCCGCGGCAACCTCGTCAACGCAGCCCGGGCACAGCGCGATCATTGAGCCGCCACCGCCGGCGCCGGTCAGCTTGGCGCCAACGGCGCCTGCCGAACGCGCTATCGACACCATGGCGTCGAGTTCCGGCGTCGATACCTCGATCGCCGCCAACAGGCCGTGGCAAATGTTCATCAGGCGGCCGAGTTCTTCGTAGTTGCCCTGCTCCAGCGCTGCCGCGCCGGCGAGGCTCAGGCGGTCCATCTGCGCAAAGATCGCGTCGTAGTGTTCTTCGCTGTGTTCGCGTCGTGACTTCACGCCGGCAACCACTTCCTTTGTGAGACCTCGCTCGCTGCTGCAGGCGACGACAATCGGTGGCGTTGCGCTGATCTCGACGGACGTCAACTCGAGCTCGCCATCGTTGCGAAACAGCATCGGCGTCGCGTACGTCGCGATCGTGTTGTCGATGCCGGACGGCGTGCCGTGCGCCAGTTTCTCGCACTCGAAGGCAATCTCGTTGATCGCTTCGTCGCCCAGGCCCAGGCCGAGGCTGGTGTTGAAGGCACGCGTGATCGCCACGGCGAAGGCGGCCGACGCGCCCAGGCCCATCGCAAGCGGCAGGCGTGAACGAACGTCGACTGAATATTCGTCCGTAATTCCCAGCTTGTCGCGGATCAGCGTGATGCCCGTTTCGAGTTCGGGAATGGCGGGCTCCGTTGCGGCCGAAGTTTCCCGGACGAATGCCGCCACGGCATCGGCCACCGGTACCGCCAGCGCGTGTTTACCGTAGACGACGGCGTGCTCGCCGAGCAGGATGACCTTGCCAGCTGCGATTCCATCCGGTTTTTTCCCGGCACGCGATGCCTGGCGTTGCTTCACGATCTCGCGCGCCTTCCAGACCTTGATGTCGCCGCTTGCGATCAGCTCGTTGACGACATCGTCGAACAGCTCCTCGGGAACGTCGGCGCTGCTTGCCACGCTGCGCGCATGCAGCTTCATGTGACCTTCCTGTATGCCGCTCGTGGCCAGCGCACGCAGCGCCGCGAAATTCTGCGCCAGACCGACTGCCGCCATGAGTTCGGCAAGCTCCATGGCAGACGCCACGCCACATAGATCCAGGCCCAGTGCCGCGCCAGGATTGGCACCGAGATTGCCGCCGACCGTGCCGACCTTGAGCGGGATTTCGATTTCCCCGGCGAGCATGCCGTCGTCGTCCGCCGACCACGTCGCGAGCGGCGCGTAGTGGCCGCCGCGCGCGGCGTAAGCGTGCGCCCCTGCCTCGATAGCGCGCCAGTCGTTGCCGGTAGCAATGGCAACCGCATCGATGCCGTTCATGATGCCCTTGTTGTGTGTCGCCGCACGATGCGGATCGGCGCTCGCTATTTCGCTGGCGAGCACGATGCCGTCGCGAACGTCGTCGGCGAGCCGGTAGCGCACACGGCATCGCACCACGGAGCGATCGGCGAGATTGGACAGGATGCGTAAAGCGATTTTGCCACCACACACTTCGGCGATGCGCGGCGCAGCTGCTTCGCAGATCGAGTTGACCAGGTTCGCCCCCATCGCGTCGCAGGTATCGACGAGAATGTGTACTGCGATGACCGCTTCGCCATTGGCCAACTCGAGTGCCCGGACCTCGATATCGCGGGCGCCGCCGCCACGTTCGACAAGGCGCGGGTGCACATCGTTGCATAGACGCAGCAGCGCCTCGCGAGCCTCAGCCACGTCCTTCACGGCGGCATTGACATCGGTAATGGCCGACACGTGCACCTGGCCGATCAGCAACGACTCATCACAGGCCGCCTCGAACCCGCCTGTTTTGCGCGCCAGTGACGCCGCCATGCTCAACCCTGCCACGACCGAAGGTTCCTCGATGGCCATCGCGGCCAGGTGCTCTCGCCCATTGACGAGGAAGTTTGGCGCCACGGCAAACGGCAATCCAAAGACGCCGAGCGCATTCTCGATCATGCGGTCTGCGGCAGCGGCCGGCAGCACGTAGCGGCCCTGCCGCAAAAGCTCCGCATCGGACTCGGCAAGCCACCGGTCGCGGGCCAGTCGTTCTATCCGCTCGGCAACGGTCAACTTGTAAAAGCCCCGGATGGGGGAATTACTCATTCGAAACCCTCTGCACCTGTGCGCCCTGCTCATCGAGTTGCAGGTCGAGCAACCGAAAACCATCGGGCACCGATTTCGCGATGAACTCGTCAGCGCTTGCGGCATTGTCGGACATCAGGACGCCGATGTCGCCGCCGCCCGCGCCGCAGGGCTTGTAGACGAGGCCGGCACGAGCGGCCCTGGCCGTCAGCTCCTCGTGGCCGGCATCGAAGACGCCAAGACCATGGTCGGCGCTGAACACCTGCAGAGTCTCGATGTAGTCACGATAGCCGTTGAGCACTTCGCTGGCCGATCCGCTTTCCCAGGCGCTGGCCATGCGCTGCGCCGAGGAGCCCAGTGCAGCGACTGACGCTTGCGGGTCGATGCCGGACAGGTGTTCCAGTTTCCTGTGGGTACTCGCCGGTGAGCCGCTCCAGATCAGCCGGTACTCGAGCCCGGCGGGCATCGACAGCCGCGATGCCGCCCGGTCCGCCATGCGGTACTCGACCAGTCCGCCCATGCCCGATGTGGCGATATCGACACCACTGCCCCGGCCGCCCTGGAAATCGAGATGGCTTGCGTGCGCGACGGTCATCGGATCGCGCTGGCCCGGCTTCAGCTCGCCGAGTGCAGACGCGAGCGCTACCGACAGCGCCGCGCTCGAGCCGACTCCGATTTTCCGGCCACGCTCCCGATCGAGGAAAGCACCCGTTTCGAGGCGCAGCGACAGGCCGCCCTGCCGGCTAATGCCGCTGGCGCGCCAGGCGTGTTCGAGCAACTTGAACTCATCGCTTGCGTCAATCCAGTCGAAGGCGTCGTCGCGAATCCGGAAGCGCCGCGGCTCGTCGACATGGCCGGGCGCGACGACGACGTGGTGGTCTTCGCTTGTCTCTGCGATTACCACGACGGCGCGCCGGTTGACGGCCATGCAGACCGCCGGGGCGCCCTCGAGTACCGCGTACTCGCCGGAGAGCACGACCTTGCCCGGCGCGCTGGCGGTGATTCGTTCACTCATCGTCAATCAGCCTGGCGCCGCGGCCAAGACCCGTCACCATGACGGCCTCCACGCCCGGCGTCGCCGCCAGCCGCTCACGTACCGTGTCGACCGCCGCAGGCTCGCAGACCGCTTTGAGTTGCGGCCCGGCGTCGATCGTGAAGAACACTGGCACCCCGTCCGCCTGCATCCGGCGGACCGCTTCCATGCACTCGAGCGTCGTTGCGTTCCAATAGACCATCGGCGGCCGGCTGGCCCACATGACCGAGTGCATCTTCAGACAGTTGTGCTCGGCGACCGCTGCCAGCCGGGCAAAATCCCGGGACCGGATGGCGTCGCGCGCCTCGTCGAGGTCTGCCTGCTGCTGCTCCACCCAGCGGGCATAAAAAGGCGACGTTGCCCGGCTGGTCTCCATGGCCTCGGTCGAACCGACGGGCTTCGGCCCCGTGGCCGTGATGGCCACGACCACGTTCAGCGGCCATGCCCCGGCCTTGCACAGCGTTGTCAACGCGATCGCGTCGTCGTGATTGGCC
>JASJBB010000172.1 GCA_030066735.1 Woeseiaceae bacterium | reverse complement strand
TCATGTTCATCTGGCTCATGACTTCGAGCCTCCGCCGTTGACGCCCTCGACCTTGATCATGCGCCGCCGCTGCGACTCGAGATGATGCGGCACCTCGGCGAGAACGTCATCGAACATCGTGGACGGGTCGAGGAACGGGCCCTCGGTCATCGTGCCGTACTGCTGGGCCTCCTTCCACGCGGCCGTGACTTCCTCGGTGAGTTCCGCTTCGAGCTGTTCGTGCTGTTCCTCGGACCAGTATCCCAGCGAAATCATGTGCTGCTTTAGGCGCTCGACAGGATCGCCCAGCGGGAAGTCCTGCCACTCGTCTTTCGGGCGGTACTTGGTCGGGTCGTCGCTGGTCGAATGGGCGCCACCGCGGTACGTCACGAGCTCGATCAGGGTCGGGCCACCGCCGCGCCGGGCGCGGTCCGCCGCCCACAGCGTGGTCGCGTAAATTGCGGGGAAGTCGTTGCCGTCAACGCGAATGCCGGGGATGCCTAGGCCCAGACCGCGGGCCGCGAACGGCCGGCGCTCGCCGCCGGCTACGCCCTGGAACGTCGAGATCGCCCACTGGTTGTTGACGATGTTCAGAATAACGGGCGCCTGGTAAACCGCGGCGAACGTGATCGCATGGTGGAAGTCGGCTTCGGCCGTCGCGCCATCGCCGAGCCAGGAAGCGGCGATATGGTCTTCTCCCTTGATGGCCGACGCCATCGCCCAGCCGACCGCGTGCGGGTACTGCGTGGCCAGGTTGCCCGAGATCGAGAACATGTTGGCCTTGGCGCTGTGGTACATGATCGGCAGCTGCCTGCCCTTGCACATGTCGCGCGTGTTCGACAGGCACTGGCACATCATGTCGACGAGGCTCATGCCACGATACATGTACAGGGCCTGGTTGCGGTACGACGGGAAACACATGTCGCCCGGGCGCAGCGCCATGCCCTGGCCGACGGACACGGCTTCTTCGCCGAGCGCCTCCATGTAGAACGAGATGCGGCCCTGGCGCTGGATCTGCCACATGCGCCTGTCGAAGACGCGATTCAGCACCATCCAGCGCAACGCGATTTGCAGCTTGTCGGAGCCGAGGTCGGGGTCCCACGGTCCCACGGCCTGGTGGTCGTCGTCGAGGACGCGGACCAGCCCCGAGCTCAGGTACTCGATGTCCCGGGTCCGCGAATCGATGGAGGGCTTGTCGACCGCACCTGCCGGTGACAGGTCGAGGTAGCTGAAGTCGGGCTTGTCGCCCGGCCGCGCCGTGGGTTGCGGGATATGCAGTCGCGACTTCGTGTCTGCCATGGATTGCTTCCTTCGGGTCACGCAGCGACCGGCGGGTTGTCGCCGGCATTCGCTACGATGCGGCGCGCTACCTCGTCCGCAATGACGTTGGTCGGCTGCTTGCTCGCCTTCGCTTCGTTGAATATTTTCTCGAGCCGCTGCGGAATGCGGGCAATCTCGTTGCGCACTTCTTCTTCTGAGCTGCCGCCGTAATACTCGTGCGCGACGTTGATAATACCACCGGCATTGATGACGTAGTCGGGCGCGTACAGGATGTCGCGCTCGGCGAGCCGGGCGCCGTCAGCTTCGGTCGCAAGCTGGTTGTTGGCGGCGCCGGCGACGATTTTCGCCTTGATCTTCGGAATGGTCTGCGACGTGAGTACGTTGCCCAGCGCACAGGGCGCCAGTACGTCGACGTCGGCGAACAGCAACTTGGCAGGTGGTACGACCGTCACGGGCAGCTCGTCGCTCGCCAGCTTGAGATTCTCGCGATTGACGTCCGCGACCACGAGCTGGGCGCCGGCCTCGTGCAACAGCCGGCACAGGTGCAGTCCCACGTGACCCACGCCCTGCACCGCGATACGGATACCGTCGAGCGAGTCCTTGCCAAGCCGGAAGGCGACGGCGGCCTCGATGCCCTGGCAGACACCGATCGCCGTCATCGGCGAGGGGTCGCCGCCGGCCTCGTCACCGCTGCGCGGCAGACCCGACACGAAATCGGTCTGCTCCTTGACGAACCGCATGTCCTCGACGCTGCAGCCGACGTCCTCGGCCGTGATGTAGGTACCGCCAAGGCCGTCCACGGCGCGGCCGAACGCATGGAACAGTTCCGGCGACTTGGGCGCCTTGTCGCTGGCCAGGATCACGGACTTGCCGCCGCCGAACCTGAGGCCGGCGATGGCGTTCTTGTAAGTCATGCCGCGCGACAGGCGCAGCGCATCGGTCAGCGCGTCGAGGTCCGACGCGTACTGCCAGCGCCGGCAACCGCCGGCCGCCGGGCCGAGCGCCGTCGAGTGAACCGCTATGATGGCCTGGAGCCCGGTCTCAACGTCCTGCACAAAGTGCATTGACTCGTGCTGATCGAATTCGGGATGGTCGAATACGGGCATACGGGGGCCTCCACGGGCGCAAGCGGGTGCACCAATATATACCCTTCAAACCGCACATTCATTGCAAAATCATTTGCTAATGGCTTGAAAGGAGCATAATTTATGCGAATGAATAACTGGTTTTGCATGAATTATGCAGATTCTTGACCTCGATCACACGGATCGCCGCATCCTCGAGCTGTTGCAGCAAGAGCCGGGCATCAACGCGGCCGAGCTCGGCGAAAAGATCGGCCTGTCGCAGTCGGCCGTCTGGCGGCGCATGCAGACGCTGCGCGAGCAGGGGGTTATCGTGGACCAGCCCGTCAAGATCGATCGCGAAAAGGTCGGCCTGAACACGATGGTGTTCGCCCACGTCAAACTGACATCACACGGCCGCAGCAACTTGGCCGAATTCTCCGAGGCCGTCCGCGAGTTCCCGGAGGTTCTCGACTGCTACGTGATGCTGGGAAACGTCGATTTCCTGTTGCGCATCGTGACCGAGGACATCAAGGCGTACGAACAGTTCTTTTTCGAGAAGCTCTCTCAGTTGCCCGGTATCCAGGAAGTGAATTCGTCGATCGTGCTCTCGGATATCAAGCACACGAACGTGCTGCCGATCTAGAGCTCCGCGGCACCGTAAAGAAACGTGGTGTCGACGACGGTCTCGGCGTCGATGCTCTGGCGGATCGGGCACAGCGCTGCGGCGCGTTCCAGCTTCTGTTGTTCGGCCTCGGGCAACGCCTGCGGCACCCGGAAGGTGAGCGTGATGGTGTCGACGTGCGGGAAGGTCTTGTCGAGCCCCGAGAAACGGATGTCGACGGTCGTGCCCTTGAGGTCGATGCCGTCGCGCTGCGCGATTGCGCCCATCGACAGCAGCATGCAGCTTGCAAGGCTGATGCCGAACAGGCTCGCGGGCGAGAACTCGACCCCCTTGCCGGTGAACGGACAATCAATAGCGACAGTGTTGTGGTGAGGCTCGTTCAGGGCCGTAGCGTGTTGCGCGCCGTCGTATTCGATCTTGAGCGTATACATCGTTCCTGGCCTGGCACATCGACGGTAGCGCCGGGCGGAGCGGAGGGTCAATTCTGGGTACTACCTAAGCGGCCGGGGCGGGCGTTTGTCCCGAGACGATCGCCGCGAACCAGTCGCGGTCGATATTGCCGCCGGTCAGGACGACGGCCGTTCTCTTGCCGCTGGCGTCTTCCTGGCGCGCCGCGGCGCAGGCGGCCGCCCCGGCGCCCTCGGCCACATTGTGCGTCGCCGAGAAAAGCAGCCGCACGGCGTCGGCGATCTCGTCGTCGCTGACGCGCACGACGCGGGCGGCGCCTTTACCGATGATGGCCATGGCGTCGGGTGCGGGCACCCGGCAGGCCATGCCGTCGGCAAACGTATTCGCGCTGGCCGTCTCGACGATGTCACCGGCCTCGAACGAGCGGGCGACCGCGTCGGCCCCGTCCGAGACGACGCCGACGATCTCGGTGTCGAGGCCGAGCAGGTCGCGAACGAGTATCACGCCGCAGATTCCCGAGCCCATGCCAATGGGCACGTAGACCGTGTCGAGGTCCGCGACCGCCTCGAACAGCTCGAGGGCGTAGGTCGCGACGCCGCGCACCAGGTGCTCGTGAAACGACTTCACGAACACGAGGTCTTCCTCGGCGGCGAGCCGCTCGGCTTCTATGCGGGCCTCGTCGAAGTCCCTGCCGAAAATCTCGACGCTCGCGCCCCAGCCGGCCATGGCCGCGTTCTTCCCGGCGCTGTTGCCCTCGGGCACGAGCACGCGCACGGGAATGCCGTGCGGGGTCGCCGCAAACGGGATGCTCTGCCCGTGGTTGCCGCGCGTGGCCGTGATCAGCCCGCCCGCGGGTGCGCCGGCGCCGAGCAGCTCGTTGATGTACACGATGCCGCCGCGCACCTTGAACGCGCCCGTCGGCGTGTGGTTCTCGTGCTTGACCCAGACATCGCCACCCAGCGCGTCGCACAACAGCGGCCAGCGCAGCGCGGGCGTCGGCGGCATGGTTGCGTGGACGAGGTCCATCGCGGCTTCGAGCTGGTTGCGATTAAACACGGATGTTCGGAGATTGCTTCGCTACGCTCGCAATGACATCAGTTGGACAAAGCGTAGACGAAGTCGACGTAGGCTTTCTCGATCTCGGCCAGCCCGACCGCGTCAGTGCCCTCACCGGGTTCGACCAGCATGATCTCGTTCGGCGCGTGGGCGCCGGTGCCGAATCCCATGCCCGACGGCACCAGCGGCAGGCCGAGCCGGTCGGTGAACTGGTAGAACGGCGCGCTGCCGGCGATGCGAGGCTGGACCGCGATGTCGCCGGCATACTTTTTGAACACCGACAAAGCGGCCTGCACGGCGGGATCGTCGACCGAGGTTTGCGAAGCCGGGTAGCCGCTGAGCTTGACGATCTCGAGGTCGGCAAAACCGTTGTTGTCGAGGTGCCGGCGAATCTTCGCGAGCGCCGCGTCGGGATCGATGTCGGGCGGCAGGCGCGAGTCGACCTTGGCGGCCGCGCGGTGCGGCAGGATGGTCTTGACGCCTTCCCCGGTGTAACCGCCCCAGATGCCGTCGATGTTCATCGTGGTCGCGAACAGGTATTCGATAGCGGCCTCCCTGCCGGTCTTGCCGTCGATCCACCGGCTCACGCCGAGCATGTCCTGCATCTGCTGGTCGGACCACTGCTCGATGCCGGCGTTGATGAGCTGCGACTCCTCGACGTTCGGC
>JASJBB010000171.1 GCA_030066735.1 Woeseiaceae bacterium | reverse complement strand
GCCGGCCGCGCCAAGAAGCAGGGTGGGTTGCCCAGCAACTACCAGCCCGAGGTGCTCGAGCCGTTCATCGACGACATGACGCAGCAGGTCAGCCGTTCGCTGCAGTTCTACCTGGCATCGGGCGGCGGCCGCGAGCAGCCGGACATGATCCTGGTATGCGGCGGGTGCGCGAATATCCCGGGTATCGCAGACGTCATTTCGAGCCGGGTGGGTATCCCGACCGAAGTGGGCGATCCGCTCGGCCAGATGAAGATTTCATCCAAAGCCAAATCGCAGGGGGTGCACAAAGATGCAACGGCACTTCTCACGGCGTGTGGCCTGGCACTGAGGAGTTTTGACTAATGCCACGTATTAATCTGCTCCCCTGGCGCGAGGAAGAGCGCAAGAAGCGACAAAGAGACTTCGGTGTTGCCCTTGGTGGCGGCGTCGTCGCGGCGGTCGCCGTAGTGTTGCTGACCATGTTCGCATTCAACCAGATGATCTCGACGCAGGAGTCGCGTAACCAGCGGCTCGAGAACGAGATCGCCGAACTGCAGAAGAGCATCACCGAGATCGACGGTCTCGAGCGGCAGAAGGAACGCCTGCTGGCCCGCATGGAGATCATCGAGGAACTGCAGAAGAGCCGGCCGGAAATCGTGCACCTGTTTGACGAGATGGCCCGGCAGATGCCGGAGGGCGTCTACCTCAACGGCATGAAACAGACAGGCAGCCGCGTCGAAGTTCGCGGTGTGGCCCAGTCGAGCACGCGCGTGTCGGCACTGATGCGCCAGGTCGACGGTTCCGACTGGATGGGAGACCCCGAGGTCGACCGTGTCGAAACCACGCAGTCGGGTAACTCCCGGCAGGCCGAGTTCGTCGTCTACCTGAAGCAGGAGTCGCCGGGCGCCGTGGATGAGGAGCTGCTGCCATGAATGTCGTCGACGAACTCAAAAACCTGGACGTCAATGACGTTGGTCGCTGGCCGCTGGTTTTCCGCGCCGCGGTCATCCTGATTTGTTTCCTCGCCGTAGCGGCGCTCGGAATCTGGTTCACGATCATCAAGGACAAGCTGCCGTCGCTGCAGCGCGCGCAGGAAGATGAGCAGACGCTGCGCGTCACGTTCGAGAACAAGCAGCGCAAGGCCGCGAACTACGATGCCTACAAGTCGCAGCTGTCTGAAATCGAGCAGTCATTCGGCACCATGTTGCGGCAGCTGCCGGGCGAAACCGAAATTCCGAGCCTGATTGTGGATATCTCGCAGACGGGACTTGCCGCCGGTCTGCAGGAAAAGCTGTTCCAGCCGCAGCCGGAGATACCGCGCGACTTCTATGCCGAGAAGCCGATCAGGATTCGCCTGTCCGGCGGCTATCACGAGATTGCCAACTTCGTCAGCGGCGTTGCGGCGCTGCCGCGTATCGTGACGTTGCACGACATCAACATCACGCCGGAAGGCCAAGACATGTTCGATTCGTTGAGTCTCGAGGTTACGGCGAAGACGTATCGATACCTGGATGAGGAGGCAGACTGATGGGTGCTGCTTTGCAACTCCGAAACGCCCTGATTCTCGGGGTCGCGATGGTCGGTCTCACCGCCTGCGGTGGTGACATGGACGATCTCGACCAGTACATCAACGAGGTCAAGTCTCGTCCGGGCGGTCGCATCGATCCGCTGCCGGAAGTCAAGCCGTACCAGGGCTTCACCTATGTTGCCGACGTGGAAGGCGTGCGTTCGCCGTTCATTCCCGATACGCCGCAGGTAGCGGCTGCCGGCCCGTCAGGCGGCATCGGCCCCGATCCGGACCGCAGTCCCGAGTTTCTCGAGGGTTTTCCGCTCGACACGCTCGCCATGGTCGGAACGCTGTACATCGGTGAAACCATGTACGGCCTCGTGCAAACAAACGACGGCCTGATTCACCGCGTCGTGCCGGGTAACTACCTGGGTCAGAACGACGGACGAATCTCGAACATTAGCGAATCTGAAATCGAACTAGTTGAAATCATCTCTGACGGGATAGGCGGATACATAGAACGGGATGCCGCCATCAGTCTGTCTGACTGAGCCTGAATGGAACTGGGAGTAATTGGAATGATGCTCAAAAACACACAGTCGGTCGCGCGCAGCATGGTGCTGAAACTGGCCGCAGTAGCACAGGTAGCGATCCTGTTGTTTGCGGGGTCCGCAAGCGCACAGGACGGCAACCGGTTGCAGGACATTCAGGTTCAAAGTCTGCCCGGTCAGCGCGTAGAGCTGAAATTGATCATGAGCGGCACCGCACCTCAGCCCCTCGCATTCACGATCGATGATCCGGCGCGCATCGCACTCGACCTGCCCGACACCACGCTGGGGCTGACATCGCGTCGTCGTGACGTCAACCTGGGGCCGCTGGATACGGTGCTGACCGCCGAGGCCAACGGCCGGACGCGCGTCGTGCTGAATCTTGACGCCATGGTCGCTTACGAGACACGCGCGAGCGGTAACACGGTGACGGTTACGCTCGGCGATGGAGACAACTACGATGCCGGTTCCACCCAGTTCGCCAGCACCGTTACGCCTTCTTCGCCTTCGGCAAGCACCAGTGGCCGTGCCATTTCGAATGTTGATTTCCGTCGTACCCGCGACGGTGGCGGCCGCGTCGTCGTTAACCTGACCGATCCGTCGACCCCGGTTGATATCCGCCAGGAAGGCGGCCGCGTGGTTGCGGTATTCAAGGATACGGATCTGCCGTCCGAGCTCATGCGCCGTCTCGACGTCATGGACTTCGCAACACCGGTTACGACGGTGGACACGCTGCGCACGAACCTGGATACGCGCATCGTGATTTCGGCTGACGGCAAGTACGAGCAGCTCGCCTACCAGTCCGACAACGAATTTACGATCGAAATCAATCCTGCCGCGGCCACGGCCGAGGAAGGCTCGACGCTGTTCTCCGAGTCCAAGGAGTATGAAGGGCAGCGCCTGACATTGAACTTCCAGGACATCGAGACGCGCGCGGTGCTGCAGCTCCTCGCCGAGACGTCCGGCCGTAACATCGTCGTGTCCGACACGGTGCAGGGCAACGTAACGCTGCGCCTCCGGAACGTGCCGTGGGACCAGGCGCTCGATATCGTCATGACCACCAAGGGTCTCGATATGCGCCAGAACGGCAACGTCATTATCGTGGCCCCGGCTGAAGAGATTGCTGCGCGCGAAACCGCGGACCTCGAAGCCAAGCAGGCCATCAGCGAACTCGAGCCGCTGTACTCGGAGTTCCTGCAGGTCAACTACGCCAAGGCGGGCGACCTGGCATCGCTGATCAGTGGCGAGACATCGGGCGGCAACCCGCTGTTGTCCGACCGCGGCAGTATCGCCGTGGATGCCCGCACGAACACGCTGCTGGTGCAGGACACGGCAGAGAGCCTGCAGGACATCCGGCGCATGGTGACGACGCTCGATGTGCCGATCAAGCAGGTCCTGATCGAGTCGCGCATCGTTGTCGTCAATGACGACTTCAGCCGCGATATCGGCTTCCGCTGGGGCGTAACGGGCATCAATGAAAACAGTGCCGGTGACGGCGGCCAGTTCATCACGGGTACCGGCGCAGGCTCCGACACGATGCTGAACTCGGCCATCGCCAACCTCGGTGACCCGGCTAATGGCACGATCTTCCCGGTGCAGGTACCGACGCTCGGCGACCGCTACAACGTCAACGTGCCGATCGCCGACGCGGCAGGCCGCATCGCGCTGGCCGTTCTCGAAAGCGACTTCCTGGTCGACCTCGAATTGTCGGCGCTCGAAGCTGAAGGCGCCGGCGAGATTGTCTCGACGCCGCGCGTGATTACCGCGAACCAGAAGGAAGCTCGCATCGAGCAGGGCGTGGAAATTCCGTACCAGCAGTCGGCATCGTCAGGCGCAACCACGGTGCAGTTCAAGAAGGCCGTGCTTAGTCTGACCGTTACACCGCAGATTACGCCCGACAACAACATCATCATGGACCTGACGGTGCATAAGGATAACGTTGGTGAGATTATCTCGACGGGCGGCCTGGGCGGCACGGTACCGAGTATCGACACGCGAGCCGTGGAGACGCAGGTGCTGGTTGCCGACGGCCAGACGGTCGTGCTGGGCGGTATCTACGAGACCGAGCGTCGCGAGACGATCACCAAGGTTCCGTTCCTCGGCGACATCCCGGTCGTAGGCCGGCTGTTCAAGAGCACGCAGCGCATCAACAACAAGGCTGAGCTGCTGATCTTTGTGACGCCAAGGATCCTGGAGGAAGGCTCGAGCATCTACTAAGCCTTCGCTGAATCAAGGAAAAAAAGGAAAGCCAACCCTCGGGTTGGCTTTCTTGTAAGGATGAGACGACCACAAAACGTATTTCTCGTTGGCCCGATGGGCGCAGGCAAGTCGGCCGTCGGCCGGCAGCTCGGCCGGTTGTTGCATCTCGATTTCATGGATACCGATGACGAGATCGAGGCGCGCACGGGCGTGGATATTCCCTTCATCTTCGAAAAAGAGGGCGAGGAGGGATTTCGCAAGCGCGAAGCCCGCGTCATCGACGAGCTAACCCGCAAGGAAGGTATCGTGCTTGCTACCGGTGGTGGCGCCGTCGTGAATGTCGAGAATCGCAGCCACCTCGGCGCACGCGGCTTCGTCATCTACCTGTACACCTCGGTGGAACAGCAACTCGCGCGCACCAACCGCGGCCGCGCGCGCCCCTTGCTCGAGAATGGCGATCGCCGGCAAATTCTGACCGACCTGATGGACTACCGCGATCCGCTGTATCGCGAGATCGCGGATCTGACCGTCGATACGGACGGGCGCAAGGTGAAGGTCGTGGCAAACGAAATCCTCGACAGGCTATAGCCTGCAGCGGCGGCCCGCGCCCGGGAAGCTGCTCGCGGAATGGCTCGCTGCGCTGCGCTTTAGTTCTCGCGAGCAGCTTCCCGGACACGTGCCGCCGCGGTACCCTACCGTCCATGAGTGCGCCACGGACTATCACCGTTGAGCTTGGCGAGCGCAGTTACCCGATCGTTATCGGCAGCGGGCTGCTGGGCGGCGATTTCGACCTGGGCGAGCACCTCGCCGGCGGCGACTGCCTGGTCGTCAGCAACGAGACCGTC
>JASJBB010000170.1 GCA_030066735.1 Woeseiaceae bacterium | reverse complement strand
CGGCCAAAGGAGGCGGTGTGACAAGACCTCTGGCCTGGTCAATCTTTCCACTTGTCGCGAGTCTGCTCGCCCTCACGTTGCCAGCGCATGGCCAGCAGCAAAAGCGCGGCGACGCCAGCATTCGCCTCGAGTTCCAGTTCATACGGACCGGTACATTTTTCAGCAGCGCGCCGGGCTTCGGCGACCTGGAGTTCGGATACTGGACAACCGATACGCAGGTCGCAATGTTATCCGGGGACTATGCGATCAACGATCGCTGGACCGTGTTTTCTTCACTGCCTTATGTGCGCAAGCGCTTTAATCCTGAACCTGATCCGAATAACCCTTTCGATCCGCCCGACGGCGATCCGCACAATCCGAACGACCCATACTGGGTCGATTTCATCCCCCCGGACAAACAATTCTGGGACGACGGCGACTACCATGGTGACTTGCAGGATTTTTCGATAGGCGTCAGCTATAGCGTCCAGAAAGGTCCGTGGACTTTTAACCCGTTCGTCAGCTACGGCGTTCCCGCGAGCGATTACCCGTTCTTCGCCAAGGCCGCCATCGGGCCGAATCTCTGGACCATTCCGGTTGGCACGACGTTTAGTTTCGTCCCGTATTTTTCGGACTGGCATTTCGACGGCAACATAGCCTACGTGTTTTCAGAAAAGCCCCTGGGCTACAACGTCGACTACTGGCTCGCGCACCTGTCCGCGGGCTACTGGTTCAAGGCCAACCTTTCGGTTAATGCGTTCCTGAGTCTGAAATATGTCCGGGACGGACTCAAATTGACGGATCCGATATTTTCCAACGGCGATCCGTTTAATCCGGACGCGTTCGATACTAAAGAGTGGTACCACCACGATCGTCTGATCATCAATCGCAATCTCAACTTCGGCATCGGCGTGGACTATTTCTTCAGCCCGGAGTGGAAGATGTCCGGCAGTGGTTACCAGAGCATTTGGACCGAAGAGGCCAATGAGGTCGATTACGCGTTCACTCTGGGCTTTACGCGCTACTTCGGCGACGACTAGTGCAGGCTAACGCCGTGCTCGGCCAGGGTGTCTGGCAGTCTCTGGCGTAACTCGGCGCGCATGTCGTCAAAGTGCTTGACCACGGCAAGGTAGGCTGGGTCGTCCGCGTATCCCTTCCAGCACTGTGCGTCCTTCAAGATAGGCGGCCAATCGAGAATTCTGCCCTCGAGCGCCTTTTCAAGCCGGCGCTGAACTTCGTCGTCGTCGCCAAGGATCGCGTAAACACACGCGACCTGGACGGCGACCCACCAATTGGCTGTTTTGTCTACGCCTACGGCGTCGAGGTAAGACTGGACGATTTGCTTTGCATGCTCAACCTCGCCGCTCCCGTATGCCGCATCAACCAACGCCATGTACGCACTGATTTCTTCGGTGCTGCGCAAGGCGACCGCAATCGTTTCCAGTATCCCGGTATCCCTGATCATGCGCAGTGCGTCATCGAATCGCCCCAACGCGTTGTAAGCGACCGCCAGGTAGGTGCGCAACTGAAGATCATCGGGGAAATTCCAATACAGATCTTCGCCTTTGTCGATCATTTCATCGTACCGGCGCATTTTGAAAAGCAGGCCGACACCCAGGTCAGGCTCGAGCGCCTGCGCGGTTTCGTAGTCGCCGATGTCCGTGTAGTACTCGGCCAGTCTCTGCACATGCAGCGGATTACCGGGTTCTAGGTCGCGGGCCTTGATCGTCCAGGCAATGGCATGATCGACGTCACCGACGAGGCTAAGCACTTCAGCTATCGCACGGTAGGCGGCAGGGCCGTCGAACAGGGCTACCATCTGATCGACGACACTGCGAGCTTCGTCATACCGATCCTGGAGCGCGAGATACCGCCCGAGGGCCGCGTACCGGGCAACGTTCAACCGGTCCTTTCTGAGCGCGCGTTCATAGAGCAGGTCCACGCCGTCTGGACTCACGTTCCACCAGTACCAGAATGCGTAACGGGACAGCGCATCCGGCAAGTTTGGATTCAATTCAACGGCCCGTTGGAGCTCATCACCCATTCGCTCATTGCCGGTCGCAAACAGGTACATTCCGTAAGCGCTGTGGGCCTCGGCGAGGGTCGGGTCCAGCTCCAGCGCTTTAATGGCGGACACACTGGCTGCATCAATGTCGCCGAGGAACATCTGCGCATCGGCAAGCCGGCTGAATGCAAGGGCCGATTCGGGATCGGCCTCCGTGGCGCTGCGGTAGAGTTCCACAGCGCGTTGCAGTAACGCCGAATCCATATCTTCACGTTCAAGAGCTTGATTAAAATAGCCTCGTGCCAGGTATATCAGCTCGTTGGCGGTTGGATCCTGCGTCGCGGCCTTTACGACGACCTGAGCCGAACCGGGCAAGATACTGCGAACTACCGCCTCGGCGATCGTCTGCTGCACAAAGAGCAGCTCGTTTGGTCCGCGCTGGAAGGCCTCGTTCCAGATTGTAATTCCGGTTTCGCCATCGATAAGCGCCACGGACACTGTCAGGATATTCCCATTTCGCCGCATACTGCCTTCGAGCAAGGTGGAGACACCCAGGAGCCGCGCCATGGATTTCGCATCGTCGCCCTTGTTCGCCGCAGCGATAGACGATGTTCGGGCCGCCACGCCCAGACCCTCGACGCGTCCCAACTGATCTCGCAACTCGTCGCTGAGGCCGGACCCAAGGTAGCTGTCGTCGGGGTCAGGTCCCGAAAATTCGAACGGCAGCACGGCAACGCTGTTCGGCATGATAAAGACGTCGTCAGAGCCTCCCTGTTGGTCGTCGATCCCCGGCTTGATGAGAAGAAACAGTCCCGCCGTGCCCGCAACGAGCAGCATCATTGACAGTGCAATGCTTGCTCGGCCGCGCCCGCTGGCGATCTCGGTGCGCTGGATGCCTTCGGCCGTGAGATCAAACGTCCACGACAGGAACATCGCGATCGGGAATCCCACGACGAAGAAAATGACGGCCAGTGTGGACACCCACTGCGGCAGGAACAGCTGCTCGACGATCGTGATGACGATCTCGGTAACGCCCCAGGCAACAGCAACGTAGATTGCCGCGGCCTGAACGACCTTGCGTTCGCGCAGTTCGGAGAAGAAGGAGTGGTTGGCCATGGCTTACAGGGAGACCCCGTACTCAGCGAGTGTTGCCGGCAGCCGGTTGCGCAGCACGGCTCGCTGACTGTCAAAGTGCTTGACCAGGGCAATGTACACGGGATCCTCTTTAAACAGTCTGAAGCATTCTGAATCCTTCAGCATTGGTTCCCACGGGAGTTCCTTACTATCCATTGCATGCTTGAGGGCTCTGTGAACTGCTTCATCGTCGCCCTGGACGGCGAAATGACAGGCAGCTTTGACTGTCACGAACCAGTTGGGAGTTTCGCCGCCCGTTTCCAATTGGGCGGACAATTCGGCAAGCTGCCGGGCTTCTTCGAGCGAGCCTCTGCCATAGGCAGCGTTGACTAGCGCCGTAAAAGCGTCCCATTCCCCCGTTCCGCGAAAGCCGTTCTCGATCGTACCGAGCAGCCCGGATGTTTCGATCATGCGTATGGCATTGTCGTAGTTGCCGACGGCATTGTAGGCGAACGCGAGGTAAGCACGTAGCTGAATGTCATCAGGAAGATCGAACAGGAGTTCTTCCGCCTGGCTGATCATCTCGTCGTAGCGGCGCATCTTGAATAACAGCCCCACGTTGAGATCTGGCGTCAGCTTCTCGGCCGTATCGAAGTCTCCAATGTCGATGAAGTACTCGGCTAGTTTCTCTGCATGCAGCGGGTTCTCGGGCTGTGAGTTGCGCGCCATTATCGTCCAGGCGATTGCATGGTCGACATCCCCCAGCAGCTCGAGTATTTTGGCGATGGCACGATAGGCCGTAGGACCATCAAACAGCGCCTTAATCTGTTCGATAACAGCACGTGCTTCATCAGGCCGGTCATTCAGAGCGAGGAAAGCTCCGTATGCTCCATGGCGTGCAACATTGAGTGGGTCGAGCTTCAGCGCTTGCTCGTATAGTTCCCCCACACCTTCAGGACCTACGTTGAACCAGTACCAATATGCATAGGTAGCAAGGGCATCCGGCAAGTTCGGGTTGAGTTCGATGGCCCGGGCAAGCGGCTCGCCGACGTTCGGCCGACCCCGGGCAAACAAATACTGGCCGTACACGTGATGCGCCTCGGCGAGTATGGGGTCCAGATCCAGCGCCTCATAGGCAGCAGCGCCCGCCGCATCTATTTCACCATTGAACAGGAGGGTGCCAGCAAGACGGCTATGGGCCAGCGCCGACTCGGGATCAAGTTCCGTCGCCTCGCGGTAGAGCTGAATGGCGTGATTCAGCAGCTCTTGGTCGACCGTTTCGCGCTCACGTACGCGTTGCTCGTAGTGGCGGGCAAGGATCATCTTGTCATGTGCTGTAGCGTCCTGTGTGATTGGTGCGGCAATTGCAGGGGCAGCGTCTGGCAGCAATTGCTCTGCGATTGACTGAGCAATGTCCTGCTGTACATTTAGCAATTCTCGGCGACCACGTTTAAATGTCTCTTGCCATTCAGTAAGACCGCTGTTGCCGTCGATTAGCCGGACAGACACCGTCAGCAAGTTTCCTTGTCGCCGCATGTTGCCCTCGAGCAGATGTGCGACGCCGAGCTTGAGTGCCATGTCTTTTGCATCCGCGCCACCACCGATGGCTGCGATAGAGGAGGAGCGGGCGGCTATGCGTAACCCCTCGACTCGCCCGAGTTGGTCCCGCAATTCGTCGCTGAGGCCAGGGCCAAGGTAACTGTCTTCGGGATTTGGCCCCGAGTAATCAAATGGCAATACAGCCACGCTGTTTGGCGCAACGTCGGCCGGCAAGGCCGCAGGACCGCGGCCATCGAGCCCTGGCTTGATAAGCAGGAACAGTCCTGCGGTACCTGCTACCAGAAGCACCATCGAGAACGCGATACTGGCTTTGCCGCGGCGGCTCGAGACCTCAGTCCTCTTCAGGCCATCCGCAGTGATGTCAAACGTCCACGACAGAAACATCGCGATCGGGAATCCCACGACGAAGAAAATGACGGCCAGTGTGGACACCCACTGCGGCAGGAACAGCTGCTCGACGATCGTGA
>JASJBB010000060.1 GCA_030066735.1 Woeseiaceae bacterium | reverse complement strand
CGCCGCGGCGCGAGTTCCTGCACGTGGACGACCTGGCCGACGCCTGCGTGTTCCTGATGAACACCTACAGCTCGGACGAGATCGTCAACATCGGCTGGGGCAGGGATATCAGCATCGCCGAGCTGGCCGGGCTCGTGCAGCGCATCGTCGGCTTCGGCGGCGAGATCGTGTACGACACCGACAAGCCCGACGGGACGCCCAGGAAGCTCCTCGACACCGCCAGGCTTGCCGCCCTCGGCTGGCAGCCGTCAGTCGAACTCGAGGAAGGAATTTCGGGCACTTACCGCTGGTATCTCGAACAAGTCTGAAGCGCCGGATTACGTCATCTGCGACGAGCGAATTCCTTTGACATAAATCTGCTACCGTGCGCTGGAGGTTCGAGCTCCAAGCCGCATGGATTGAGGGATGGAGCCCGAAGGCGGCGTGGTTGCTGGGCCTCGAAAAAGTGTGACGCAGTTCACACTTTGCAATCCGACAATCAACTCGGCCAGAGGGCCCGGAATCCAGTATTCTAAAGCCACTACAACGAGCCGCCCCGAAAGAGCGGTAGCACCACGTCGGGCCGGCTCCTCATAACAACACGTACGACGGCAGATAAGATGACATCCAGTTCCGGCCTCTTCAGCGTTCCTGGCGCTTCCCGCATATTCCTGTTGACGATCCTGCTGGCCGCGACGGCCGCCCATGCCGCGCCACCGTCGGTGACCATCGATGCGCCATCAGACGGTTCGACGTTCAACGCAGGCGTCAACATCAATTTCCAGGGAACGGCTTCCGATCCCGGCGAGGATGGCGACATATCGGCGTCACTCGACTGGTCGTCCAATCTCGATGGCGCGATTGACAGCGGCGCGTCGATCAACGTTAGTACCCTGAGTGCCGGCACACACCTGATTACGGCCGCCGTCACCGACAGCGGAGGCGAGTCCGGCGATGCGACCATCACGGTGACGGTCAATGCGCTGCCGACTGTAACGATTACGAATCCTTCCAACGGTTCGAATTTCAATTTTGGTGACTCGATCAATTTCCAGGCCAGCGCGACTGATGCCGAGGATGACAACGCGTCGCTGACCAATACCATCACCTGGTCCTCGAATCTCGACGGCGCCCTTGCCGGCTCGGGCGGTTCGATCCCCGTCAGCACGCTGTCGATCGGCACGCACACGATTACGGCGTCGGTCACCGACAGCAACGGTGCTGCCGCGTCCGATGCGATCTCGGTCACTATCAACAACAATGCGCCGACCGTAACAATCACGAATCCATCCAACGGCTCGAATTTCAATTCGGGCGCATCGATCAATTTCGTGGCGGCCGCGACCGACGTCGAGGACGACGACGCAACGCTGACCGATCAGATTGCGTGGTCATCAAACGTCGACGGCGCGCTGGGCACCAGCGGCTCGCTACCGATCAATACGCTTTCGATAGGCGTACACACGATCACGGCATCGGTCACCGACAGCAACTCCGGATCCGATTCGGATACGATTACCGTCACGATTGCCAACAACCCGCCGACCGTCACTATCCTGGCGCCAGGGAACGGCTCGAGCTTCGACTTCGGCGAGTTGATCAACTTCGCTGCGAGCGCCACGGACGTCGAGGACGACAATACAGCGCTGACAAATCAGATTACCTGGTTGTCGAACATCGACGGTGCTCTGCCCGCTGGCGCAAACGGCGCTACCAGTACGGACACGCTGTCGATTGGCACGCACACGATCACGGCGTCGGTGACGGACAGCGACGGCGGTCCGGGCTCGGACTCCATCACGATCACGATCGCGAACAACGCGCCCACCGTGACCATTACCGCGCCGTCGAACGGCACGAGCGCCAACTTCGGCACGAACATCAATTTCGTCGCCAACGCCACGGACGCCGAGGACGACGATGCCGCGCTGACCGCGGCTATCGCCTGGACGTCGAACCTGGACGGCGCGCTCGGCACGGGTGGGTCGATCAACGTTAGCGACCTCGGCGTCGGCGTGCATACGATCACGGCCTCGGTCACCGACAGCGACGGCGGCCCCGGGGCGGACTCGATCGGTGTGACGATTACGAACAACGCCCCGGTTCTCAACGCCATTGGCCCGCAGAGCGTCATCGAGGGCGCGGCAATCAGCATCCCGCTCAGTGCCACGGACGCGGATGGCCAGGCCCTGGTCTTGTCGTCGACAGCGCTTCCAACGTTCTGCGATCCGCTGGTCGATAACGGCAACGGCACGGGCGCCATCAATTGCAGCCCAACCATCGGTGACGCCGGGGATTACGCGATCACGGTCACGGTGTCCGATCCGGTGCCCGAGACCGACGACGAGACGTTTACGCTGACGGTCGTCGGGAACGAGCCGCCGGTGGCCTCTGACGTAGCGATCACCGGTACGCTGGCACTAACGGAAATCCTGACGGGCACCTACACCTACAGCGACGCCGAGGGCGATCTCGAGGGACTGACGACGTTCCGCTGGCTGCGGGACGGTACGCCGATCCCGGGCGAGACCGGCACAACTCACACGGTCGTTGCTGCGGACGTCGAAGCAGCGCTGGTCTTCGAAGTCACGCCGGTCGCGCTGACCGGCGCGTTGACGGGTTCTCCGGTGCAAAGCCCCGAAGTTACAGTCAACAACGTAGCGCCATCGATTACCGGGCAGGATGTCCTCGAGACGGCCGAGGACACGGCCATTGTCGTGACTCTCGACAATCTGACCGTCGACGATTCCGACAATACCTATCCCGATGACTTCACGATTGCGGCAGCGAATGGCCCCGACTGGACCCAGGCGCCGGCCCCCGACGGCAAGTCGGTCACGATAACTCCGCTGCTGGATTTTGCCGGTGACCTGACAGTTCCTGTCACGGTCAATGACGGCGTTGCCGACAGCCCGCCGTTCGACCTGCTGATCACGGTCACCGCCGTCAACGACGCGCCGGTCATCACCGGTCTCGTGGCGCCGCTCAGCACGCCCGAAGACACGCCCATTGACATCGAGGTGACCGACCTCGAGGTTACCGACCCGGACAATACGTTCCCCACCGACTTCACGCTGACGCTGCAGAACGGCGCCAATTACACGGTCGATGGCAACACGGTTACACCGGCTGAGAACTTCAACGGCCAGATCAGCATTCCGGCGACCGTCAACGACGGGGAGCTGAACAGTGCAGTCTTCAACATTCCGGTCACTGTCACCTCCGTGAACGATGTGCCCGTCCTGGAGACGCCGATTGGCGGCCAGCAAGCAGTCGAGGATTCCCCGTTCAATCTGGACGTGTCAGGCAACTTCTCGGATCCGGAAGGCGACACGCTGACGTTCTCGGCCAACTGGTCGCCCGCACGACCATCGGCAATCTCGTTGAGTTCCCGAGGTGTGTTCTCAGGGACACCGAGAGCAGCGGATGAGGGTATTTATACCGTTCAGGTGCGAGCAACCGATCCGAGTGGGGATTTCGCGTCAGATACTTTCGATCTCACCATATCGCTGCGCGATCGCGCCAATCTCTCGCTGGCGATCGAGGTCGCACCGGAATCCGGCAATCCTGGCGACGACCTGCGCTGGACGCTGACGGCGCGCAACCCGGTCGGGCCGCAGCCGGGCCAGAACGTAGAACTCATCGGCAGCTTCGTGGGTGCAGGGCTCACCGTATCGGCCGAAGGCGGCGCGAACTGCACGTTGCAGCCGACCGTGAACAACGTCACCGGCTACGTCTGCGTGCTCGGTACGCTGCCGGTTGGCGGTAACAACGCGACCGTGTTCACGACGACGACCAGCGAGGTCAGCGAAGTGGTGGCATTTGCCACCGCGGCAGGCGCCCAGGCTGACCCGATCGATCCGAACCTGGAAGACAACTCGGCATTCCTGGCGGCAGCCGTGGCCGACGCGTTCAGTGTCGGCGCCGTGCAGATTCTCGGTAACTCGGCTGTGCATTCCGTCACGGCCGGCGACGTCAACGGCGACGGCCTGACCGACCTGGTGGCCGGTACGGCAGCCGGGCAAGCGGTGCAGGTGTTCGTCAACGCGGCACAAAACGACGCCTGCCAGTGCCAGCGTGATTTCTCTGTTGCGCCAATTTCCGTTCCGGGCACCAACAGCGGGTCCAACGACGGCGTGGCGCTGGCCGACTTCGACGGCAACGGCACGCTGGATCTCGTCGTGGTCAACGGCGGTGGTCAGGCTGACATGGTTTACAGCAACGATGGCAGCGGCAATTTCTCGCCGATGGCGACGCTCGGCAATTCGTTCGGCCAGGCGGTGGCCGTGGGCGACTTCAACAACGACGGCAACCGGGATATCGCCATCGCAGCGGTCGGCGGCAACCCGGTCTACCACGGCAACGGCAATGGAGGGTTCAACCTCCACGCCACGCTCGGCAACGCCAACAGCCTCGACGTCGCCGTCGCTGAATTCGACGCTAACGGGCGTGACGATCTGGTCTTCGCCAACGCCGGCTCCGCGAGCCGCGTCTGGACCAAGAACAGCGGCGCCGGTTTCAGTTCGGCTGATCAGCTGAACATCGGCGATGCCGTTGCGGTCGCCGCGGGCCAGCTCAATGGCGACCAGCGTCCCGACCTCGTGTTTGGCCGCGTTCCGAACGACGTCGACGACGTGCCGGCGAACCCGGTGTTCATCAACAACGGCAACGGCACGTTCCCGAACGCGCCGGAACAACTGCTCGGCATATCGCCGACCAACGACGTTCACATCGGGGACCTCGATCGTGACGGCCTGCAGGATATCGTCTTCGTGAACGCCAGTGGCGTGCACCAGATCTGGACGCAGACCGGTTCATGGTCGCTGCACCGGGAACAGATCATTGACGGCGGCGCTGTCGCGGGCGTCCTGGCGGACATGGGCGACATTACCAGCAGCGACAGCGGCGGCATCGACTTGGCGATGGGCGGCGCTCTTGGCGGCGGGCTTGCCGTGTACCTGAACGACGGGGCGGGCAATCTCGGCCGCGGCGATACCGAAGTGCCGGTTATCACGTTACTCGGCTCGACTTCCGTCGTCATCGAGTCGGGCGATCGCTACATCGACGCCGGCGCGACGGCCAGCGATAATATCGATGGCGATATTACGAGCGCGATTCGCGTGACGGGATCCGTCAACACGGCGTCTGTCGGCACCTACACATTGACATACGATGTCAGCGATTTCGCCGGCAATGCAGCCGTATCGGTCAGTCGTTCCGTCAGGGTTGACCCGTCGGCCGGCAGCGGTGGTGGCGGCGGCGGTTCACTCTCGCCATGGACCTTGCTCGCATTGTTTGCCGCGTCGCTGGCCGTGCTCTATCGCAGGAAAAAGGTATTGATATGATGTCCCAGACTCTTCGCAGGCTTCTACTCTCGAGCGCCATCCTGGTGTTGTCCGGCCAGGCCGGTACCGCGTCCGCGCAGGAATTGCGCTATTCGTGGCTCGACCTGTCATACATGTCTCAGGACGTTGGCGGCATCACGGGCACGCAGGACACGCCCGTCGCCGGCCAGTTCGTGGATGTCGTTGCCCAGGATGGCGACGGGGTGCGTTTCCGCGGCTCGTTTGCGCTGGGTGAGCGGTTCTACTTCTTCGGCGAATACGGCTCCACCGACATCGACGTTGACGCCGTCGTGACCAACCAGCAGGTCGTCGTCGAGGCAAGCGACGAATTCGATCTCACGAGCATTCGTGGCGGGTTCGGGTATCGCTGGAGCGTGGGTTTCTCGACCGACATTACGTTCGAGCTGACCTACGACAGCATCGACTACGATTTCGGCAGCTTCGCCGGCGAGAGTTTTGACGCCGACGCCAAGGACGTGGGCGGCGCCATCGGCATACGCCATATGCTCAGCGACGATTGGGAGATCCGCGCGCACGGGCGCTACGCGAACGGCGCGGAGGTCGATCTGAATACGCTGGAATTCGAATCCGGGGCGCTCTACGGCGCCGGGTTCAGCTGGCAGATCGTGCGCGGCTTCGCCATCGTCGGGGACTACGAGTCCGGCGACGTCGACACCTGGTCACTCGGTTTTCGTCTCGACATGGACGAGGATTGATTAGAGAATTGCCGCGCTAAGGGCTCACGGGAACTACCAATGCGAATGACCATCTTCGGGTCGGGCTATGTTGGCCTGGTCACGGGCGCGTGCATGGCCGAGACCGGCAATCACGTCGTGTGCGTCGACATTGACGAGGGCAAGATCGAGCGGCTGAACGCCGGCGACATTCCCATCTACGAGCCGGGTCTCGACGCCTACATCGAGCGCAACGTCGAAGCCGGGCGCCTCGAGTTCACGACCGACATCGAGAAGGCCGTCGGGCACGGGCTGTTCCAGTTCATTGCGGTCGGCACGCCGCCCGATGAGGATGGCTCGGCTGACCTGCAGCACGTGCTGGCCGTGGCCGAGTCCATCGGGGCGCACATGAACGACTATCGCATCATCATCGACAAGTCGACGGTGCCGGTCGGCACCGCGGACAAGGTGCGCGAGCGCGTGGCTGCGGCGCTTGCAGAGCGCAAGCTCGATATCGAATTTGACGTCGTGTCGAACCCGGAGTTTCTCAAAGAGGGCGCGGCGATCAACGACTTCATGAAGCCCGACCGCATCATCGTGGGCACGGACAACCCGCGCACGGCCGAGTTGTTGCGCGCACTTTACGAGCCGTTCAATCGCAATCACGACCGCATGATCACGATGGACGTCCGCTCGGCCGAACTCACCAAGTACGCAGCGAACGCGATGCTCGCGACCAAGATCAGTTTCATGAACGAGATCGCCAACCTGGCCGAGCGGGTGGGCGCCGACATCGAGAAGGTCCGCGTCGGCATTGGCTCGGATCCACGTATCGGCTACCACTTCATCTACCCGGGGGCTGGCTACGGGGGCTCTTGCTTCCCGAAAGATGTCCGGGCGCTGGCGCGCTCGGCGGCCGCGTCGGGCTACGACGCGCAATTGCTCGACGCCGTAGAGGACGTCAACAACCGCCAGAAGCACCGCCTGTTCGAAAAGATCTCCCATCACTTCGACGGTGACCTCGATGGCAAGACGATTGCGCTCTGGGGCCTCTCTTTCAAGCCCAACACCGACGACATGCGCGAGGCGCCCAGCAGGGTGCTCATGGAGGCGTTGTGGAGCGCAGGCGCCACGGTGCGCGCCTACGATCCCGAGGCCATGAACGAGGCGCGCCGCCTGTATCCCGACGCATCGAAGCTCGTCCTCTGCGACAGCGCCGAAGAGACGCTGGGTGGCGCCGATGCGCTCGCCATCGTTACCGAATGGCAGGAATTTCGCAGCCCGGACTTCGACAAGATCAAGAGTGAACTTGCGACGCCCGTGATCTTCGATGGTCGCAACCTCTACGATCCGGCCGTGCTGGATTCGATGGGGCTGACCTATTACGCGATTGGCCGCGGCCGGTCTTCTGCAGGAGCCTGAGAATGGAGTCGCCGCTGATCCTGCCCGTGATCCTGGCCGGCGGCTCCGGCAGCCGGCTATGGCCGGCGTCGCGGGCGCTGTACCCCAAGCAGCTGCTGCCTCTCACAAGCAGCAACTCCATGCTGCAGGAGACGGTGGGACGGCTTGCCGATACCCGGAACCTGGCCGACGGCGTCATCGTCGTCTGCAACGAGGCGCATCGCTTCCTGGTCGCGCAGCACCTGCAGGAAATCGCGATCAAGGGCGACATCCTGCTCGAGCCCGAGGGGCGGAACACGGCACCCGCGATCGCGCTGGCTGCTTTGCGTGCGCTGGAAACCAGTGACCAATCGCCGCTGCTCCTCGTGCTGCCGGCCGATCACGTCATCGCCAATCGTGATGCATTCCACGCCGCCATTGGTGAGGCGGCAGCGACAGCCGAGAAGGGCATGCTCGTGACATTCGGCATCGTGCCGCAGGGGCCGCACACGGGGTACGGCTACATCGAGGTCGGCGAGGGTGGCAACGGTGCGACGCCGGTCAAGGCCTTTGTCGAGAAACCAGATCTCGAGACCGCGCAGCAGTTCGTGAGCGGTGGACGCCATTTCTGGAACAGCGGCATGTTCGTGTTCCGCGCCGACGTCTATCTCGACGAACTGGGCAAGCACGCGCCCGACATGCTGGCGGCCTGCCGGTCGGCTATGGCCGAGGCCGTGCCCGACCTCGACTTCATTCGTCCGGACGCGGAGACTTTTGCGGCGTGTCCGTCGGACTCGATCGACTATGCGGTCATGGAGAAGACCGACAAGGCCATGATGGTGCCGCTCGACGCGGGCTGGAGCGACGTCGGTTCCTGGGCTGCGCTGTATGACATTTCGGCCAAGGACGACGCGGGCAACGCGACGAGCGGCGATACGATTCTGCAGGGCTGCAACAACAGCCTGGTCAGCAGTGAGAGCCGGCTTGTCGCAGCGGTCGGCGTAGACGACCTGGTGGTCGTCGAGACCAAGGACTCGGTGCTCGTTGCGCACAAGGACAACTGCCAGGACGTCAAGGCGGTCGTCGACCAGCTCAACGCCGAAGGGCGTGAGGAGCCGTCACTGCATCGGCAGGTTTACCGGCCCTGGGGCAGCTACGACAGCCTCGAGAATGCCAACGGATTCCAGGTGAAGCGCCTCATCGTCAACCCGGGCGCCGTGCTGTCGCTGCAGTTGCATCACCGGCGCACCGAACACTGGGTCGTGGTGCGCGGCGTCGCGACCATCACACTGGGCGACGAGGAGTTCGAGCTGCACCAGAACGAATCGACTTACGTTCCGCTGGAAACCAAGCACCGCATCGCCAACTTCGGCGCCGAACCCGTGCACATTATCGAGGTGCAGTGCGGCGACTACCTCGGCGAAGACGACATTGTCCGCTTCGAAGACCAATACGGCCGCGAAGGCACCAACACCTGAGAGAACGATGAGCATTACGATCGACAGTTTCAAAGCCTACGACGTTCGCGGCCGCATACCGGACCAGCTCAACGCCGACATCGCCTACCGAATCGGTAATGCCACGGCCGAGTTCCTGGGCGCGAAAAGCGTTGTGCTGTGCCGCGACATCCGCCATTCGAGCGACGAGCTCGCGGCGGCCGTGGCAAGGGGCCTCACCGAGGCGGGCTGCGACGTGCTCGACATCGGCGTCGGCGGCACCGAGATGGTGTATTTCGGCACGAGCGAGCTCGGTGCCGACGGCGGGATCATGGTTACGGCCAGCCACAACCCGGCGGATTACAACGGCCTCAAGATGGTGCGCGCCGAGTCGAAGCCTATCAGCGGTGACACGGGGCTCGAGGACATTCGCAGGATCGCCGAGGGTGACGAGCGACTGGCCGGCGATGCGCCGGGCGAACACCGCAACGTCGACGTTACCGAAGACTACATTGCCAAACTGCTGAGCTTCGTGGATGCCGGGGCGCTGAAGGACCTCGAGATCGTCGTGAACGCCGGCAACGGCGCGGCGGGGCCGACGCTCGACCTGCTCGAGCCGCACCTGCCGTTCCGGTTCCACAAAGTGCATCACGAGCCGAACGGAGATTTCCCGAACGGCGTGCCCAACCCGATGATCGTGGAGAATCGCGCGCCGACCATTGACGCGATTCGCGAATCCGGGGCCGATCTCGGCATTGCCTGGGACGGCGACTTCGATCGCTGCTTCTTTTTCGACGAGAATGGCCGCTTCATCGAAGGCTATTACCTCGTCGGCCTGCTGGCGCAGAGCCTGCTGGCCGGGCGCCAGGGTGAAGCCGTGATTTACGACCCGCGTCTCGTGTGGAACACAATCGAGACCGTGCAGGCCCACGGCGGGCGGCCCGTGCAAAGCAAGTCCGGCCACTCGTTCATCAAGGAAGTCATGCGCAAAGAGGACGCAATCTATGGCGGCGAGATGAGCGCCCACCACTACTTCCGCGATTTCTATTACTCCGACAGCGGCATGGTGCCGTGGCTGCTCGTGGCCCAGGTGCTGTGCGAGTCCGGGGCGAGCTTCTCGAGCCTCGTCGATGCGGCCATGGAAAAGTTTCCGACGAGCGGAGAGATCAATCGCGAAGTGCCGGATGCGGCCGCCGCGATCCGGCTGATCCGCGATCGATACGAAAGCGACGCGCTGTCGGTGGACACGACCGATGGTGTCAGCATCGCGTTCGAGGACTGGCGCTTCAATCTCAGGGCCTCGAACACCGAGCCCGTGATACGGCTGAACGTCGAGTCGCGGGGCAATACACCACTCATGGAAGACAAGCGCGACGAGCTCCTGGCGCTGCTGGACGGCCTGGGTTAGGAGCCCTGCGGTATCGTTGACCGCCTATGGAAATCAATGAATTAGCTGCTCTTGGCTATGCGGCCGCGACGGCGTTATTCACCGTTCTGGCGGCGCTCATGGCGACGGTCTGGAAGGACCGCCCCAAGGCCAGGCTCGTCTCCCTGGCCTGCGGCGCCACGGCGATCTGGGCGGCGCTGCACACCTTCGGCAGTCTCGAGTACCTGGACGACCCGCTCATCATGCTGGTCATCGAGTGGGTGCGGAACCTGTCCTGGCTCACGGCCCTGGCTTCGATCGTGCGGGACCTCGCTCCCGACTCGCACCGGCTCGAAGAAATTGCCATACGGTTCGGATCGCTGTTCCTGGTTGCCTCGCTCCTGCTCGTCGCCTATTACTGGCTCACGACCGGGCAGACGTTTGCCAACGTGGGAACGGTTGGCGGTGGCATCGCATTGTCGGCCCTGGGCATCATCCTGGCCGAACAGGTGTACCGAAACGCACCCTTCGACGCGCGTTCCAGCCTCAAGTACTTCTGCCTCGGCATTGGCGGCATCTTCGTTTTCGATTTCATCGCGTTCAGCTGGACCGTCATCAGCGGTGAGATGGCGGTCGACCACTGGGTGGCAAGGGGATACGTCGCCGCGCTGTTTGTCGTGCCTCTCGCCCTGGCCGCCAAACGCTCGATTCGCCTGACGCTCGACGCGCGCGTTCCGCGGCAGATCATCTTCTACTCGGTCGGTGGCGTTGCCGCAGGCATCTTCGTCGTCCTGCTGCTGTTGGGCGACTACTACGTGCGCACGTATGCCGGGACGTGGGGCGATGCCGCCCGCATCGTTCTGCTCGCCGCGGCCATGATCGGTCTCGGCGGCGTGTTGATCTCCGCGACCATCAGGGCGCGCTTCCGGGTGTTCCTGGCCAAGAGCTTTTTTCAGTACAAGTACGACTATCGCAAGGAGTGGCTGCGATTCATTGGCACGTTGACCGGGTCGGATCGCGAGAACGTGGCCGACACGGCAGTGCGGGCCGTCGCGCAAATTGTCAGCAGCCCCGGCGGCGCAGTGTGGGTGCAGGAGGGCAAGGGCAAGAACTACCTGCCCGTCGGCGCCTGGGGCATGGAGCTGCCCTCCGGCCATGCCGTTGCCGACGATGCCAGCCTCGTGAAATTCCTGCGCCAGAGCCAGTGGATCGTTGACGTCATCGAGATGCATGACGACCCTTCGCGCTACGAGGGTCTCACGCTGGAACCGTGGATCGACGCGGACCGCAGCTGGTGGCTCGTTGTGCCGCTGTTGCTCGGGCAGCGCCTGCTTGGCTTCATGTTGCTGCAAAAACCCCGCGTTGCACCGTCGTTGAACTTCGAGGACCACGATCTGCTGCGGACCGTGGGGCGGCACGCCGCCACGCACATCGAGCAGGCCGAATCCGACAAGCGCCTGGCCGAGACCAGCCAGTTCGGCGCCTACAACCGCCTTACCGCGTTCCTGATGCACGACCTCAACAACCTGATCGCGCAGCAGTCGCTGGTCGTAAAGAACGCCGAGAAGCACCGCCACAACCCCGAGTTCGTGGACGACGCCATCGGCACGATCGCAAACTCGGTCACGCGCATGCGGCGCCTGATGGAGCAGCTGTCGAGCAGCTCGGCGCAGTCCAAAACCAGCGTCGTCGACGTTGCCGACATACTCGACCGCGCGGCGCGCCGCGCCGAACTCCGCCTTCCCAAGCCCCGGATTCGGCTCGAAGGCGAGGATCTCAAGGTCCGCGCCGACCCCGAGAGGCTCATTACGATCACGGAGCACCTGATACGCAATGCCCAGGATGCAACCGACGATGAGGGCCAGATCGAGGTAGTGGCGTCGACGGACGATGACGAACTCATCATCAGCGTTTCGGACACGGGATGCGGCATGACGCCGGAATTCATTCGCGAGCGCCTGTTCCGGCCCTTCGACAGCACGAAGGGCAGCGAGAGCATGGGCATCGGCGCCTACCAGGCGCGCGACTACGTGCGCCAGCTCGGCGGCCTCTTCGAGGTGACGTCGAAGGTCGGCGAGGGGACGCGTTTCGATATCCGCCTGCCGGTGGCGTCATGAGTTATCGCGGCGATAACCTGATCTTCATCATCTCCCAGCCAAAGGCCGGGTCAACGCTGCTGCAGCGCATAGTTGCCGGGCACCCGGACATCCAGACCTCGGCGGAAACGTGGCTGATGCTGCACCCGGTGTACGGGCTGCGCAAGACCGGTATCGAAACCCGGTACAACGCGAACTGGGCGGCGACCGGGGTCAGGGAGTTTCTCGATCATTACGCGGACGGCGAAGAGACCTACCGTGAGGGCGTGCGCCGCTTTGCCGAGACGATCTACGGCAGCGTGCTCGAGAAGCACGGCAAGCGACTGTTCCTCGACAAGACGCCGCGCTACACGATGATCGTCGATGAGCTCTATGAGCTCTTCCCCGCGGCGAAGTACATATTGCTGATCCGCAATCCGCTGGCCGTGCTCAAGTCCGAGCTGCACACCTACGTCAAAGGCGACTGGCCGATGCTGTCGCAGTTCAAGCCGGACCTGCTGGACGCGCCGGGCCGCCTGGTGGCTGCGCGCAGCAAGCTCGGTGACGCTGCGCTCGAGGTGCGCTACGAAGACCTCGTGACGTCGCCGGAGAGCACGGTCCGGCCGCTGTGCGAGTTTCTCGGTATCGAGTTCGATAGCGGATTGCTCGACTACTCGGACACGCCGGCGCCGAAGGGCCGCATGAACGACCCGGTCGGCATTCACAGGCACACGGCGCCGTCGCCGGGCAGCCTCGACAAGTGGAAGGAACTCGGCGCAGATCGCCAGCTGCGGCACTTCGCGTTGCAATACCTGGCAGCGATTGGTGATGAGACGGTCACGGCGCTCGGCTACGACCCAGGCGAGCTGCGCCGCGAGATCGAGCAGGCGGCAGTCGAACAGGAAACCCGGCACGTGTACCCGTGGCAACTCGCCATTCGGCCATGCAAGCGCTGGGGCCTGCGCGATCATGTCGCTTCGGCGTACATCCTCGCGGCACAAGCCGAAGGACGCCTCGCCGGGATTCGCGCGGTTCTCAAAGTCCTCGGGAAAAGGATCAGGGGCGGTTTCGGGCGGTTGGTCCGGTGAACGCGGAGGGCACAACCGCATTCCCCGGGGAAGGTTCGCTGCTCGTGGTGGCGCACCCCGACGACGAGATCCTCTGGTTCGGGTCGATCGTGGACGAGGTGGACAGGATCGTCGTCTGTTTCCTCAACGACCCGGCGCACCCGGAACTTGCCGGGGCGCGTGAACGCGTGCTGGCCGAGCACCCGCTGCGCGACAAACTGGTCTGTCTTGACATGGACGAAACAGAGTCGTTCAACCACGCGGACTGGCCCCGGCCGGAGACGACAAGATTCGGGCTGCGTATTGTCAAAGCGCGGCGGATCGCAAAGCGCTATCGGCTATGCTATCGGCAACTCGAACAAAAACTGGCGCCGATGATCCGGGAGGCGCGAAGCGTGATTACGCACAACCCCTGGGGTGAATATGGCCATGAGGAACACGTGCTCGTGCACCGTGTGGCCACGTCGCTGGCCGTCGCAGAAAACAAGGAAGTCTGGTACGACAACTACGCCAGCTCGTGGAGCGAGGACCTGATGAGCGTCTACCTGGACAAGTCCGGGCCGCGCATCGAGCGCCGCGCCGTGGACTCGCGGGCAATGGACGCCATCGCCGACGTCTACCGGTCCCATGGGGCCTGGACGTGGTTCGAAGACTACCGGTGGTTCGAAGAAGA
>JASJBB010000059.1 GCA_030066735.1 Woeseiaceae bacterium | reverse complement strand
TGACGTCGTACGGCACGAGGCGCGCGTCGAGCGCGTGATCCTCCCCGGCCGTGTAGCGCAGCACACGCTCGGCGAGCGGCAGGCCTTTTTCCCAGAGTCGCGCCATCAGGAGGATCCCTGTTCGGCAGGCGTCAGGGCGCCAATGTCATTGACGACCAGCGTGCCCGTGCCCTCGTTCGTGAACACCTCGAGCAACAGGCTGTCGGGCACCTTGTAAGAAATCACGTGCACGCGGCTGACGCCATCGGCCAGGGCCGCGTCGATCGCCGCCGCCTTGGGCAGCATGCCATCCGCCAGCTTGCCGTCGTCGCGCAGGCTGTCCAGCGCGGCGCGGTCGATATAGCTGATCAGCGAGCGCGGATCGCTGACGTCCTCGAGGACGCCGGGCGCTCCTGTCAGCAGGATGAGTTTCTCGGCGCCGAGTTCCGCCGCGATGGCGGCCGCCACGGTGTCCGCATTGATATTGAGCAGCGTGCCGGTTTCGTCACAGGACAGCGGACTGACGACGGGCATCAGGCCGTTGTCGAGCTGTTTCACGAGTATGTCGATCTCGACCGAGTCGATGTCGCCGACGAAGCCGTAGTCGACCGAGTCCTGTCCTGCACGCTCGACGGGCGGCCGGCGATGGGCGCGGATCAGGCCCGCGTCAACACCGCTGATCCCCACGGCCGGGATCTGCAGGTCGCGGCAGGCGGCGAGTACGCGCGTATTAATCTGGCCGTTGAGCACCATCATGGCGACATCGAGCGAGGCGCCGTCGGTTACCCGCCGGCCATCGACAAAGGTCGTGTCGAGGCCGAGCGCGGTCGCCAGTTGCGTCGATTGCGGACCTCCGCCGTGAATCAGCACTACCCGGATTCCGACCTGGTGCAGGATCCCGACCTGCTCCATGAGCGCGCTGGTCTGGGCCGGGTCGGCAAAGATCTCGCCGCCGGCCTTGATGACAAACACGCTGCCTTTGTATAGCCGGATGTAGGGCGCCGCATGTTTGAGCGCCGAGACGACAATCGCGCGGTCTTTCTTCGAGGTCATGACGAGCCTCCGAGCATCTGGTGCAACACGGCCATCTGCGCGAGCATGCGATTGCGCGCCTCGGGGATGACGACGCTGCGCGGACCGTCGAGCACCGGCTCGCTGACGACCACGCCGCGGCGCACGGGCAGGCAGTGCATGAAACGGCAGTCATCGCGGGCGTTCTCGAACCAGGGCTCGTCGACACACCAGTCGACCAGGCCGTCGCGCAGGTTCTTGTCGCCCAGCTTGTCGCCATAGTGGGCCGTCGATGACCACGACTTCGCGTAGATGACGTGGGCGCCTTCCATCGCTTCCTCGCGATCGTCGGTCTCGCGCACCGAACCGCCGTTTTCCTCGGCCGCGAATATCGCCTTTTGCATCAGCGGGGCCGGCAGCTGGAAACCGTCGGGCCGCAGCACGGTCACGTCCATGCCGCGTTTTGCCGCCATGTACAACGTCGATGTGGGAACCGCCAGCGGCAAGGCCTTGGGATGGTACGCCCAGCTAAGGACGAACTTGCCGCCATTGGCCGGTATGTCCAGGTCGTCGAGCGTTTTCCAGTCTGCCAGGTTCTGGCACGGGTGGCCCATGGCCGATTCCATGTTGATGTACGGCGTGTCGACGAGGTCGGTCAGCGCATTGAATTCGACCTCGGCCATGTCGTGTTCCAGGTTCTTGCGCTCGGCAAAAGCGCGGATACCGATCGCATCACCGTAGGAGGCAATGACGGGGACGGCCTCGCGGATGTGTTCCGCGGCGGCGCCATCCATGACGATTCCCGGGCGAGTCTCGAGCCCGTGTATCGACATGTCGGGCGAGATGACAAATGAACCACCGCCGAGACGCGTCATGGCCGCCTGGAACGAGGCCAGCGTCCTGAGGGAGGGGCTCAGGAACAGCAGCGACAGCACCTTGCCACGCAGCGCCTCGGGTTCCGGATGCGTGTCGAGCCGGTTGGCAAGTTCCAGCAGCGCGGAAATCTCGTCGTTGGCAAAGTCGGCCAGGTCGTTGAATGCTTTCATCACTAGTCCTTTGTGTGTCTTGTCGCGATCGACTCGAGCGTGTGCGCCAGCCGGTCGACGTGTTCCGCTTGCAGCACGAGCGGCGCGAGAATCCGCAACACGTGGGGATCGGCGCTCGTACCGGTGAGTATGTCGTGTTCGAGCAGCGCGTCGCGTACGTCGACGGCCGGGCGGTCGCAGACCAATCCAAGCAGCAGCCCCATGCCCTGGATTTTCTGCACCGGGCCGACCGCACATTGTTCGCGAATCTGTGCTTCGCGCTCGCGCACATTGTGCAGCAGGCCTTCCGACTCGATCGTGGCGATCACTGCGTTGATCGCCGCCGCTGCGACGGGCCCACCGCCGAAGGTCGTGCCGAGGTCGCCGGGCCCGAAGTGCGGCGCCACGTCGTCGGAGCACAGTACGGCCCCGCACGGAATGCCGCCGCCCAGCGACTTCGCGCTCGTCAGGATGTCGGGCGCGACGCCGAGCGCCTCTGACGCAAAAAACCAGCCGCTGCGTCCCATACCCGACTGCACCTCGTCGGCGATCAGCAGGGCGCCGGTCTTGCGGGTGCAATCGCGCAAGGTCGCGACGAAGTCGTGCGCCAGGTCAAAGGCGCCGGCCACGCCCTGCACGGGCTCGAAGATGACGGCCGCAACGTCCCGGTCGATCAACTCACGAGCGGCGTCGCAGTCGTCGCGGGCAATGAAGTCGACGTCGAACGGCGCTTGCGGAAAGCCGTACCACTTCTGCGAGTTCCACGTGACGGCGCCCGCCGCCGCGGTGCGGCCGTGAAAGCCGTGCGTGATAGCGAGGATCTTGCTGCGGCCCGTGACGACACAGGCCATGCGCAGCGCGTTCTCGTTGGCTTCGGCGCCGGAATTGACGAAAAACGCCCGGCTCAGGCCTTCGGGTGCAATCTTCGTAAGCTGCTCGGCGGCCCGGGCGCGGACGTCGAGCGCGACCGCGTTCGACTGGAACAGCAGCTGCGAGCTTTGCTCGCTGATCGCGCCAATGAGCGCGGGATGGCCATAGCCGAGCGCCGCGACGGCGTGTCCACCGTAAAGATCGAGAATATGGCGACCGTCGGTCGTCACGATGTCGCAGCCCGTGGCACTGACCGGGACAAACGGCAGCTGGCCGTAGACGGGCAGCGTCGTTGCGGCCTCGCGAGGCCGCGGATCGGACAGTGCGCCCTGGCTGCCTGTCATCACGTCCACCCCGGCGCCACGGTGTCGAGGCCGGCGGTTTCCGGCATGTCCCAGAGGCGGTTCATCCATTGCACGGCGCCACCGGCAGCGCCTTTGACAAGGTTGTCGATCGCGCTCATGACGACGACCGAGCCGTCGCCGGCGGCGACGCCGATGCGGCAATAGTTGCTGGCCACCACGTCCTTAACCCGCGGAGTGCCCGAGACAACCTCGACGAAAGGCGAATCCGCGTAGGCCTTGGCAAAGACGTCCAGCAGATCCCTCTTGCCAACCCGCTGCTCCGTGCGCGCGTGCACGGTGACATGAATGCCGCGTGCGAATGGCCCGGAATGCGGCACGAACCGGACGTTGGTGGCACGGCCTGTCGCGGCCTCGGTCAGCCCCGACATCTCGGGCGCGTGGCGGTGTTCGAGCGGCTTGTAGGCGTACAGGTTGCTGTGCCGTTCCGGGTGGTGCGTGCCGGGCTGCGGCTTGCGGCCGGACCCGGTGCTGCCGGTTACGCCGGCGACGAACAGGTCGCAATCTGTGAGTCCCGAAGCGATCAGCGGCACGGTGGCGAGCAAGGTAGCCGTTGCGAAACAGCCGGGGTGTCCCACGTGTGGCTTGTCCCAGGTTGCAGCGTGTTCGGGCACCGCGCAGATAAACTCGTCCAGCAGCTCGGGGGCGCCGTGCTCGCTGCCGTAGACTACTTCGTAGTCGAGCTGGTTCGGGTAGCGGAAGTCGGCCGACGAGTCCACGACATGCACCGTGATGTTTTTGCTTGCCGCGGCGTCGAGAGCGCTGGCGATCAGGCCCGCGGACGAGCCGTGCGGCGCGGCGGAGAACAGGGCCAGCTTCGAACCATCCTCCAGCGCATCCAGCCAGTCGTCGTATCCGGCAAACGCCTGGTCGCCATATGCCGGCGACAGGTGCCCGAACGTGTCGGCGATCGGCTGGCCGCGACAACTCTCCGACACGGCGGCAGCCAGTTCGAATTCCGGGTGTCCGGCCAGCAACCGCAGAAGTTCACCGCCGACATAACCGCTGGCGCCGAGGATGACGGCCTTTATGTTTTCGCTCATGCTGCCTCCCGGTCGCCGAGCAGGTCGGCTACGAGGTCGCCAAGCGCAACGCCGTGAGTCAATGCGTTGACGGCCGGCAAGCCGAGCCGCCGTTTGATCTGATCGACGCCGACCGCATTGTCCGTCGCGGGACCCGTGACGACGGCAGGCTCGATCCTGAAAGTCTCCCGCAGGATGCGCGCGCCGCCCCAGGCCGACACGGGATCGTTGGCGCACAGGATGACGGCCGTGAACGCCTCGCGAATCGCATCGTCGGACAGGATGGCCTCGACGCCGTACTCGCCGATCAGGCCGTCACCCAGCTCCAGGACGATGACGTCGGGCGTTTCCTTCGCCAGGGCGGTCAGCAATGATCGCGTCAAAGCAGGTCCGTTGTCGGCCGTGGTCGTCACGACGCCGAGATCCGAGAAGATCATGGTATCGGTCGCGCCCGCATCCTCCATGGTCAGGATGTCGCGCCGCAGCGAGACGCCCGTGGCCTTGCAGGCCGCGATGCGAAAGCCGAGGTGGCGCAGCCGGCTGACGATCGCGCAGGCCGCCGCCGTCTTGCCCGAATCCATGCAGGTGCCGGCGAGCGCCACGACAGGCACGCCATTGGTGTCCAGATGAGCCGACGGGTCGAGCTGACTCTCACCGGCCCGGGCAGGAATGCCGATGCGTTCGCCGAGATACGGGAAATGCAGAACCGTGCCGAGCACCTCGCAGTCGAACGGCGGCCCGACGTCCGGGTTGGCCGAGTCGCAAACCCCGAGCACGCCGCCGATATTCAGCAGCTGGATCGTGTCGCCAACGGTCAGCTCCTTCGGCAGGTGTCCGGAATAGCCGCGCAGCGCCTTGCGGTGACCGAGCGCCCCGACGACGATGTCGCCCTGGTTGACGGTCGCCATCCGGCCCGACGTCAATTCGAGCTGGTTGTAACGCGTCTTGTTGTTGAGGACTCGCACGGCAACCAGCACGCCTTCCTGGCACGGCATGTCGGGCGAAAGCCGCAGCTCGTGGCCGAGGTCGCTGTGCTGCGCGACCGAGGCGATCTTGTCGACGGTGACTTTTTTCACGATCCCGATCCTCCCGCCCGGGTTTGCAGCGAACCGGGCAGCGACAGGATACGCGCATAACCCAGCGCATCGGCCGCGGTCCATTCGCCGGCGGCCTCGCCATAGACACCCCGGGTGGCGGCCAGCAGCGAATGCGGCGAGTCCGTACCCTCGACGAACAGGTTGCCGGGTTGCAACGTGAACCGCACCGTGCCGGAGACGCGTTGCTGCGACGATGCCAGGAACGCTTCGATGTCCGCACACACGAGGTCGAGCTGCTTGCCCTCGTGCACGAGGTCGCCATAGACCGCGGACAGGCTGTCCTTCACACGCATCTGCTGCGCGCTGAGTACGAGCTTCTCCAGCTCGCGATGCGCGGTGATCAACGTGATCGCAGCCGGCGCCTCGAAGGCGACGCGACCCTTGGTGCCCAGCACGGTATCGCCAAGGTGGATGCCGCGGCCGATACCGTAACTGCCCGCCAGCAACTCGAGCTTCTCGATCAGCTCGACGGGGCCCATCGACTCCCCATCGAGTGTCACGGGAATGCCGGCATCAAAAGCGAGTTCGTGCGTCGAGGCCGGCAGCGGCTTCGAGAACGCTTCGGCCGATAGCACCCAGGCGTCCTCGGGAATCGCGTTCTGCGAGGTCAGCGTCTCCTGCCCGCCGATCGTGATGCCCCACAACCCGCGGTTGATCGAGTAATCTGACCCCTGTGCCGGCAAGGGCAGGTCGTGCTCTTCGAGGTAACGCAACTGTTCTTCGCGCACCCAGCTGTTGTCGCGCACCGGCGCGAGGATCTCGAGTCCGGGGTTTAACGTCCGCAGCGCGACTTCGAACCGCACCTGGTCGTTGCCGGCCGCGGTGCAACCGTGAGCCACCGTCGTCGCGTTGCGCTCCGCGGCCAGCTGCGCGAGTCGCGCCGCCTGCAAGCCGCGCTCCGCACCGACGCATAGCGGGTAGGCCTGGCCGCGCAGCACGTTGCCGGCCACGAGGTAGCGGATCACGTCATCGAAAAAATCCTGTTTGCAGTCGATGAGCACGTGCTCGACGGCGCCAAGGGCCATAGCGCGCTGTTCGAGCGCCCTGGCCGCGGAGGCGTCGATACCCCCCGTGTCGACGGTCGCCGTGATCACCTCGCGGCCGTAGGTCTCTTTGAGCCACGGCACGCAGAACGACGTGTCGAGGCCGCCGGAGAACGCAAGAATGATGGGGTCTTTGCTCACAATAATGTCCTTGAGGGCCGAACTAAGAGCGGGCTCGCTCGATCTTCGCAATAAGCGTCTTCTGGCTGGCTGCCGAGTCTGATGCGACGAAGACCGTGTCGTCGCCGCCGATGTTGCCGACCATCTCGGGCCAGCCGCTGCGATCGAGCGCGAGCGCGACACGCTGCGCCGCCCCGATTGCCGTGCGGATGACGGTCAGGTTGGGCCCTGCCGGTGTCACGCTGCGCAGAAACTCGGCAACCCCGCGCAGCTCGTCGCCCAACCCGGCAGCCGGGGCAGGGAGTTCGTAGCCCTGGCTGGTCTTGATGGCGCCCAGTTCCTTGAGATCGCGGCTGACGCTGGATTGCGTCGCCACCAGGCCGCGCTGGTTGAGCTCGTCAACCAGGACCTGCTGCGTGCCGGCGGGGCCGCGCTGCAGCAGCTGCCGGATGGTCTCCCGGCGCAGCGTTTGCTCTTCGGATGAGTAGGGCATCTCGATCTCGCATAAATATGCGCATATAAATAACAAGATGCGCATATCTCGTCAAGCACTGATTTCACAGAAGCGGCGGTTTTTTGGTTACACTGCGCGGCCTTCACGACAAGGAAGCCCCAATGGCCGAACCCCAGACCGTCGAAATTGAAACCGGGCCGAACCCGGACGGCAGCATCATCTGGCTGCACGGGCTGGGGGCGGACGGGCACGACTTCGAGCCCATCGTGCCGGAGTTGCAGTTGCCGGCCGGCCTCTCGTTGCGGTTCGTGTTCCCGCATGCACCGGTCAGGCCGGTCACGATCAACGGCGGCATGTCGATGCGCGCCTGGTACGACATCTACAGTCTCGAACGCGGCGGCCCGGTCGACGAGCAGGGCATTCGCGATAGCGGTGACATCGCGGCCAGCCTGGTCAGGCGCGAGCAGGACCGCGGCGTGGCGCCCGACAGGATTGTGCTGGCCGGCTTCTCGCAAGGGGGTGCGATCGCGCTGCACGCGGCGTTGCGTTACCCGGAGAAGCTGGCGGGGCTCATGGCGTTGTCGACGTACCTGCCGCTGATGTCGAGTCTCGACCGCGAGGTCGTCGACAATCCGGACTCGGCCAACAGGGACATCCCGATCTTCATGGCGCACGGGACCTTCGATCCGGTGCTGCCGATGCAGATGGGGTCGGATTCACGCGACCTGCTGCTAGACCGGGGCTTCGACATCGAGTGGCACGACTACCCGATGGCGCACGCCGTTTGCGCCGAGGAAATCGCCCATGTCCGCCGCTGGCTACTCGAGGTGTTCGGCGCCGCCGAATGAGTAGCGCGAGTCGCCGGTTTGGGCGCCCTGCGGCCCGAACCGGCGTTCGAGGAAGTGCCAGCGCCCGGACGACTCGGCGCGCACGACCGTCGAGCAACGGGTGCCGTATTCGCCGGTTACGATAAACGGGGCCGTGATCGCATGGGCGACGTCGAACGGCAGGCGGTCGTCGCGCACCTCGCTGGCCGGCCCCCTGTCGCCGTCACCGAGCAGCGCCAGCAGCGACGCATCGTCGGCCTGCTGCGACTCCAGCAGCCCGGCAAGCCGCGCTTTGCTGCGCTCGACTTTTTCCCAGGGCGTGTCGAGCGTCGCATTGCTGAGGCCGTATATGCCCGGCGGTAATTCCCTGAGGCCGGCGCCGCGATTGGACAGGTAGGCGACGCCCCGGGTGTCGCCTACCAGCAGGTTGAATCCCGCGAAGGCTTCTGCGTCGATCGATCGCAGATACTCGAGCGGCGGCTGCTCGCCAGCCAGGAAATCGGTGACGAGGCGCCCGCGAGACAGGGTGTCGCCCGCCGGGGCGTGAGCATCGCGGAAGTTCGTGACCGTCGCAAAACGTCCCGCGCGGTTGACGCCCAGCCAGGTACCGCCTGCTTCGAGGTCGCGGCCGGCGAGGATGTCGCCAGTGTCCGGCCACCAGTGCGCTTCGCGAGCCGGGCGCGCGTGAAACTCGTCGCGGTTTGCGGCCAGCACCAGCGGCTGGTCATCGCTGACTTGAAAGGCGAGAACGACCAGGCACATGTCAGGCGGATTCGCCGAGATTGATCCAGTGATCCACCAGCCGCCGGGCGATCGAGATGTGAAACGGCAGCTTGCGCGATCCCGAAAGCAGCTCGTCGCGCGTAAACCAGTGCGCCTCTTCGAGCTCGCCGTCATTGAGCTCGATGTCGGTGGTCGTCGCCTCGGCGACGAAGCCGAGCATCAGCGACGCCGGGAATGGCCACGGCTGGGAGCTGTGGTAAACGACGTTGCCGACACGAACATTGGTTTCTTCGTAGACCTCGCGCCGCACCGCATCCTCCAGGCTCTCGCCCGGCTCGACGAATCCCGCGATCGTCGAGAAACGCCCCTCGGGCCACGAGGCCTGCCGGCCGAGCAGGCAGCGGTCCTCCTTGTGCACGAGGACGATGATGGCCGGATCGACGCGCGGGAAGATCTGCCGCCCGCAGTCGGCGTTCATGCAAATTCGCACGTTGCCAGCCGCAGCGGGCTTCGCCTCGGACCCGCAGCGGTTGCAGTAGACCTGCGACGCGTGCCAGCCCACCAGCGCACGGGCGTGGGCCGCGAGGTTGGCCTCGTCAGGGGGCAGCACCGTGCCGAGGTAGCGCAAGCGGTGAAAGTCGCCAAGGTCTTCGTAGGGTGGTGAGTCGTCGTCGACACCGAACGCAAACGCCGGGTGCTCTTTGAAAATACCCAGGAAAATCAGCTCGTGTTCGTCGACGGACCTGTCGAGCTGCTGGCGCGTCAGCAATACGGCTGCCGGTGGATCGCCGGCAACGAGGCACTGCTTGCGCCAGACCGGGACGAAGCGGCTGTCGTCGCTTTGCAGCGCTTCGGCAAGCCAGTCGTCGTCCTTGCGACGCTCGCCGCTGCGATCCACGAACGCGCCGGCGAATACATTCTGGTTCTCGGCTGCCACGGGGACAGTGTATGCCCAAACGCGCGCCGAGTGGTCAGTTCCGGCGTTCCATCTGGCACGATGGGCAGGTGGCGTCGTCGATGCCGTAGGCGTCCTGAACGTAACGGGTTGCGCACAGGTCGCAGATCGCCAGGTACAGCTCGTCGTTGTAGGAAATGCTGTGCAGCAGGTTCCATGCCCACTCGAAGCTCAGCCGCGCATCGTCGTGCAAAAGCAGGTAGGTCTCGTACGCCCGGCACAGCCGGTGGCCGAACTCTACGTCCGGTCGCGGCCAGCGCGGCGCGACGTTGTTGTCGACGTCGACCCGCAACAGCAGGCTGCTGCAATACAGGGCGACGAGGGTCGTGGCCTGTAACTGATTCTCGGGTTTCCTGACGAAGCGCATGATCTGGCGCGGAGACTTGCCGCGGCGGCGACGGATATTCGTGGCTCCGGTATTGCGAAAGTAGGTGGCGTAAAGCTTGCGGATGCGGTCATCGGAGAGTCCCGTGCACTCACGAATCGTCCGTGTTCGCGCTTCGTGGCGGATCATGCGCAGGGCAAGCTCGAACTGGCTGCGCTCGGCGGCATAGCGGTCGTCGGTCAATCGCATATCAATCCCTTTATGCTAGAAAAAGACCATATAAAGTGTTATAAGAGCATATAAGATCCATACATGGTCAAACAAGCATAAATTCAGTAACTCGAAGAACACGCAACTAATGCGTGCCCAAGGGGGTTTGTATGGATTTCAGCGGTCCCGACGCGGCCGACTTCGCCGAAGTCACCGCCCTGAATCAGGCGTTCCTCGCGCGCCTGCGCGCACCGGGTGCGGCTGGCGCCAACCTGCGCCGGTTGCTACCCGCCAACCTGCACGCTGTGGTCGCCGCACTACGCGACCTGCAGGTCGAGCGGCTGGCGTCGTCGCCGTTCCTGCTGCTGTCGCTGCGCGAGCGCGATTCGGCGTATTGGCAGCAGCTGGCCGGCAAACACGCCTCGCCAGACCTGTTTGCGGCCGCCAACGAAAACAGCGACGGGATAACCGTGGCGGCATTGTCATTCCTGTGGCACCTGGCGCGCCGCAACCGGTACGCCGTGCGGCTGGTTTCCGGCGCTGACAATGACTGGTGTTCGGTCATGTCCAGCAACACTCTGTTCACGTTGCTCAGGCGCGCTTCGCGCCGCCCGGATCTGCTGCGGCCTCGCCTGGCCGGCAACGGCGCTTTCTGGTCCAAACTGCTGGGACCGGGGCTGGATTCGAATCCGGGCGTTCGCCGGGCCGCACATACGACCTGCCTGCAGACACTGCTGACCGGCCGGCCGGCGCCGATGCAGCAGCCGAGGGCCGCCGCCCGGCGCAGTCAGCCGCCACTGTACCGATCAAGACCGGTGCGCCGCCCGGGCTGACCAACGGCTGTGTAACGAGCGGCGTGGCGTGGTTACAATAGCCCGCTGCATGAAAGCCCTGTCCATAAAAAACCTCACCAAGACCTATGACAACGGCACGGAGGCGCTGAAAGGTATCGACTTCTCGGTCGAGGCCGGCGACTTCTATGCGCTGCTGGGTCCGAACGGCGCGGGCAAGACCACGGCCATCGGCATCATCACGTCCCTCGTCAACAAGACTGCCGGCGATGTCGAGATCTTCGGTCACAGCATCGATACGGAAATTGCTGCCGCCAAGCAATGCATCGGACTGGTACCCCAGGAAATCAACATGAATCTCTGGGAGAAGGTGCAGAATGTCGTGCTGAACCAGGCCGGTTACTACGGCCTGGACCGCAAGCTCGCTTACGAGCGCACCGAGAAGTACCTGCGCGCGCTGCGGCTCTGGGAAAAGCGTGACGACAACGCGCGCAGTCTCTCGGGCGGCATGAAACGGCGCCTGATGATTGCGCGAGCGCTCGTCCACGAACCCCGTCTGTTGATACTGGATGAGCCCACGGCCGGCGTCGATATCGAGATTCGGCGGTCGATGTGGAAGTTCCTGCGCGAGATCAATGCCCAGGGCACGACGATCATCCTGACGACCCATTACCTCGAAGAGGCCGAGTCGCTCTGCCGCCATGTCGCGATCATCGACGAAGGCAGGATCATCGAAGACGCGCGCATGAGCGTCGTGCTCCGCAAGTTGCAGCGCGAGGTCTTCGTGCTGAGTCTTGTCGACCCGATTCACGAGGCGCCGGTCCTTGACGGTTTCGACGCGCAGCTCATCGATGACCACGAACTCGAAGTCGAGAAAAGCACCGAGAAAAGCCTCAATGACCTGTTCGCGCAGCTGGCCGACCGGAACATTCACGTTCTCAGCCTGCGCAACAAGGCCAACCGGCTCGAAGAGCTGTTCATGCGGCTGGTCGAGAACAAGCAGGACGGCCTCGAGGAGGCGGCCGGCGCATGAACCTGAAGCTCAACCTCATCGCCATGCAGACGATCGTGCGCAAGGAAATGATTCGCGTACTGCGCATCTGGGTGCAGACGATCGTGCCGCCCGCGATAACGATGACGTTGTACTTCATCATTTTCGGCAACCTGATCGGCCGGCGAATCGGGACGATGGACGGCTTCGATTACATGCAGTACATCGCGCCCGGACTGATCATGATGTCGGTCATAACGAACTCCTATGGCAACGTCGTGTCGTCGTTCTTCGGCGCCAAGTTCGGCCGTCACATCGAGGAGATGATCGTATCGCCCATGTCGAACGCCACGATCATTATCGGTCACGTCGTCGGCGGCGTGATTCGCGGCTTGCTGGTCGGGCTGCTGGTCACGGTCATCGCGCTGTTCTTCACGCGGCTCGAGGTCCAGCACCCGCTGATAATGATCTCCGTCGTGCTGCTGTCGTCGACCGTGTTCGCACTCGCCGGGCTGATCAACGCGATATTCGCCAAAAAGTTTGACGACATTGCCATCGTCCCGACGTTCGTGCTCACCCCGCTCACTTACCTTGGCGGCGTGTTCTACTCGATCTCGCTGCTGCCCGAGTTCTGGCAGAACGTCTCGAAGGCCAACCCGATCCTGTACATGGTCAACGCGTTTCGTTACGGCATCCTCGGGGTTTCCGACATCGGTATCGGCACGGCGTACGCCATCCTGCTGGTATTCGTCGTCGGGCTGTTCACGGTCTGCCTGGTGCTGTTGAATCGCGGCGTGGGCATCCGCGAATAGACCATGTGCGGCCGCTTTGCTTTCTATTCACCCGGCGAAGCCACGGCGGCGCTGTTCGGGGTGACCGGCGCGCTGTCCGTCGAGGCCCGCTACAACATTGCTCCCACGCAGTACGTCGCAGCGATCCGCAACGGCGAAGACGACGCACCCGAGCTGGCGATGCTGCGCTGGGGCCTCGTGCCGTTCTGGGCCAAGGATCCCGCCATCGGCAACCGCATGATCAACGCGCGCGCCGAGACCGTGGCCGAAAAGCCGGCGTTTCGCGCCGCCTATCGTCATCGCCGCTGCCTGGTACTCGCCGACGGTTTCTATGAATGGCACCGGGAGGGCAGCGTGAAGACGCCGTATTACATCTCCGCCGCCGACGGCCAGCCCTTTGCGTTCGCTGCCCTCTGGGAGAACTGGCACAGCAAGGAGACCGGCGAGTCGATCCAGAGCACGACGCTGATCACGACAGAGGCCAACACCTTCATGGCGTCGCTGCATCACCGCATGCCCGTGGTGCTCACGCCCGACACGGCGCAAGGCTGGCTGCAGGGCGCTGACGAGGCACTCAGCTACGCGCTCGAGAACGTTCCGGAGCTCCGGGCATGGGCCGTGGACCGGCGCGTCAACAACGCCCGCAACGAGGGCGAGGATCTTATAACGGCGGTGGCGTAAACGGCTGGACGGCCGCGATCAGCGTGCCCGGCCCGGCGTGGACGCCGAGGGCCGCGCCGATTTCCGTCATGGTCAGACGCTCTATCTGCGGCAGGTCGCGACGCAGCAACTGCTCCAGCTCGACTGCGTCGTCCGGGCAGTTCGCGTGGCCGATTGCGATCGTGAGCGGACCCAGCTCGCGTGAATGGCGCACGAGACTCCTGGCGAACTTGCGCGTGGTGTTGCGTTTGCCGAGCGCAAAACCGCTAGGCGCGATCCGGCCGTCGCTGGTCGCGCGGATGAACGGCGTGACGTTGATGAGGTCGGCGACCGTGCGGACCCAGGACGGCACCCGGCCGCCGCGAACGGCATACCGAATGTCCCGGAGCACGCCGTAGGTCCGGGTCTTCGGGATCAGCTCCCTGACCGCGGCAATCGTGTCTTCCACCGCAACGCCCGCATGCGCGCACTCGGCGGCGAACACGGCCAGCAGCCCCTGGCCGAGCGACGCATTGCGCGAATTGAGCACGTGAATCGTGCCCGGTGCATTGACACGCTCGGCGGCCGACAAGGCGGCGTTGTAGGTGCCGCTGGCTGCCCGGGTCACGTTGATCGACAGCACGTCGTCGAAATGGCTCGCGAGGAACTGGAACTGGCGGCGGAAATCGCCTGGCGCCGGCTGCGACGTCGTCGGATGACTCGGGTTCGTCGCGAGCTCGTGGAAGAACTCGTCGGTCGAGATGCTGACCTTGTCCAGGTAACCGCGTTCGCCGAACTGGATGCGGAGCGGCACCATGTGAATGTCGAGGCGCTCGAGATCCTCGTCGGCGATGTCGGCAGCCGAATC
>JASJBB010000169.1 GCA_030066735.1 Woeseiaceae bacterium | reverse complement strand
AAGCTCTCGATCGGCTCTGAATCCATCGCCGCGGCGCTCGATGCTTACGGCGGCATTCGCAGGATAGCGGTGCTATCGCCCTACTTCCCGGTCGCCAACACCGAGGTCAAACGCTTTCTGTCGGATTACGGCTACGAGACCGTGCGCGACGAATGCCTGCGCTGCCCGAGCTGGACCGCCATCGCGGAGATCGACGAGGCCACGCTCAAAGGCGTACTCGAGCGCATCGACGGCGACGACGTTGACGCAATAGTGCAGGTGGGGACCAACCTGTCGATGCTGCGTCTCGCAGCGCAGACCGAAGCCCGGCTTGCCAAACCCGTCATCGCCGTCAACGCAGCAACCTACTGGCACGCGCTGCGTGCCAATGGCATCGATGACAAGGTGACGGGCTTCGGGCGTTTGCTCGAGGAGCACTAGGGCCAGCACCAGGGTCGAGCGTTCCGGGGCATCCCCTTATCGAGATTGGCGCGGCCGCGCTGGTTCGCATCGGCTGCGCAACTCGCTTATTCGAGTTCGACGAGTAGGTCCTTCGCGTCGAAATGGTCGCCGATCCGTGCCAGTACGCGCTTGATCGTCGCATCACGTTCCGCGGTGATCGAGGTCTGCATCTTCATGGCCTCCATCGTCAGCAGCGTGTCGCCGCGCAGGACCTTCTGGCCGACCTCAACCGCAATCGTCGAGATCAAGCCGGGCATCGGCGCACCGACGTGATTGGGATTGGTGCTGTCGGCCTGTTCGTTCTCATGGTGTGCCGATTCCGAGCTGCGATCCTGGATCAGGACCGAACTGGGCTGGCCGTTGGCCTCGAAGAAGACCCGTCGGTAACCGCGGTCGTCCGTGTCGCTGGTCGTCAGGTAACGAATCACGATCTTGCGACCGTCGTCCATGGTTGCGACGAGTTCTTCCTCCGGCTTCATGCCGTAGAAATACACGTGCGTTGGCAACACGCCGACATCGCCATACTCCTCCCGGTGCCGGCGGAACTCGGTGAAGACCTTCGGATACATAAGGTAAGACGCCAGGTCGAAATCGGTGACAGGATGCTCGTGTCCCTCATCGAGCTTGCGGCGCTCGGCATCGAGATCCACGGGTTCCAGCAAGGAGCCCGGCCGAACGGTCACCGCTTCGCGTGACTTGAGCACTTTCTTCTGCAGCGCCTCCGGCCAGCCGCCCGGCGGCTGGCCGAGCTCGCCGGCAAACAGCGAGACGACCGACTCGGGGAACGCGATATCGGTATCGGCATCGAGGACTTCGTCGATGCTGGTATCGGAGGTCACCATCATCAATGCCATGTCGCCCACCACCTTCGACGACGGTGTGACCTTGACGATGTCGCCGAAGGCCAGGTTGACATCCGCATAGGCGCGCGCGACCTCGTGCCAGCGGCTGGCGAGACCGAGCGACGACGCCTGCTCCTTGAGGTTCGTGAACTGGCCGCCCGGCATTTCGTGCAGATAGACTTCGGATGCGCCCGAGCGAATGTCCGGTTCGAACGCCGCGTACTGGTCGCGCACCTCCTCCCAGTAATCGCTGATGCGGCGCACATTGGCGAGATCGATACCGGGATCGCCGTCCGTATTCTGCAGTGCGGCGATGATCGAGCCGAGGCACGGCTGCGACGTCAGGCCGCTCATGGAATCCATGGCCGCGTCGAAGGCATCGACACCCTCCTCCACTGCCGCCAGCACGGTGGCCGCGGCGGCACCGCTGGTATCGTGCGTATGGAAGTGGATGGGCAGACCGATTTCCTGCCTGAGCTCGCGGATCAACAGGCGCGCCGCCGCGGGTTTGAGCAGTCCCGCCATGTCCTTGATGCCGAGCACGTGTGCGCCGGCGGCCTCCAGCTGTTTGGCGAGCTCGACGTAGTAGCGCAGGTCGTACTTCGAGCGACTCGGGTCGAGGATATCACCCGTGTAGCAAATCGCCGCCTCCGCGATCTTCCCGGTCTCGCAGACCGAATCGATCGCGACGCGCATGTTCTCGACCCAGTTGAGGCAGTCGAAGATGCGGAACACGTCGACACCCGCTTCTGCCGACTGCTGCACGAAGAAACGCACGACGTTGTCGGGATAGTTCGTGTAACCAACACCGTTCGACGCCCGCAGCAGCATCTGTTGCATGAGGTTCGGCATCGCCGCCGACAGGTCGGCCAGGCGCTGCCACGGGTCTTCGTTCAGGAAGCGCATGGCGACATCGAACGTAGCGCCACCCCAGGACTCCACCGAGAACAGCTGCGGCAGCCACTGTGCGTAGTGTGGCGCGATGCGCAGCATGTCGTGTGAACGCATTCGCGTCGCCATGAGCGACTGGTGTGCGTCCCGGAAGGTCGTGTCCGTGACGAGCGGCACGGTGCTGGCCTTCATGAACTCGGCAACGGCCTCGGGGCCATCCGCTTCGAGAATCTGTCGCACGCCGCTGGCCGGGGTCTGCGGCTCGATGGATGGTGCCGTCGGCTCTTTCAGGGTGGCTGGCGCCTTCCGGCCCGCGACCTGGGCGTTGCCATTCACGATGACGTCGCCGATGTAGTGCAACAATTGCGCGCCGTGACTACTGTCGGGCGGCAGCTCGAGCAGATCCGTGGACTCATCGATCATCCGGGTGTTGTAGTCACCCTTGATGAAGCGCGAGTCCGATATCAGGGCACTCAAAAAAGCGAGGTTCGTCTCGACGCCGCGCACCCGGAACTCGCTCAGCCCGCGCTGCATGCGATCCCTCGCCTCTGTCTCCGTCACGCCGGACGTGGTGATCTTGACGAGCAGGCTGTCGTAGTGACGACCGATGACCGCACCCGAGTAGGCGGTGCCGGCGTCCAGCCGGATACCCGGCCCGGCCGGGCTGCGATAGGCGACGATGTGGCCATAGTCGGGAATGAAGTTATTGCGCGGGTCCTCGGTCGTCACGCGGCACTGGATGGCCGCGCCGCGCATCCGGATATCGTCCTGCGCGGGAATCCCGGATTCCTCGAGATCACCGATTTTCGCGCCCGCAGCGATCCGGATCTGCGACTTGACGATGTCGAGGCCCGTGATCTGCTCGGTAACCGTGTGCTCGACCTGGATACGCGGGTTGACCTCGATGAAATAGAACTCGCCCGTGTCGACATCCTGCAGGAACTCGACGGTACCCGCGTTCTGATACTGCACCGACTGCGCGAGCCGGACCGCTGCAGACGTGATTTCGTCCCGCTGGCCCTCTGACAGGTAGGGCGCGGGTGCTCTCTCGACGATCTTCTGGTGCCGTCGCTGCACCGTGCAGTCGCGCTCGAACAGGTGCACAACCTGGCCGTGCGTGTCGCCAACGATCTGGACCTCGACATGGCGGGCATTACGCACCAGCTTTTCGAGGTAGACCTCGTCGTTGCCGAAGGCGGCAGCCGCCTCGCGACGTGCCACAGCAACCTGTTCGAGCAGGCCGGACTCCTCCTCGATGACGCGCATCCCGCGCCCTCCGCCGCCCCAGCTCGCCTTGAGCATGACGGGGAAACCGATCTTCCTGGCGAGCCGGAGAATCTCTGCGTCATCCTGGGGCAAGGGCGCCGTCGCCGGCATGACAGGCACATTGGCCTCGATAGCGATTGCGCGCGCTTCGACCTTGTTACCGAGTCGCTGCATGGTCTCGGGCGTCGGGCCGATGAAGGTGATGCCTGCTTCGGCGCACATCCGCGCGAAATCGGGATTCTCGGACAGGAACCCGTAACCGGGGTGAACTGCGTCCGCACCCGACGACAGCGCAATCCGGATGATGTCCTCCTTGTCCAGGTAGGCATCGATCGGCTTCTTGCCCGCGCCGACCTGGTACGACTCCCGGGTATTGAAACGATGCAGGGTCAGGCGGTCCTCGGCCGAGTAAATACCGACAGAAGGAATGTGCAGCTCACGCGCCGCGCGAAACACGCGGATCGCGATCTCGCTGCGATTGGCGACGAGAATCTTTTTGAACATCGGTATTGAGCGAAGCGCAGCTCTGAGGCTGCTCAGACCAAAGGGTGCCCCACACGCCGAAGCGGTGACAACAGTTACGTTTGAGATGGTTGTCAGCAGCTGCTCGCTCTGGCGGGTAATCGTCGCTTCTCGCGCCGTTTTCCTCGAAGTACATACCGGCTGGCGGCCGATGCATGGCAAACTACAGTCTGTGATCGGCCCCTGATTTCCAAAGTGCGTATATGAAGACAGTCCCGGTGATTTCTGCCGAGAAAGCGGCAGAGCTCGTAGCCGACGGCAACACGCTGCTGGTCGGCGGTTTCGGCATGACCGGCAACCCGGTGCACCTGCTTCATGCGCTTGCGGAGACCAGCACCGGTGGGTTGACCTACATCGGCAACAACATCGGTGAGGTTGGCCTGGGCGGTGGCCGCCTGCTGCGAAACGGCCAGATCAGGAAGGGCATCGGCTCCTTCTTTACCAGCAACCCGGAAGCCGTCGCGGCCGCACAGAGTGGTGACATCGAGGCGGAGCTGATCCCGCAGGGCAGCCTGGCCGAGGCGCTTCGTGCCGGCGGCGCCGGTCTCGGCGGGTTTTTCACGCCGACGTCGGCGGACACGCTGCTTGCCAAGGACCGTGAAACCCGGGTCATCAATGGCAAGAACATGGTTCTCATGGACCCGATCGTCGGTGACGTAGCTTTTATTCGAGCGTGGCGGGGGGATTCGGCAGGTAACCTGCAGTATCGAATGACCGAGAACAACTTCAACCAGGCGATGGCGACCGCGGCCAAGACCGTCGTCGCGGAAGTAGAGCACATCGTACCGATTGGCGAGATCGAACCCGAGCATGTGCATACCCCGGGCTGCTTCGTCGACTACCTGGTGCAGGCAAACGTCACGCCCGAGGACCTCGGTTCGTCGGCGTCGATCGAGAGCAGCTCCAAGAAGGTCGACGAGACCAGGATGAAAATCGCGCGCGCTGCGCTCGCCGAGCTAGAAGCGGGTGATGTCGTGAATCTCGGCATCGGCATACCGACGCTGGTGGCTGACCTGATCACGCCGGAAAGCGGCATCATCATGCACACCGAGAACGGCATGCTCGGCGTCGGACCGGAGCCTAGCGGCGGTGGCGCGCTCGACTTTCCGGTGAATGCCGGCAAGATCCCCGTAACGGCATTGCCGGGCGCCAGCTACTTCGACAGCGCGTCGTCTTTTGCCATGATCCGCGGCGGTCACGTCGACGTGGCGATCATGGGCGGGCTGCAGGTTGACCAGAACGCCAACCTCGCCAACTGGGCGGTGCCGGGGAAACCACTGC
>JASJBB010000168.1 GCA_030066735.1 Woeseiaceae bacterium | reverse complement strand
CTCGAACCGGAACTCGTGCTTGCCGTCATCGATGTCGAGAGTAACTTCGATCGCTACGCCGTCTCGGTAGCCGGCGCACTCGGGCTCATGCAGGTCATGCCGTTCTGGCTCGATGAAATTGGCCGCCCCGGCGACAACCTGCTGCACATCGACACCAACCTGCGCTACGGCTGCACGATCCTGAAGTTCTATCTGGACAAGGAAAAAGGCGACCTGATGCGGGCGCTCGGGCGTTACAACGGCAGCCTTGGCAAGCGCAAATATCCGAACAAGGTCCTCGACAGGCTCACGGGCAAGTGGTTCAAGGCCTGAGGATCAGCCGGTAATGAATCCGTCCGCGGTCTCGATCGGCACGTCGCGTCGCTCGACGGTCGCCACGTCGGCTTGCGGCGGTCCTTCCCGGAGCCATGCCTCCAGTTGCGCGAGTTCGCGTGGATAACCGACTGCGTATACCTCGACATCGCCGCTATCGAGATTGATTGCGTACCCCGTGATACCCAGGCGCTCCGCCTCGCGACGCGTCGATGCGCGGAACCAGACGCCCTGCACCCTGCCACTGACCGTAAACAGGCGCGCCGTCCTGAGCTCGACAATATTGGAGTCGCTCACGCTGTAATTCGAATGCCGGGCTTAGTTATACGGGGGTGGCGTTGTCGATTCCGACATCTTGAGCGAGCGCATGGCATGCGCCTTGGCCTCGAGTGCATCGTCCCGCGCCTGCGAATAGTTGCGCTGGCTCAGTTCCTGCTCTGCAGATTCGAGATAGGTTTCCGCACTTTCGAGTTCGCGCGCCGCATCGGCGTCCGGGCCGGCTTCACGGGCGACCGCAATCGCCTGGCGCGCATCGCTCATCTCCTGGACAGGCGGCGCTGTCTCGCAGGCCGACATCGCAACGAGGCAGATGGCCAGCGCAGCCAGGATCGGAATAAGGGATTGCAATCGAAACATCAAGAGAAGGCGGGTTGTTGCGTAAACAACACGGAAAATTAACAAGGGCTTACGGCGGCCGTCAAGCTTGCCTGACGCGGTTTTTCCGCGGCCAAAGTGTTGCTAAAGTCACACCATGACAATCACGATCTATCACAACCCAAGGTGCTCCAAGTCACGGAAAACCCTGGAGTTAATCGAGAATGCAGGAATCTCAGCCGAAATTGTTGCGTATTTGGATACACCGCCCGACGGGCCGCGCGTGCTCGAGCTCGCCAAACTCCTCGAAATTCCCGTAAACGGGCTCTTGAGGCGCGGCGAGGCCGAATTCCGCGAAGCCAGCGATCTGCCCGACCTCGATGACGACGCCGGGCTGGCCGCCTGGCTCAGCCATCACCCCCGCGTCATCGAGCGCCCGATCGTCGTCGACACGAGCAACGCCGCCAATCCGCGCGCCGTCATTGGCAGGCCGCCGGAAAACGTGCTCGCCTTGCTCGCCTAGACGAGGCAGGCAGCATGGCAGCAGACATTCTCGTTCTCTACTTCTCCCGGCACGGGATGACAGAAGCGCTGGCGCGCGAGGTAATGGCCGGAATCGACCGGACGCCCGGGGCCACCGCAAAACTGCGGACGGTCCCGCCCGTGTCTGCCGATACGAGCGCCACGCTCGATGAGATACCCGAAGCGGGTCCGCCGTACGCCAGTCTCGACGATCTGCGGTCCTGTGCCGGCCTCGTTCTCGGCGCGCCGACCCATTTCGGCAACATGCCCGCCGCCATGAAGCACTTCTGGGACGGCACGACCGAGCTGTGGCTCGCGGGTGCGCTGGTCGACAAGCCGGCCGGACTGTTCACCTCGACGGGTTCATTGCACGGCGGCCAGGAAACCACGCTGTTGACCATGGCAATCCCCTTGCTGCACCACGGGATGCTCATTACGGGCCTTCCCTACACGGAAGGCGAGCTCACGACGACGCGCACGGGCGGCACGCCCTACGGTGCCTCGCACGTCAGTTTCAATCGTGGGCCGGGCGACAGCCTGAGTGACGAGGAACGAATGCTGGCCGCTGCGCTCGGACAACGCGTCGCGCGCACGGCGCTCCGGCTCGCGGGCCAGGCGGTGGGCCAGGCGGTGGGCTAGGACCCGGCTTCGAGCACGCCCCGAACAAAGGGCACGGTCAGCCGCCGCTGCTGTGACAGGGCGGCCGAATCAAGGGTGTCGAGCAGCGCATACAGGCTCTTCATGTCGCGTCGACTTCGCTTCAGCAGGTAGCTCGCCGTTTCCCGCGGCAGATCGAGGCCACGATGCCGGGCCCGCAGGCGAAGCGCATCCGCGCGGTCGGCGTCGTCCAGGACACTCAGCCGAAACACGGGCAGTTGTTTCAGGCGGCTGTCGAGATCGGCCAGCAGGAAGCCGGACTCCCGGGGCGAGGCCGTCGACGCGACGAGCAAGGCCCGGCCGCGCTCGGCCAGTGCGTTGTAGAGCCTGAAGAGCGCCTGCTCCCAGCTCCGGTCCCCGGCAACGCGGTCGACGTCATCGATACAGATCAGCGCCCGTTCCTCGAGCCCGTCGACCAGCGCCGGATCTGCCCCCCTGAGCTCACCGAGCGGCAGGTACATTGCCGAATCGCCTGCACTCGCGCACACGGCCTGCAGGAGGTGGGTCTTGCCGGTACCGCCGGCGCCCCAGATCCATGCGCCACCACCGCGCGCGACGGCCAGCCGTTCCAGCGCCGCGACCGTGGTCTCGTTGCCGGCGGCATGGAAGCTCTCGAAGATGGCGTGATCGGCGAGCTTCAGCGGCAGCGCAAGCTGGCTCATGCCTTGTCCCGGTCCCGGGCGAGTTCGTCTTCGAGTTGCTCGACGACCTCGGGATGTTCCTTGAGATACCGGTCGTATGCGAAGCGCGTCAGCACGGACAGCACGGCAGCAGCCGGCAGCGCCAGCAGCACGCCGAAAAAGCCGAACAACTGGCCACCGGCGGCGATGGCGAAAATCACGATGACCGGGTGCAGCCCGATCTGGTCGCCGACGAGCTTCGGCGTCAGGATCGATCCCTCGATGAGCTGTGCCACGGTGAACGTCACCAGCACGCCGACCAGCGGCCACAGTGGCGCCGGTTCGAGCGCGACCGTCAGCGACGCTAGCGTGATGCCGAACACGAGTCCCAGGTACGGCACGAAGCTGACCAGCCCCGATACGACGCCGATCGCGAGCGCATACTCGACGCCCGAGATGCTCAAACCAATGGTGTACAGCACCGACAGGGCAATCATGACGAGTACCTGGCCGCGCAGAAATGCTCCGAGCATCTCGTCGGTCTCGCGTGCCAGCGAGAACACGGTCTCCTGCTGGCTCACGGGTACGAGTGATCCGAGGCGCAGCATGATGCCGTCCCAGTCACGCAGCATGTAGAAGGTCAGAATGGGAATGAGAAACAGGCTGATTACTGCAGTCATGACAGCGCTTCCGCCCTTCGACACGCCCATGAGCAGCTTGCCGCCCCACTCCCCCGCCATCTCGCTGTAGCGCGCGAGGAACGCGCCGATGCCGATATCATCGCCGACCTCGATACCGAGCACATCGGTGACGCGGGGCAGCCAGTCCTGCTCGACTTTCTCCGCAATCCCCGGCAGCGCCTCGACAAGCGCGGCCACCTGTTTCTGGACGAGCGGGCCGATCAGGATGACGAGCAGCGCGACGACGAGAAAGGTCAGCACGAATACCGTTACCACGGCGGCGCTGCGTGGCAGCCGCAGCCGCTCCAGGCGATCCGCCAACGGGTCGCCCAGGTAGGCGAACAGGGCGGCGGCAACGAACGGTGTGAGGATCGGCGCCAGCAGGTAGACGAGCCAACCGATTATCGCGACGGCAATAAGCCAGTTGAGGCGCAGGTTTGCTGCCATTAACGGGTTCCCTCTTTGCGGGCGCGGCCGGACCACGAAACAACGTAGTCGATACCGCTGATCGCCACCGTCACGAAGGTCGCCGCCCCCAGCACGATGAGCACCGGCTCCGGCGGCCAGCCTGTCGCCAGCCGACACAGGACCATGAAGACGTACGTCAAGGTAATCGCCGTGTTGAACTTGCCGATCATTGTCGGTTCTCCCTGGACCGGTCGGATCAGGAGATTGTAGGCGGTCGCCCCGCCCAGGATCGTGACGTCGCGTCCAACGACGACGAGCGTGAGCCAAAGCGGGATCGCGCCGACGTACGCCAGCGTGACGAACATGCCTGCCACCAGGAGCTTGTCAGCGAGAGGATCCAGAAGGCCGCCGAGGCGCGAGTGCCAGCCGTAGCGGCGCGCGAGAAAACCGTCGAGGCCATCCGAGAAGCCGGCAATCACGAACAGCGCCAGCGCTTCACGATAGCTCCCGCTCAGGATAAACCACAGCACGGGCGGGATCAGGAGGATCCGTAGTCCGGTAATGGCATTCGGCAACCAGGACAGGGACATGGCGTCAGGCCAGGGGCTAGCGCGGTTCGTAGTAGAAGTTCAGGGTCGGGACGAGAGCGTAAGGATCCGTCCCGAACCCGGTACCATAGTCGATTCGCTCATCCTCGAGAAAGCCCGCGAAACGTAACGCGCGAGCCAGGCGTTCGCCGCCGCCGCGCACATCGACGGAGTAGCTGATGCGGTCCCCGTCTACGCGCTCGATGGCGAGCCGCTCGATCACCCGGACTTCGCGCAGCCGCTGCTGCAGGTCTGCATAGGCATCGACCGTCTCGATACCGGCGACGGTCAGCGCAACGGTACGCAGGGGCGCATCCCCCTGGATTGCAAATTCTGCCGCCAGCATGTCCGCCACCAGCGGCACGATCTGCTCGGGCTCGCCGAGCCAGTCGCGGCGTTCGGGGCCGAAGTAGTAGCGCCAGCGATTTGGTTCGATTGCCTCGGCATCCATGACGCCGATCAGGATCGAATCTGCCTGGTAGCGCTCGGAAGCCGCCAGGATCACTTCATCGAAACCGCCCCTCAAGTCCGCGTAGGTCACCTGCTCCAGGTCCTCCGCATCCAGCAACGGCAGCACGATCGGCACCCCGCGTCGATCGGCAACGGCTAGCAGGCGCTCGCGAAGCAGCTCGGACAGATCGGCATTGAGCAGTGTCTCGGCATCGTCTGCGGGCGCGTCCATCGCCGGCGCGTCCGCGGCCCCGAGAATATTGCGCTCACCGCCGCCCCAGTCTATGCCGAGCCAGACCAGCGTCAGCGGCCGCTCACTGCCCCACACGGTCTGCCCCGCGTTGCGCAACACGGTCTCGATGGCCTCGCCGTCGAACGTGACGATCAGGGTATCGTCCTGCCCGGGCTGGAACTGCACGACGAAGGCGGCCGGCTCGGGGAACAGCACATCGATCTGCTC
>JASJBB010000167.1 GCA_030066735.1 Woeseiaceae bacterium | reverse complement strand
CAGCAGGGCTGGGCCAGGCTCGGCGAGCACCCGCTGGTTGCCGAGACTCGCATGGTCGGCCTGCTCGGCGCGCTGGAAATCGTCAAGTCGAAGGACCCGATCGAACGCTTCGACGAGAAGCAGGGCGTGGGTACGATTTGCCGTGATCTGCTGGTCGACAATGGCCTGGTCATGCGCGCCGTCGGCGACACCATAGTGTGTGCGCCGCCGTTTACGCTCTCGAGGGACGAGGCCGACGAGTTGCTCGAAAAGGCCTGGAAGTGCCTCGACCTGACGCAGCAGGCGATCAAGAATCTCTGAGGGGACAACGTGACCGACAAGCATGGCGGCGACCACGCGATATTGCGTGAAGACCTGTACGGGACGACGCCCGAACCTACCTACGCAGGCGCGCTGTCGTTCATGCGCCGCAAGTACACGCGCGATCTCAATGGCGTCGACGTTGCGGTCACCGGCGTACCCCTGGATACCGCGACGACAAATCGTCCGGGCGCCCGGTTAGGCCCCCGGGCGATCCGTGCGGCGTCATCCATCATGGCCTGGGAACGGCCCTATGGCATGGAGTTTGACCCGTTCGACAAACTCGCCGTCGTGGACTATGGCGACTGCTTTTTCGATTTTGGCCGGCCGCAGCAGGTGCCCGACGAGATCGAAAAACATGCGAGTGACATCATCGGCCAGGGACCGGGGCTGTTGTCGCTGGGCGGCGACCATTTCGTCGCCTATCCATTGCTGAAGGCCCACGCGAAAAAGTTCGGCGCACCGCTATCGCTGATCCACTTCGACGCCCACAGCGATACCTGGGCCGACGAAGACGGCCGGATCGATCACGGCACGATGTTTTTCCACGCGGCGAAGCAGGGGCTGGTCGATCCCGCGACTTCGGTGCAGGTCGGGCTGCGCACGACCAATCACGATACGCTGGGCTTCAACGTGCTCGACGCTCCATGGGTGCATGACAACGGCATCGATGCCATCGTCGACAAGATCAGGTCGGTCGTAGGCGACCGGCCCGTTTACCTGACCTTCGATATCGATTGCCTGGATCCGAGCTGTGCGCCCGGCACCGGCACCCCGGTCTGCGGCGGCCTCACGACCCACCAGGCGCTGTCCATCCTGCGCGGTCTCGCGGGCGTCAACATTGTCGGCATGGACGTCGTCGAAGTCGCGCCCGCCTATGACGTGGGCGAGATCACGGCGCTGGCGGCAGCCGCACTGTGCATGGAAATGCTGTACCTGTACGCTTGCCGCCCGGCAGCGTGATTGTCCTCAGACGACCTTGTCGAGGCCCTGCTCGTAGGCGGCTTTCGGTTGCACGCCGATGAACGAGTCGACGACCTGGCCGTTGTGAAACAGCATCACGGTCGGAATCGAACGGATTCCGAACTGCATTGCTATCTGCTGGTTCGAGTCGACGTCGAGCTTGGCGATCTTGGCGCGCCCCTCGTAGTCCTGCGACAGCGATTCCATGACCGGCGCCAGGGCCCGGCAGGGAGCGCACCATTCGGCCCAGAAATCGACGAGCACGGGCTGGTCGGAATTCAGCACCTCGTCGGCAAACTGCGATTCGGTAATCGCTATGGGATGAGTCGCGGTTTGGTTCATAATCCATCTCCTTGTGCCAGACCCACGATGTGGGTCGTCCCGGGCCGGTTTCAAGGGCGAACGATTTGAACGCGACCAGGCTACTCGAATTCTATGACCAGCGCCGCGACCGCGGTGAGCCGCTGGTGCTCGTGACCGTCTTCGCAACAGAAGGATCCACCTACAGCAAGGCCGGCGCCCAGATGCTCGTCGATCGTGACGGCGTGTTTCGCGGCATGCTCTCGGGCGGCTGCCTCGAAGGCGACCTGGCCGTGCGCGCGGGCCAGGTTCTCGACAGCGGCAAGCCGCAGGTGGCGACCTACGACCTGGGCCAGGACGATGACGAGCTCTGGGGCATGGGCGTGGGCTGCGATGGTCTCATGCGCATGGTGCTGCAGCCGCTGCGGCCCGAGGCGGGTTATGAGCCGTTTGCGACGATCGCCGACATCCTGCGCGGGGATACGCCGCAGGAGCTGACACTGCAGGTCGATGCCGACGATATTGGCGTCATCAATCTGCGGGTGCAGCCGCCGCCGCAGCTACTGGTGCTGGGGGCGGGTCTGGATGCGGAGCCCGTGGTGCGTTTCGCCGCCGAACTCGGCTGGCGCTGCACCGTGGCCGATCATCGTCCCGCCTACCTGCAAAGCGGGGATTTTTCCGCCGCCGTTGCCACGAGCTGCCAGCCCGTCGAGGAGCTGGCTGCGACGCTCGAGCTCGAGCGTTACGATGCCGCGATCGTGATGAGCCATCACCTCGTCAGTGACCGGGCCTACCTCGGCCAGCTTGCGGCGACCGCAATACCGTATGTCGGTTTGCTCGGGCCGCAGCATCGACGCGAGCGCCTGCTGGCGGAACTCGGCGACAAGGCCGCTGGCCTGGAGGGCCGGCTCTTCGGTCCGGCAGGACTGGATATCGGCGCGCGCGGGCCCGGACCGATCGCGTTGTCGATCGTAGCCCAGGTGCAGAAAATCCTCGCCGATCGCTAGCCGAGGCTGGGCTGTTCGCCCGGGAAGAAGACGCGGATGATCAGGTCGGCGAGCTCTGCGATCTGTTCGTCGGAATCGAGGTCGATGTCGCTGGTCTGTTTCAGTTCCAGCTTCAGGGCGACGAGACCGCCCGCACACACGCGGATCATGTTGAATAGCAGGGCCGGGCTGCCTGCCGGGACGATCCCGATTTGCTGCATGCCCGCGATGGCCGTGTGCACCTCGTCATACAAGGGCCGCAGGTGGTGTTCGACGAGCCAGTCCAGCCGCTCGCTCGGGCAGTTCGCCTCCTGCAGGATGATCCGGTGCAGGGCGGGCTGACTGCGTGAGTAGTGCAGGTAGGTCCCCACAAACGTCTCGGCCTTGGCCTTGGGATCGATGTCCGGAATTTCGTCCATGGCTTTGACGAGCGAGACGTTGAATTCGCGGAAGATGCGATCCGTGGCCTCTCGCCAGAGCTGTTCCTTGTTCTTGAAGTGATACGTGATCAGCGGGTGGTGTACACCGGCGCGTTCCGCGATATCGCGTGTGGAAGTGCCCTTAAAGCCATTCTCGGAGAACGCCTCGATAGCCGCATCGAGCAGTTTTTGCTGCGTGACGATGCTTCTTTGTTGTTGTTTTCTCGCTGGTTTTCGGGCTACGTCAGCGGTCTGAGCTTCCAAGAAACGCGCTCCCTTCAGAGGTTCCGGAGAAACTTAGACTACTTGGAATCCATGAACTAGTCCAATTCGGAAATTTTTATTTTCCAATCGGTCAGTGGTATCCGATGTAACCGATTACTGGATCGCGAACATCATGCGCACGGCGGCCCGCTTCTGGATCGCGACGCCGTCTTCGATCACCGGCTCGAACTCCCATTTCTCGACCGAATTGATCGCGGCGCTGACAAAGGTCTCGCCGGGATTCGAATCGCGTACCGACACGTCGACAACGCTGCCGTCGATATCGACCGTGAACACCACGTCGACCCATCCCGACAGGCCGCGGCGCTGGGCCGCGCGCGGGTACTTGGGCGCAACGTACTTGGTGCGCTTGAGCGAACTCACGGAAACCGGCGTCGCCTGCGCCAGGCTTGCCGCGGGCGCAGGCGAACTGTTTTCGACCGCGCCCCCGGCGCCCGCCACGGCGCCGCTAGCGGCTGGCTGTTGCGGGAAACGCTGCTCGGCGACCGGCTGCTGAACGGCAGCCTGCTGGGCAACCGGCTCATCAATGACTGTCTGCGACTGCTGCGGTGGCGGACTGGCCGTCTGCTGCGCGGGCGCCTGCTCCGATACTACCTGATCCGCGGCAGGCTGTTCGACCGCCAGTCGTTCCGCGGCTGCCTGATCGGCCGCCATCTGTTCCGCAGCGGCGCGTTCGGCCGCGGCACGTTCTGCGGCTGCTCGTTCCGCAGCCGCCTGTTCGGCCGCAGCGCGTTCTTCTGCAGCGCGATCGCGGGCGGCCTGGATCTCCTGTGCACGACGCTGGCGGGCGTCGCTGAGCGCGACCGTCGCTGCGGCCAGCTCGCTGCTTGCCGGATCCAGACGGCGCGCGTCGATCAGCAGCGCCTCGGCGTCGTCGAAATTGCCCTGGTCGATCTGCTCGCGCGACTGCAGAACCAGCCTGCTCGCAATGACCGCGAGACCCTGGCGTGCCGCCGTATTCTCGGGATCATTGCTGAGTACGAGTTCGAAGTAGTAGCGGGCATTGTCATTGGACGGCGCGATCAGGTTGCCTTCCTCGAGACGCGCATTTGCCTGCGCCAGTACTTCGTCCAGTCGCTGGTTGGACAGGGCCGTGCTCAATTCGTCAACCACCACAGCAATTTCGCTGCTGTCGGCGACGTCGAGACCTCGAGCTGAATCGATGGCCAACTGTGCGTCTTCGAAGCGCCCGTCTCTGATTGCGGCGCGGGCGTCGTCAAGAGCGGCCCGCAGCTGCATCTGGGATACCTGCGCCTGCAGGAACGGCAACCGTGAATTGCCGGGCTCGGCCAGTTCGACCGCCCGCAAGGCGGCGAGTGCGTCGTCTGCGCGGCGCTCGAGCACGGCCGCTTCCGCCAGGCCCAGGGACTGATCGATGGATTCTTCGAGGCCCTGCTGCGCGACTGCGTCACCGGGCGCAATGTCGAGCGCGGTCAAATACACCTCGATGGCGTTGTTGCCCTCGGGCGCAAAGATCTGTCCGGCGGCAGCCAGCTCACGGGCTTCATCGATGAGATCGCTCACGCCGAGCGCCTCGGGAACGACGACTTCGGTTTGCAGGACCGACTCGTCGACCGGCTCCGCAACGGGCTCGCTGACCGGCGGGAGCGCCTCGGCCGCCGGAGCGGTCTCGCCGGCGAGCGGTTCAGGCGCCGGCCCCGTCGTCTCGTCCGAGCCGCTGAACGCCCAGATTGCGATGCTAACAACGGCCACGACGGCGACGGCGCCAATGCCGAGAATCTTCGGATCGGTGAGCATCGAGCCGCCGGTCCCGTCCGTCGCGGGAGCCGACTCGATGGCCATCGCCGACGACGATGCCGAGGCTTCGTCGGCCGCCGGCTTGTCCTTCTTTTTCGGCTTCAACGACTTGGTAACCGTCTCAACGATGCCGGTCATCGTCTCGGTAAAACTGGTGTCATCGCCGCCAAACGCGTCGCCGAGGTCATCATCGACCCGCGACAGGGCTTCATCGCGATTCGGCACGATGTCGTCAACCGGTGCGGCGGCTTCGGGTGCCGGTTTCGGCTCAGGCTTGGCAGCCGCTTTCGGCTTGCTCTTCCCGGCCTTGGGTTCCGGCGCAGGCTCCGGCGCCGGCTTGGCTTCCGGTTTCG
>JASJBB010000166.1 GCA_030066735.1 Woeseiaceae bacterium | reverse complement strand
ACGGTGCCCGGTGGGAAGACCCAGTCGTCGGCCGCGTCGATCGAAATCGTCGTGCCATTCGGCAACCCGATGTAGCGGTCCTTCTGTGCGCCGTCGGACCAGAATGGCGCGTTGATGGCGTACGGAACCAGACCGTCATAAGGCTGCGCCGTGTCGCCCGGGTCGACGCAACCCGACAAAGACAGCTGGTCGGGCACGAGGTCGGCGCCGCCGCCGGTCTCTACGAGTTGCATGATGCGGCCGCCGCCGTAGTCCGTGAAATAGAGCTCGCCGTCCTGGTCGAGGCCGAACGACGACGGATTGGTTCCGCTGCTGATGAGTTCCTCGGTCGTATAGCCGCCGGCGCCGTCAGATTCCAGCGCCCAGATGCGGCCCGACGCGAAGTCGCCAAACACGTACCGGCCAGCCAGGCCGACGATAGCCGTACCCCGGTAGACGAATCCACCCGTTATCGAGACACCGACGCTGTGGTCGTACTCGGCGACCGGGTCGATGAACGGGCCGCTGCAGCCAGCGGTCTCGAAGTCGTGCGCGCCTTCGCGGCAGTCCCAGCCGTAGTTGCCACCTGATTCAATCAGGTCGACCTCCTCCCAGGACCCCTGCCCGACGTCGCCCAGCCACAGGTCACCCGTCGGCTGGTCGAAACTCCAGCGCCACGGGTTGCGCAGGCCCCAGGCGTAGATCTCGGGGCAGTTGTTACCGTTGACCTCGGTTGAGTTGCACTTGGGCTGCGCCGCAAACGGGTTGCTGCCCGGGATGTTGTAACCGGCGCCCGTGCCGATCACGTCGATGCGCAACATCGACCCAAGCAGGTTGGTCGTGTCCTGGCCGGTTTCTCGCGGGTCGCCGCCACCGCCGCCGTCGCCCAACCCGATGTACAGCAGCCGGTCCGCGCCAAACGCGATATCGCCACCGTTGTGATTGTCGGCGAACTGGTCGATCTCGATGATGACCTCTTCGTCGGTGCCGGCGCCCGGGGCGCTTGGGGACGCGACGTCGTCGAGGATGAATCGAGAGATGACGGAGCGCATGGGAACGCCGCCGGGACCGTCGATCGTGTAATAGAGAAATACCTCGGGCACGCCCGGGTAGTCGGGGTGGAACGCCATGCCGAGCAGCCCGCCTTCCGAGTCCGTACGGACCACGCCGGACAGGTCTAGGTACGTCGACACGCTGGTAGCATCGTCAGGATCGAACACGACAAGCTGGCCCGATTTGCGCAGTACGAACCAGCGCGGGTCAGCAACAGGCTCGACGAGCATCTTGGTCGGCGAACTGATCCTGGGGAGGCCGGGAAAGGCGTTTACCACCTGAATCGTGCCCACCGCGGCACGCGCGGGCGCCACGCAGGTCAGGTTGTTCAGCCGCGCGTCCAGCCCGCCCGTTGCCGGAGGCGGTGGAGGTGGTGGTGGTGGCTGGTTGTTATTGCCGCCGGAGCCACCTCCGCCACAGCTTGCGAGTAGCGCGCCAAGCGCCAGGATGGTGATGAGTGCCCAAATGCGATTGCGTATCATTCAGTCACTATATCGACATCGCGCGTCGATTACGCGTGCATTTGACATCTATGCTGTCGCCGTTCAGCGACGGGTCGCCACCATGGACGGCCGCAGTTCGGCCATCGACGAACAGCCCATGAGCCGCATGTTACGCTCGATTTCGTCGCGCAACAGTCCCATCGCCCGGTCGACACCGGCAGGCCCTGCGCCCGCGAGCGCATACAGGTACATGCGCCCGCCCGAGCAGGCAGTCGCGCCCATGGCCATGGCTTTGAGCACGTGCGTGCCGCGACGAATACCGCCATCGACAATCACCTCGATCTCGCCGCCGACCGCGTCGAGGATTGCGGCGAGCTGGTCGAACGGCGCGCGCGAGCCGTCGAGCTGCCGGCCGCCGTGGTTGGAGATCATGATGGCGCTGGCGCCGACGTCGACCGCGCGGCGGGCATCGTTGACCGACATGACCCCCTTGATCGCAAACGGGCCACCCCATTCCGCGATCATCTCCGCCGCGTCGTCCCAGTCGATCGTGCGCTTCATTTGCGTATTGATGTAATCGATGACCGAGTAGTTCTTTTGTGATCCTGCTGCAAGCACGGATGCGATGTTCGGCAGGTCGAATTTCTCGCGCAGCAGGTAGTTGAAGGTCCACGCCGGATGCGTCGCAAAGCTCAGCAGGCTGCGCGGCGTCAGCTTCGGCGGAGTGGTCATGCCGGTGTGGTAGTCGCGCTCGCGATTGCCCGCGACCACGGTATCGACGGTCAGCGCGAGCGCGCTGAAGTTGGCTGCCTTGCAACGAGCAATCAGCTCCGAGGTCAGGCCCGGATCGCTGTGCACATAGATCTGGAACAGTTTCGGCGCGTCGTTGCGCGCACCGAGCTCCTCGATGCTGCGCGTACCGATCGTCGACACGCCGAACAGCGTGCCGTACCTGGCCGCGGCATCGGCAATGGCAAATTCGCCGTCGTGATGAAACAGGCGCTGCATCGCGGTTGGCGAGAAGAACAGGGGCATATCGAGCTTCGCGCCCAGGACAGTGACCGACATGTCGATCTCGTCTACACCGGCAAGCACGTTGGGCACGAGGTCGACGGCTTCGAACGCGTCCGTGTTGCGGGCGAGGGTAATCTCGTCGTCGGCGCCGCCGTCGATATAGTGAAAAATCGGTGCGGGCAGGCGCTTTTTCGCAAGCTTGCGAAAGTCGCTGGTGCGATAACAGTTCTCGAGACGCAATGCGGGCAGCCGGTTACGAACCTGCAGCGATTGTAGAGAAACGGTAAATCGTCGTCGATGCGTACAGGTCGCCGGGCTCGAGAATCGTTGCAGGAAACGCAGGCTGGTTCGGAGAGTCCGGGAAGTGCTGCGTCTCCAGGCAGAACCCGGACCGCGGTCCGTACGCGGCGCCGCCCTTGCCCCGCATGCCGTCCAGCGAGTTGCCCGAGTAAAACTGCAGTCCCGGCTCGGTCGTCAATACCTCCATGACCCTGCCGCTCACGGGTTCGGTGACGCGGGCCGCCAGCCGCGGTTCGCCGGCAGGCCGGTCTAGCACCCAGTTGTGATCGTAGCCGCCCGCGCGCAGCAGTTGCGGGTGATCGTCGATGATGCGCTCGCCGATGGTCATCGGTGTGCGAAAGTCCAGCGGCGTGCCCTGCACACCCTCGACATTGCCCAGCGGAATCAGTTCCTCGTCCACGGGCGTATAGGAGTCGGCAAATATTTCGAGCCGGTGGCCATACACGGCGCCGGCATCGTGCCCGGCCAGGTTGAAGTACGGGTGACTCGTGAGATTGACCGGTGTGCTGCGTGTCGTCGTTGCGCGGTAGTCGATACGCAGCGCATCGGTGTCATCGAGCGCGTAGTCGACGGTCACGGTGAGTTCGCCCGGGTAGCCCTCCTCGCCATCGGCGCTGACGTAGGCGAGTCGCAGTGACTGTCCTTGCAACTTTGCACGCCAGCGCACCTTGTCGAAACCCCGGAAACCGCCGTGCAGGTGGTTGGGGCCGGCGTTGCAGCCAAGTACGTACTCGATGCCGTCGATGGCGAAACGCCCACCGGCGATGCGGTTTCCGTAACGGCCGATCAGGGCCCCGAAATACGGGTGGCCCCTGGACTCGTACTCGGCCTCGGTATCGAAGCCGAGCACGATGTCGGCAAAGTCACCGCTGCGATCGGCGGTGACGATACCCTGGATAATGCCGCCGAGCGGCAGGATCGAGACCGTGGTCCCGTTCACGTTTTGCAGTATGTGCGACAAGTCAGTCGGCGATGCGCGCTTCGAGTTCCTCAATGCGCTGCTGCTGGTCCTGGATCACCCGCGTCAGCACGGCAACGATGTCCATCGTGCTCAGCCCGTCACGACTGCCCGTGGCGACGAGTTCCGGGACGTCCTCGGCGATGAAGCCGACATACGTCTCGCCCTGCTCGGTGCGGTAGTTGAATTTCACGGGCTCGAGTGCGGCGAGCGCGGCCAGGGCCTCCTCAAGCGCTAGCTCACGGACGTTGTCCTTGTCGGCCCGCGACGAGTTGTTGGTCCAGACGCCGCCCGCCGTTAGGTGCGCACCGTTAGCAATCTCGAGCGGATGGGCCATGCGGGAAACGCCGATTCCCACCCTGCCCTCGCGATCGATCGTGATGCGATCGACCGACCCGGCTCCGATGGTCAGCGTGCTCGCACGGTTATGCATGATGTAACCGGTGTCACCCGACGACTGCTGGGTAATCATCAGGCCGGCGACGCTGCTGTTGCGGTCATGAATCTGGATGTTGCCATTGACCTCGAGTCGCTGCGTCGGCTCGGTGGTGCCGATGCCGATCTGGTTGCCGTTGTCATAGACCTGCGACGACTCACCGACCGTATCTTCCTTGAAGCGCACGAGAAAACCCGGGGCGCCATCAATGGACCCTGCGCCGCCGGCTCCGGATGGCCCGGGTGGGCCCGGCGGCCCCGGAGGCCCGGGCGGACCCGCTGGTCCCGGCGGCCCCGCCGGTCCTGTCACCGCCTCGACGGCAGCGGCGGGCTCGGCGGATGTGCTCTCGGCGGCGACCTCGGCAGCCTGCTCGACGACGTCGTCAGTCGCCTCCTCGACGGCCTCTTCGACGACTGACTCCTCGACGGCCTCTTCGACGGCCTCCTCTACGACGGCCTCTTCGACTACCTGCTCAAGCACCGGCTCCGCGACCGCCTCCTCGATGACTGACTCCTCGGCAACCTCCTCGAGGACCTCCTCGGTAACCTCCTCGACGACCGGCTCCTCGGCAGGTTCCTCGACGGCTGCCTCGACGGCCTCGGCAAAGGTCTCCGCAGCCGTTTCTTCGACCTGCTCGACCTCTTGCTCTTCCGGCACGACAACCGACCAGTCGGCACTCACGAAACCGGTCGTGCCCTCATTGTCAATCTCGACCTCGTGCCAGCCATCGACGGTCGCGACATGCTTCAGGGGAATCCCTTTTTGCAGCCGGCCGACGATTTCAGTGCCCGCCTCGGGCGCCTGACGGACGTTGACGAACGACTCGACCTCGTCGACCGGCACGACGACATCGGCAACACAAACGAACGGTAATGCCAGAACCAGCAACCCAAGCGTGGTTTTCATGACTCTCTCCCGCGATGTTGTTGCATGTACCATAGACGTTTACGCTGGCCCTAACCAGTGTCGCAGCGAGGCAGGAAAGCATGTCAGAGCCATGCATCATCACGGTGGCCATCACGGGGTCCGTCGCGCGCAAGAGCGACAACCCGGCCGTACCGGAGTCGGTCGCCGAGCAGATCGAGTCGACCCACGCGGCGTTCGAGGCCGGCGCAGCGCTGGTGCATTATCACTCGCGGTATGACGACGGCTCGCCGGGCACGGTCCCCGAGAAGTTTGCCGAGTTCCAGGAGGCCATTCGCAAACACTGCCCCGGCATCA
>JASJBB010000006.1 GCA_030066735.1 Woeseiaceae bacterium | reverse complement strand
GCCAAAGGTAATCGCGAAAAGATCAAGCTGGTGTCGAGCGCCGGCACAGGACACTACTACACGACGGCGAAGAACAAGAAGCTCCATCCCGAAAAGCTGGAGACCAAGAAGTACGACCCGACGATTCGCAAACACGTGATGTACAAGGAAGCGAAGATCAAATAGTTCGCTTGCACATTGAATTCGAAAAAGCCCGCTCAACGCGGGCTTTTTTGATGATGGCACCCGCTGGGGCGGGCTCCTACAGGCGGTTCCTGAAGTAAGATCAGTCCATGCCCGAGTTACCCGAAGTCGAGACCAGCCGCCGCGGCATCGCCCCCTTTGTGGAGGGGCAGACCATCGAGGGCGTCGTCATTCGTCAGCGCCGGTTGCGCTGGCCTGTCGACGAGCGCGTCGACCGGAAGCTCGCCGGCGCCAGGATCGACTCCGTCGGGCGGCGCGCCAAGTACCTGCTGCTCAATACGCACGACGGCAGCGCCATTATCCATCTCGGGATGTCCGGCAGCGTATTCATTGTCGAGCGCGGGTCGCCCGCCGCCGTGCACGAACACTTCGATCTCGAGCTCGGGTCGGGTCAGTCGCTGCGTTTTCGGGACCCGCGACGCTTCGGCTCCCTGCACTGGGCCGACGACCCGGCACGGCACTGGCTGATTCGAAACCTCGGCCCGGAGCCCCTTGGCCGCGAGTTCGATGGCGAATGGCTGTGGCAGAAGTCCCGCGGCCGGCGCGTGGCCGTCAAGCAGTTCATCATGAATGCGGCCGTCGTCGTGGGCGTTGGCAACATCTACGCCAGTGAGTCACTGTTCCTCGCGAGGATCAATCCGAAGCGGGCGGCGGGCCGCATCTCGAGGCAGCGCTATGACGCCCTGGCCGCGGCCATTCGGCAAGTGCTCGAGAAAGCCATCAAGGCCGGCGGTACGACGCTCAGGGATTTTTACGGCGGCGACGGCGAGCCCGGCTATTTTCGCCACGAGCTTGCGGTCTACGATCGCGAGGATGAAGCCTGTGTTTCCTGCGGCCAACCGATCGCGGCGATCGTGCAGGGGCAGCGTCGTACCTACTACTGCAAGCGCTGTCAGACCTAGCGGCCGTATTTCTTCATCAGCGCGTCCCTGACTGCCGGCGATACGAACGTCGAAACGTCGCCACCGAGCTCGGCAACTTCGCGAACCAGGCTCGACGAGATAAACGTGTACTTCTCGGTCGGAGTCAGGAACGCCGTTTCGACCTCTTCGGTCAGGTGGCGGTTCATGTTGGCGAGCTGAAACTCGTATTCGAAGTCCGAGACGGCCCGCAAGCCGCGGATGATTACGCGCAGGTCGTTCGCGCGCGCGAAATCTACGGTCAGGCCGGCGTAACCGGTGACCTCGACGTTGGGCAGGTCGGCCAGAGCGCTGGCGGCCATGGCCACGCGCTCCTCGGTCGAAAACAGCGGCGCCTTGCTGCCCGGATTGTCCGCGATAGCCACGACAACACGATCGAACAACGTGGTTGCGCGCCGCACGAGATCTTCGTGCCCGAGCGTGATCGGATCGAACGTGCCCGGGTACATCGCTGCAACTGTCATCGACTGGCTCCTCTATGCTTCGCCGCCCACCCTTGCGAGCGAGTATCGTACATTGCCGGCCGTTTTCGATTTGACCGGGGTCCAACCCGCCGGCAACTCGACCGCCGGTGTTGCGCGGTCTTCCTCGATGTAGACCAGCGAACCGGGCCGCAACATCGAGCGCTCAGCGAGAAGTCTACACAATTCGCCGTGCAGAGCGGCGGCGAACGGCGGGTCGAGGAACACAATGTCGAACGGCTCGCCATCGGCGCTCGCCAGGAAATCAATGGCGTCGTCCTGGCGGATCTCCGCGCCGTCAGCGTCCAGCTGCCTGGCATTGGCACGCAGCATGCGCGCGGCGACCGCGGACTTCTCGACGAACACGACCTCGTCCGCCCCCCGCGACAGGGCTTCGAAACCGAGAGCGCCCGTGCCCGCGCACAGGTCGAGGCAGCGACTGCCCGCAATCGTCGGCGCCAGCCAGTTGAACAGGGTTTCACGAATGCGTTCGGCGGTCGGCCGCAGGCCGTCGACGTCCGCGATATCCAACAGACGACTGCGCCATTTTCCCGCTACAATACGCAGCCGTCCCGGCCGAGATTTTTTTGCCATTTCCTGCGCAACTCGTGTCGATGCAATGTGCTACCCGGACAGTGTAGGTGATTCGCTGCCGACTGGTGACTGTAACTAACGATGTTTGCGAAGAAGGACAATGGCGAGCCTCGCAAGGGGTTTCTCAGCAAGCTGCGGGCGCGGCTCAACAAAGGCGACAGCTGGCTCACCTATGACCTCGCCAACCTCGCGCCGGGCGGCAAGATCGACGAGGACGTGCTCGATGACCTCGAGGCGGAACTCGTCATGGCCGACGTCGGCATAGACACGACCGAACGCATCATCGCCGACCTGCAAAAGAGCCTCGCACGCAGGGAGCTCAAGGATGTGGATGCCCTGCGCGAGGGTCTGCGCCGCTCGCTGACCGGCATTCTCGAGCCGGTCGCCGTGCCGCTGCAGATCGGCGGCGAGCATCGTCCGTATGTCATTCTCATGGTCGGCGTCAACGGCGCCGGCAAGACGACCACGATCGGCAAGCTTGCCAAACGTCTCAAGGACCAGGGGCTGTCGGTCATGCTCGCGGCCGGCGATACGTTTCGAGCGGCGGCGGTTGAGCAATTGCAGGCCTGGGGAGAGCGCAACGACGTGCCGGTTGTGGCGCAGCAACCGGGCGCCGACCCGGCGGCGGTAATTTTCGACGCCTGGGATGCGGCGCGTGCTCGTGATGTCGACGTGCTGCTTGCGGACACTGCGGGCCGGCTGCAGAACCAGCAGGGACTCATGGACGAGCTGGCCAAGGTCAAGCGCGTCGTGGGCCGGCGCGACGACACGGCCCCGCACGAAGTCATGCTGGTGCTGGATGCGAGCCAGGGACAGAATGCGCTGGTGCAGGCCGAGAAATTCAACGAGGCGCTGGGTCTGACCGGGATCACCGTGACCAAGCTCGACGGCAGCGCCAAAGGTGGCATCCTGCTGCCACTGGCTGACAAGCTGGGGGTGCCGGTGCGGTTCATCGGCATTGGGGAGTCGGTCGATGACATGCAACCGTTTGTCGCCGCGGACTTTGTCGATGCCCTGCTGTCGAGCGGCAGCCAATGATGATCCAGCTCGAAGACGTGACCAAGCGTTTCCCGGGCGGGCAGGAGGCGCTATCAGGCCTCACGTTGTCGGTCGACAAGGGTGAGATGCTGTTCATAACGGGTCACTCCGGCGCGGGCAAGAGCACGCTGCTCAAGCTCATCGCGCTGATCGAACGTCCATCGAGCGGCCAGGTCATCGTCGACGGACAGAACACGCGCCGGGTCAAGCGCCGCAAGATTCCGGCCTACCGCCGGCAGATCGGCATGGTGTTCCAGGACCACAAGCTGCTCTACGACCGGCCCGTGGCCGATAACGTTGCACTGCCGCTCGTGATCGCGGGCGTTGGCCGGCGCGAAGCGGCGCGGCGGGTGCGCGCCGCACTCGACCAGGTCGGACTGTTGCACAAGGAAAAGAGGAATCCCGAAACCCTGTCGGCCGGTGAACAACAGCGCGTCGGCATTGCGCGCGCCATCGTCACGCGACCAAAACTGCTGATCGCCGACGAGCCGACCGGTAACCTCGACCCGGACCTGTCGCTCGAGGTCATGCGCATCTTCCGCCGCTTCAACGAGGTTGGTGTGACGCTGCTCATCGCGAGTCATGACATCTCGCTGATCGACCGGCTCGGCTGCCCACGCATCGAACTCGACGCGGGCAAGCTCGTCGTGCACGAAGAGGAGGACGTCGGGTGGCCCTGACCCGTCATTCCGATGCGGTTGCGCCGGTGCGCTCGTCAGGTCCGATCTCGATCTGGTTTTCGCGCCACGTCAGCACCGCTGGCGGCTCGCTGGGCCGGCTGTTCCGGCAGCCGTTCGCGAGCCTGATGATCATCCTCGTGATCGCGGTCACGCTGGCAATACCCGCGGCGCTCAACCTGGTCGTCAAGAACGCCCAGGCCGTGAGCAGCGGCTGGGACAATGCGCTCGACTTTTCGATCTATCTCCGGCGCGACATCCGCGAAGACGAGGCGGCCGGGCTCGCCCGGCTGATCGGGCAGCGCGCCGACGTCGAGAGCGTACAACTGATCAAGGCAGCCGACGCGCTCGATGAGTTCAAGCGCCTGTCCGGGTTCGGTGACGCCCTCGACCAGTTGTCCGAGAACCCGTTGCCGCACACGCTGGTGGTTCGCCCCAGCCCGGCCAATACGAGCCAGTCGATGATCCTGCTGCAGGAAGAGCTCGCCAACCTGCCCGAAGCGGAGCTGGTGCAGGTGGATACCGAGTGGGTGCAGCGCTTCCACGCAATTCTCGATATCGTTCGCCAGGCCATTGTCATCGGCGCCACGCTGCTCGGTGTCGCCATCGTGGTGATCATCGGCAACACGATCCGGCTCGACATCCAGAACCGGCGCGACGAGATCGAGGTCACCAAGCTGATCGGCGCCAGCAACGCGTTCGTCCGTCGCCCGTTCCTGTGGTCCGGGTTCTGGTACGGACTCCTTGGCGGGGCGCTGGCGCTTGGACTCGTCGCCTACGGGCTGTTCCTGCTCGAGCAGCCCGTCGCCAGGCTCGCCGGGCTCTACCAGAGCAGCGTTTCGGTGCTCGCATTGTCGCTCGAGGAAAGCCTCGCGATCCTCGGTGTTGGCGTGCTCCTGGGGCTGGTTGGCTCATGGTTCGCGGCGGCCCGGCACATGCGGAGAATCGAGCCAAGATAGGGCAATTAAACATAATATTGCGCGCGTTAATTCCGTAACCCTCTGTTTTAAATACCTTTTCTCTCACCCCCGCCGGCGGAACTTACCCGCTTGTTAGCACTCTAACTCTTCGAGTGCTAAAATTACGCGGCACACATGGGAGGTTATGAATGACGACAGCAGTCGTACCAGTTAATCACGAGACGATTCTCGCCGGCCCGGTCGGCAGCCTGGACGCGTACATCCACGCGGTCGGCGCTATTCCGGTCCTAAGCAGGGAAGACGAACACTCGCTCGCCAACAAGTTCCGGGACCATGAGGATCTCGAGGCGGCGCGCGAGCTGGTTATGGCACACCTGCGGTTTGTGGTTCATATCGCCAAGGGCTACACGGGCTACGGCCTGCCGCTTGGCGACCTCATCCAGGAAGGTAACGTCGGCCTCATGAAAGCCGTCAAGCGTTTCGACCCCGACTACGGCGTCCGCCTGGTGTCGTTCGCCGTACACTGGATCCGCGCCGAGATTCACGAGTTCGTGCTGCGCAACTGGCGCATCGTCAAGGTCGCCACGACCAAGGCGCAGCGCAAGCTGTTCTTCAATCTTCGCAAGTCGAAGAAGAGCCTCGCGTGGTTGTCTCACGAGGAGACGCAGGCTGTTGCGGAAGACCTCGGCGTCACGCCGAAGGAAGTGACCGAGATGGAACGCCGGTTGAGCGCGCGTGACGCGATCTTCGACCCGGCCCCGGACACCGATGACGAGCGCGCGTTTACGCCGGCGGCGTACCTGCCGAGCCCGGACTCCGACCCGGCCGTGCTGGTCGAAAAAACCGACTGGCACAACGACGCCACGGGCCGCATGCACCGGGCCCTGACGACGCTCGACGATCGCAGCCGCCACATCCTGGAAAGCCGCTGGCTGACCGAGAACAAGCAAACGCTGCACGAACTCGCCGACGAGTACGGCGTGTCGGCCGAGCGCATTCGTCAGATCGAAGTGAACGCCATCAAGAAACTGCGTTCCTCGATGGCGCTGTAATCAGCAGTAAGTCTTGCGACGGTGGCTGATCCAGCCACCGTCCTCGTCACCCAGCGGATCGCGGTGCGTCCAGTGCACGAGCCCGCCCCGGTCGTTCCATTCGTAGAGCCCGCGAACACTCACCCGGTCGCCCATTCCAACCGGCACGCGCTCTGACACGTCGAGATTGTGGGCCACCAGCAATGTCTGGCGCCCGGGCAGCTGCAGTACGAACCGCTGATGCCAGTCGCCGTCGTTGTCGTCGGCAATCAGTCGTATCACGTAGCCGGTGTCTTCGATCCACCGGCCGTCGTCCGTTTTCTTGTAGCTGCGCTCTATGTCCGCGTCATCCGGCAGTGATTGGCACCATCGTGATCTCGACGCGACGGTTGAGCTGCTGGCCCTCCGCCGTGCGGTTGTCGGCAACCGGCATGGATTCGCCCAGCCCGATGGTGATCAGACGCTGCGACGGAATGTTGCGCGCCGTGAAGAAGTCACTGACGGTTTGAGCGCGGCGCTCCGACAGGGCCTGGTTATATGCGTCGGTGCCCCTGCTGTCGGTATGCCCCGCAACCTCGACCACGGTCTTGTCGAACTCTTTCAGGACCTTGGTAACCGATCCCAGCACCTCGAAGAAGCCGGAATTGAGGTCCGCGCTGTCCGTGGCAAAAGTAATATTGCCCGGCATGTTCAGCGTGATGTGATCGCCGTTGCGGGTGACGCTGACGCCCGTACCCGCCAGTTCCTGGCGCAGTTTCATTTCCTGGCGGTCCATGTAATTGCCTACGGCGCCGCCGGCCAGCGCTCCGACGCCCGCACCGATCAGCGCGCGCTGGCGGCGGTCGACCGCGTCATCGCCTGATGCCAGCCCCACCACGATGCCCGCGGCGGCGCCAATCAGCGCGCCCCTGGTTGCCTTGCTGGTTTCCGTCTCGCCCGTATACGGGTCCATCGTCTCGCAACCCGCCAGCAATACCGCCAGCCCGGTAACGCCGATACCGGCCAGTTTCCTGTTCATTACTTCTCTCCTTGATGCCCAAGCTCAGGGAATTAGACACGCCACTCCCTGAACGATCGCTAAATGATACTCCTTATGTAGAATGACGGACCCCGAGGCGAGAACTTCCATGAGCGAGACCGACAGCTGGCTGCAGCTATACGAGGACACGCACCAGGACCTGTCCTACCCGGTGATCTACTGGGCGGCCGTGCCAATGGTGGTTCTCGGAACCGTTGGCATTCTCTGGACGCTGCCCATCCCCGACCAGTTTTTCGAGATATCCCCGCTGCTGAACTGGGGCACGGTGTTCCTGATGGCCACCGCCGTTTATTACTTCATTATTTCGGTGTCGCTGGCCATCGGCATGCTGCCATTCCTGCTGGGCATCGCCGGTATTCAGAACTGGCTCACAAACTCGGATTATTCCCCGCTGCGCGTATCGATCGGGCTGCTCGTCGCGGGTATCATCGGCTTATGGCTGGGGCACCGAAACCAGGGTAGTCTGCGCCCCGTAATTCGCGACCTGCAATTGATGATGATAGGGCCGGCCTGGATACTGTCGGTGCTTTATCGTCGTATCGGAATCCCGTATTGAACACACACACGACTCTCGATCCCCTCGATCTTTATGACGTCCGCTCCGAGTTGAGCGACGACGAGCGCATGGTCCAGGAGACCGTTGCACGGTTCGTCGACGATGCCGTCATTCCCCTGATGCGCGACGCCTTCGAGCAGCACACGTTCCCGATGGAACTCGTGCCGCAGGTGGCCGAGCTCGGCCTGTTCGGTAGTTCGATCGACGGCTATGACTGCGCCGGCCTCAACAGCGTCTCCTACGGCCTGATCTGCCAGGAACTCGAACGCGGTGACAGTGGTTTGCGCAGCTTCGTGTCCGTGCAGAGCAGCCTCGTCATGTTTCCGATCCACGCCTACGGCTCCGACGAGCAAAAGGACCGCTGGCTGCCCGCCATGGCGCGCGGCGAAGCCATCGGCTGTTTCGGCCTGACCGAACCGCACGGCGGCTCGGACCCGGGCAACATGAAGACACACGCCAGGCGTGCCGGCGACGACTGGGTCATCAACGGCGCCAAGATGTGGATCACGAACGGCTCACTGGCAGACGTCGCGCTCGTCTGGGCGATAACCGACGAGGGCATCAAGGGCTTCCTGGTCGAGAAGGACGCGCCCGGTTTCACGGCCCAGGAAATCGACAACAAGTTCTCGCTGCGCGCCTCGGTGACGTCGGCACTGTTCCTCGATAACGTGCGCGTGCCCGACAGCGCGGCGCTGCCCGGCGTGACCGGGCTCAAAGGTCCGCTGAGCTGCCTCACCCAGGCGCGTTACGGCATCTCGTGGGGCGTTATCGGTGCGGCACAGGCTTGTCTCAGGGAAGTCCTCAATTACACCGAGGACCGCGTGCTGTTCAATCGGCCGATCTCGCACACGCAGACCATCCAGATTCGCATGGCCGACATGGCGCGCCGCATTACCTCGGCGCAGTTGCTGTCGTTGCGGCTCGGCAGAATCAAGGATGCCGGCAAGCTGTCACCGTCGCAGGTCTCGCTGGCCAAGTGGAACAACTGCCGTGCCGCGATCGATATTGCGCGCGATGCCCGCGACATCCTCGGCGGATCCGGCATCAGCGCCGAGTACGTGCCTATTCGCCACATGCTCAATCTCGAGAGCGTAATCACCTACGAAGGCACCGAGACGGTGCACCAGCTCGTGATCGGCAAGGAGCTGACCGGCGTCAACGCCTTCGGATGAGCCTTTGACCGCCCGGGCGGTTCCAACCAATCGCGATGTCTGGCGCATCGCCGCGCCGATGATCCTCTCCAACGTGTCGGTGCCATTGCTCGGCATGGTGGACACGGGCGTGGTCGGCCACCTCGAAAGTCCCGTGTACCTCGGCGCCGTCGCCATCGGCGCCACGATCTTCGGCTTCCTGTACAACGGCGTCAATTTCCTGCGCATGGGCACGACCGGGATCACGGCGCAGCGCTACGGCGCCGACGACTACGACGGCCTGCGCGTTTCGCTGGGCCAGGCGCTGATCGTGGCGCAGCTGATTGCTTTGCTCTTCATCGTCCTGCAGGCGCCCCTGGGCCGATTCGCCCTCGGCCTGATCGGCGCCGAGCCGGAGGTGGAGGGGTATGCGCTCGAGTATTTCTCGATCCGCATCTGGAGCGCGCCGGGTACGCTGGCTAACTTCGCGCTAATCGGCTGGTTCCTCGGCTTGCAGAACGCGCGCGTGCCGCTGCTGATATTCCTGACGATCAACCTGACCAACATCGTCCTCGACCTCGTGTTCGTGCTGGGACTCGGCATGAAGGTGGACGGCGTGGCGCTTGCGTCGGTCATTGCCGAGTACACGGCGTTGCTCGTCGGCCTTGCTTTCGCGGCGCGGGAACTGAAGAAACGGGCGGGCCACTGGCCAATGGCGCGATTGTTTCGCGTGCGCGCCTATGCGGCATTCTTCTCGATCAACGCCAACCTGTTCATTCGCACGCTGGCCCTGATGTTCACGTTCTTTTTCATTACGTCCCAGGGTGCGCGCATGGGCGGCCTCGTACTGGCCGCTAACGCGGTACTGCTCAACTTCGCCCACCTGACGTCATTTGCCCTCGACGGCATCGCCCATGCGGCCGAAGCCCTCGTTGGCAAGGCCGTGGGCCAGCGCAATCGCAAGTCGCTCGAGGAGTCGGTGCGCCTTTGCCTCAAATGGTCGCTGTATTTCGCAGCCGGGTTGTCGACCATCTACCTGTTCGGCGGCCGCTACCTGGTCAACCTGCTGACCGATCTGCCCGCAGTGCGCGAGACAACAATGATCTATCTGCCGTGGTTCATCATTTCGCCGCTGGTTGCCGTCTGGTCGTTTCTCTATGACGGCGTGTACGTCGGCGCAACCCGCGCCCGCGAGATGCGCGACATCATGCTCGTGTCAACATTCGTGGTCTTCCTGCCCGCCTGGTACCTGCTGCAGGGCTTCGGCAACCACGGGCTGTGGGCTGCATTTACGCTGTTCATGGCCAGCCGCGGCATCGGCATGCACATCGGTTACCGCCGCCGCCTGTTGCCGTCCGTCGGCGCATAGCGTCGAGCGGCTCCCTGACCCGCCAATTCGGCGACTCTACTCCCGATAACAGCCACTTTACCGTTCGATTTCGGCGTATGATCGGCGTTTGCAGGTGACCCGCTCCGGACGGTCGCACGGCAATCTGCACTACGAAGAGAACCTTGGGATTTCCTGGTTAGGAGAGGGCGAATGGCGAGAACGGTTGTATGCCCGAACTGCAGAAAGCCCAGCTTTCGAGCTGCGCAGAAACAGGGGCTGGGCCCATTCCGAAGCATCGCTTGTCGGCTGTGCGGCGCAACCGTATCAGTGAGCAGGCCTCATTCCATCGCCGTACTAATTCTCATGTCGATACTTTTCTCGTTCGCCGTCCCTGTTTTCATAGACTTCGGGCTCTTGGCTGCCCTGGCTTTTGTCGTCTTCATAGCGATTGCGACGGGAATGTACTATCGCTATCGGGTACCGCTAGTAACACGTTCAGTTGGGCCCAACGGGTGACAGGTCTGCCCAAAGCTGACCTCCGCTAACAAGTGTTCCGCTACATCTGTAAAGCGCTGGATGACCCACTGTTCCTGCGAGTCGGCATGGCCTTGTGGTCAATACCGATGTTCGTGGTTGCAGGCTTTTTTGCCTATGAATGGAGATGTGGTTTCGAGATAAGCTGGTTCTTGCTTATCCCGGCGATTGCCATGCTCATGGGCTTGTGGCTTGCCTATTCTTCTTTGTTCGTTGACGACGCCGAAATCCAAAGGCGAAGTGAGCTTCTTGGTGGGGCCGGGACCGAGTGGTTCACCGTTGCGAGTCTAATTGTTGCTGTACCAATCTATGAGCTATTGAAGCTCGTGCGTCGGCGGAAAGGGGATGCCTGACGTCACGAAATCTGGGCGATTTGTTCGACCCTTGGTACTACCTGTTCACTATTTTGTTCCTGGTGAGCTTTGCGCTATTGCCATTGCTGCTCAACAAGGGTTGGGCTATGCGGCTTAGCGGGTGGGTCCTGGCCGCGGGCATGCTTCTCTGGTCCGTATTCGTCAGGGACATGCTGGTCAGATGATCGTCCGGCTGCTTGTGGCCGTAAGCTGCCCCAAGGCCTCTGATAAACTAGATGGATGATAATGACCCGACACGGGCAGTCGCATTGATGCTGTGCAAGCCTGGAATCAATTGTCGGGTCGCAACTGAATAAACACCCGGAGAGATCTTGCCCTACAGTCGGGATGATACTGGATTCCTATTCTGGCCCGATGCTTGGGGCATGCCTGCGCTGGGAATGGAGTCGCAACGGCTGACCGAGTGCGTCGACGCGGTCAAACAGCGAAAACTCCGAGGCGTATTTGGGAGTGCACGTTTTTTTGAGGGAGACAACCTGGACTTCCTGGAGCAGTTACCAGACACCGAAATGGTGGAGTTCTGGGACACACCCCTCAAGGACGTTTCTGCGCTCTATGGGCTCAAGAAGTTGCGGTTTCTGCGTTTATCATGCAAGCGCCCGGCAATGGACTATTCGCAACTCGCGCCTCTGACGCATTTGGTGCTGGATCACAACAAGCGCGACAAGAAACTCGAAGCTCAACACAACATCGAATGTCTAAACGTCTGGCGGTTCAATTCGACTACAGGCGATATGCAATTGCTTCACTTACCGAAGAGCTTGCAGGAACTCGGCATCTTCTTATTCAACGGAACCTCGCTCGCGGAAATGACCGAGCTTGACCGGCTTAAGAAATTGACAATAGAACGGTGCAGAAACCTCGAGTCAATTGAATCACTTTCTGAATCCTGCCCCGGCCTTGAACACCTGGCGATAATTGACTGCCCTCGGGTCACCCAAGAGGCGGCCGAACAATTGGCAGGGAACCTCGTGAATATCGACCATCTATTTGCAGCAAATACCAAGATTCGTTAGCAGGCTATTGGCCGTAAGCAGCCCCTGGCCCTCTGATACACTCAACGACTGGCAATGACCCGTAGCGGACCTTTGGATAACCTCGGAAACACACGGTGATTTCCCATGGAGTGAAGATGAGATTGCTTGCCGCCACTCCAATCCTGCTCGCGATCGCCGCCTGTGGCGATGACGTCCGAAACTCTCAATCTGAGCCCGTTGCTGACCAACTCACCGCGATTGCTCCTATCCGCTTTGACGTCGTCTCGGACGATCCGAATCAGCATGGCGAACGCCTGTCTGCGGTGCTAGGTTGCATTGGTTGTCACAAACCCGACCTTACCGGGGAAGACTGGAGTGACCCGGAGCTGGGTGTGTTGTGGACGGCGAATCTCACGTTGAGCGCGGCGGCTTTTTCGGAACACGAACTGACTGTGATGATTGCGGGCGGAAAACGCCCGGACCGCGCGCTAATCGACATGCCGTCGTATCTCTTTTCTGAAATTCATCCAGATGATCTTGCCGCGCTCGCGAGCTATCTGAAGACACTGTCAGCCAAAGGAACGCAGCACCCTGACCCAACGATCGGCCCGAAGCTTGCTGAGGACATTGCCAACGGGAAATTCGAGGACTCTGTGCAACAGGTGGCAGAGATGAAAAACAAGGCGCCACCTGACCTGGGCCCCGAACACGCGTTCGCCCGGCTCATTCTGCGCGCAACCTGTGCGGAGTGTCACGGCATGGATCTTCAAGGTGGTACCGAGCCAATGATGGACGCCCCGCCGCCGCCGACCCTGAGAATATTAGCCGCCTATTCGGCTGAGGACTTCTCCACTTTGATGAGAACCGGCAAGCCAATAGGAGATCGCGAGCTGAGAGTGATGGACGGTGTGTCTCGCGGGCGCTATTCGCGTTTCACTGACAGCGAGATCAAGGCGCTGTACGACTATCTTGCCGAGTTTGCGCGAAGTAGCCCCTGAACAACTACGATGTCCGCTAAGCGGGCTCACCAGCCGGCTCCCCCGCCCGGCGGCGAACCGTTCTCTTCGCCCACTCGTAGGCCAGTATTCCGGACAGAATATTCGCCATGGCGTAGGCGGCGAATATGCCTGTCGCCTGGAACACCAGCATGCCAATGGCGGCCAGCGGCAGGTACATCGCGACGATTCTGCCGAGACTGATCCACACGGCCGGCATCGGGTGCCCGAGCCCGTTGAACGAGGCGTTCATCACCATCACCATGCCATAGGCCCCGTAGCTGATCGGCGCGATGAGCAGGTACCGGGCCGCCACGTCGATGACGGCCGGGCTGCTACTGAACAGGTTCGGCAGGAACCCTGATGACAGCGCGAGCGCCGCCGCGATGAACAGCCCGCTGCCGATACAAAAGACCGTGCAAAGCCGCAGCGAACGCAGTATGCGATCGTGCTTTCCCGCTGCCAGGTTCTGCCCGACGAACGGCCCGATGATGGCCGAGAGGGCGTAGTAGACCACGAGCATCATCGACTCGATGCGACTGGCCACGCCGAAGCCGGCCACCGCGTCCGGGCCGTAGCGCGCGATCATCGCCGTTACGATAGCCGCGCCGACCGGCACGATCACGTTGGTGCCGGCGGCCGGCACCCCGACGTGCAGCACGTCTCTCCAGGAGCGCCGCAGCTCTGCGGCGTCGGGCTTCTTGAAGCTGACCATGTCCAGCCGGTAGCGCAACAGCACCAGCGCGCCAATGAAGATGGAGCTGCGCGCGAGCAACGCGGCAATCGCGGCGCCGTTAAGACCGAATGCAGGCACCGGCCCGAAGCCGAAAATGAACAGGGGATCGAGCGCCACGTTGAGCAGTGACGCGATGATCATGAGCTTGCTGGGCAGGCGCGTGTCGCCGGTGGCGCGCATGCTCGCCATCGCGACCATGCCCACGACAATGAACGGTACGCCCGCGTAGAGAATCGTCATGAAACCACGGATCAGCGGGATCATGTCCTCGGGGGCGCCGAGCAAGCGGAAGAGCGGGCCAATCGTCAACACGCCGACCACCGCGATAGCGGCGGTAATCAGAAACGACAGCAGCAGCGCGTCGGTCGTGAGCCGCCGCGCGCGGCGATGATCGCCGGCGCCGATCGCGCGAGCGACAACGGATGACGTGCCCGCGCCGAGGCCGATCGCCACGCTCGTCACGATCATCAGTATCGGGAAACTGAAAGCATGGGCGGCCAGAGCGCGGTCACCAACGCGGCCGAGGAACCAGGCATCGATCAACGCCTGCCCCATCATCGTAATGATGCCGAGCAGCACGGGCACCGTCATGGCGACGAGGTGCTGTCCGACCGGACCTTCAGTCAGCCTGCTGGGTTGCGATGACATGATGCCTTTGGCGGGGGTCAAAAAAGACGCCTAGGGTATCATCGCCCGGTCGCGGGTTCCGGAGTCAACGCCATGGGATGGAAACAGCTTTCGTCACGCACCGTCTGGGAGAATGACTGGATGGCCCTGCGCGAGGACGAGGTCATCAACCCGGGCGGCGGCCGCAATCTCTACGGCCATGTTCACTTCAAGAACCGGGCGGTCGCCATCCTGCCACTCGACGACGACGGCAACACCTGGCTTGTCGGGCAGAGCCGCTACACCCTGGGTGAGTGGTCGTGGGAACTGCCGATGGGCGGGGCGCCGCTCGACGAGGAACCGCTCGATGCGGCAAAGCGCGAACTCAGGGAAGAGACCGGGCTGACGGCCGGCGAATGGACCGAGCTGATGCGCCTGCACACGAGCAACTCCATTACCGACGAAAGCGGTATCGTCTTCGTGGCGAGGCAACTCACCGCGGGCGAAACGGCGTTCGAAGAGACCGAGGACCTCGAGGTAAGAAAACTGCCGCTCGGCGAAGCGCTTGCAATGGTGCGGCGTGGCGAGATCACCGACGCGATCAGCGTCGCCGCGCTGCTGCGCCTCAAACTCCCCGACTAGTACACCTGCCGCGCCGTCACCACGTACCGCATCGGTCCGCCCGCCTCCTCAGCGTCGAACGGATAGCAGGTCACCAGCGTCAGCACGGGCGTGTCGGTATCCAGCAGCAGGCTGCCGCGGCGGGAATCGACGACGTCGATGCCGATCACCTTGTACAGGTACCTGCGCCCGCTGAATCGTTCGACGACCAGCGTATCGCCCATCTGGACGTCGCGCAGAAAGGCGAAATGCGTATCGCGGTGTCCGGCGATGACGCTGTTGCCCATGTCGCCCGGCAGTGCGCTGGCGCTAAGGTGCCCGGGACCGAATGCCAGCGTGCGTCCCGAGCCGCCCGCGAGCACGATCAGGTCGACCTCCCCGGCGTTGGCGCTGAGCCGGGCAACCGGCCAGGTGTCGGCCCAGGGCCACGGAGCCTGGCGATCGTCGTCCTCGTCGGCCCGCTGCCACGCGCGCTGCATCAGCTCCTGCGCAAGCCAGGCCTTGGCCGGGATGTACGCGCCCTGGCCGAGTTGCCAGAAACCGAGACAGAGCAGGCAGGCCATGACGACGTTTCCCAGTAACCTAGCGCGGCGTGCCACGGGTCACCCTCCGGTACCAGGCCGACATCGCCATCATGAGCAGCGTCGCCAGCACCATCAGCAGGCCGCGGCGGCGAGTTTCCGGCCCCATGGTTGCGGTTGCGGGCAAGCCGAAGATCGCGCGTGCGCTCTGGCCGTGGGCCGTCAGGTTAGGCACCTGCTCGCGAGCCAGCAGTTCGCCCGCCGGGCGGGCCGGCGTCTTGTCGACGGCGACCAGGCTCGTGTATTTGCTGACGAGATGATGCATGAGCGCCGTCCGGACCACCGCATCCCGGATGGCTCCCTCGTCGGCGCCGCGGCGCTGCTGGTCGAACAGGTCCGCAATCCGGGCCCTGGCCCACAGTGCGGCAACACCGGGACTTTGCGCGCCAAGGGCCAGTGACACATCGGCCGTCCACGTGCCGGCGATCGAGTTGCCGACGATTCGCAGCGCGGCGCCGGGAAGAAATTCGCTCGACGCCTTTACGCGCACCGCGACCGGTTCGCCGAGGTACAGGTCCGGAACGATCGCCGGGAAGCTCTCGACGGCGGCGCCGCTCGGCCACTGCAGCTCGATGTTGGTGAGCTGAGGGTTCTCGAGCTTGCGAAACAGCCGGTCCATCTTCTCGGCGACTTCATGCAATGCGCTGATGGTCGTAAACGTGCCGCGGCCGGCCTCGGCGGCTTTGCGCATGAACCAGCTGTTGGGCGCCGACCCGATCCCGACCGTGAACAGCCGGGCATCGCCGAGACGCGCTTCAATCAACTTGAAGAGCCCCTCTTCGTTACCGACCGCACCGTCCGTGATGAAGATGACCTGGCGCAGATAACCGTGCGGCGGCGGCGCGCGCAGTGCGAACTGCAGCGCCGGGTCCATCTCGGTGCCGCCGTTCGCGCGCAGCCGGTTGACGAACGCCTGCGCCATGGCAACGTTGTTGCCGTTCGCCGGCATGCTCTCGGCGAACACTGGCGTCGGGTGGTTGTTGAATTCGATGACGTTGAAGCGGTCGTTGGGCTGCAGACCATTGAGCGCGCGTTGCAGCGCCTCTTTCGCCTGCCTGATCGACACGCCGTGCATCGATCCCGAGGTGTCGATGACGAAGATCATCTCGCGAGGCATGCGCGACGACACCGTGCCGTCGTCGGGCGGCATGACCATCAGCAGGTAGTGCGGCTCGCCACTCACCGTTTCAGCGAACACCATGCCGCGCGGCGCCGTGGACGGCACCGGGCGCCACAGCAATTCGAAGTCGTGATCCATGGCCACGCGTCCGCCAGCGAGCGAGACCGTGTAGTGACTGCTCGCCTCGGCAACGTTAACCGGGTGGTAGCGGCTGGCAATAATCTCCAGCCGCATGCCGGCGTTAATGCGCGCCTGCAGCGAAACCTTGTGGCTGCTCGAGGCGCCGATCATGGGCGGGGTAATCAGCGACGCGTCGGCGACCAGCGTCGTGTCCGGCGACCAGCCGTTGCCCTGCCGGTCGGTCAGCGCCTCGCCCGGGATGTAGCGCGGCGTCAGCGTCATGGGGAAGCGCAGGCTGAAGGTGCCGTCGTCGTAACGCACGGTCTCGAGGTACTCGATCTCGACGATGACCATCTCACCGGGCGCGATGTTGGCCACCGACGTCGTGAACAGGTTGGCTCGCTGCTGTTCGACGAGGCTCGTCTTCTTGCCTTCCTGCTTCGCCTGTTCGTATTCCTTGCGGGCCTGTTCTTTCTCGCGAATCTCTCCCTCGATGAACCGATCCCCGACATAGAGCCGCATATGGTCGACGGCGGCCTCATCGGGCAGCGGGAAGACGTAGATGCCTTCAACCCACTCACTGCCGTCGTTGCGAAACTCCTGCATGACCGACACCCGCGCAACCAGACCGTTCACCGTGATGTTGACGTTCGTGTTGAGCAGGGCCGCCGTCTCGTAGCCGTCTGCCATCCGCATCAGCAAGCTGCCGGTCTGCATCTCGTCCGGCGTGGGTCCGTTGGCCGACGCCGGGCGGAACAACAGCGTGGCGATCAGGAACAGGGTCCAGGCGAGCGGTTTGTAACTGGGCATGACGGTCTCCTTGCTGGTCACGTTCAATATCAGCAAGGCAAAGCGCCGGAGCGCGGCCGGCGGCATGGCAATGCACCGGCGTAATGTGGCAAATTGTGGCGATGGCCAGGAAGATTGCGATCGTCGAAGACGAAGCGGCCATCCGCGCGAACTACGCGGATGCGTTCGAACGCGAAGGCTATGCGGTCGAGGCTTTCGAGGCGCGCAATGACGCCTTGCAGGCATTCGACGTGCGACTGCCGGATCTTGTCGTCATCGATATCAACCTCAAGGACGACGTCGAAGGCGGCTTCGAGCTGTGCCGCGAGCTGCGGTCCCGCTCGGCGGACCTGCCGATCATCTTCCTGACCGCGCGCGACAGTGAGTTCGACGCCGTGTCGGGACTGCGGCTCGGCGCCGACGACTACCTCACCAAAGACATCAGCCTGCCGCACCTGATGGCGCGCATCGCCGCCCTGTTCCGGCGCCTCGATGCGATCCAGCAGCCGCAGTCGGGCGACGGCCGCATTGTGCGCGGCGACCTCGAGATCGACACCGACCGCATGACGATCCGCTGGCAGGACCAGCCCGTCAGTCTCACGTTGACCGAGTTCTGGCTCGTGCACGCGATGGCGCGCTATCCGGGCCACGTCAAGAACCGCCAGCAACTCATGGATGCCGCGCAGGCCGTGCTCGACGACAACACGATCACGTCGCACATCAAACGCATCCGTCGCAAGTTCGTCGCGATCGATCCGGACTTCAACGCGATCGAAACCGTGTACGGCATGGGCTATCGCTGGCTGGCATGACTCTCAAGCGCCAGCTGCTGCTCGTGAGTCTGCTGACTCTCGTGCTGCCCTGGGCCGGCTACCAGTTCATCCATGAGACCGAGTCGGCGCTGCGCGTCGGCCAGCAGCAGATGCTGGCGGGCACGGCGCAGGCCATTGCCGATTCGCTCGCACAGTATCCCGAGGAGTTCCCGCACGGCCCGCGCGGCGACGAGACCGTGGCCGACCAGCTGTACGGCCACCCGCTCGATAACCAGCCCGAGGTCGACGGGTATTTTCATGACTGGGGGCTCGAGCGCGAATCGCTGCGCGATCTGCGGGGCGTGGACGGACCGATCTATTTCGCGGTTGGCGTCGCCGGCGAATCGGCGTTCCTGTACGTCGAAGTTCGCGACCGCAACATTGTCTATGCGCAGCCCGGCTCGCGCACGCCGGCCAGCGGCCCGACGTTTTTCGACGCCGTGAGCCTGATCAACACGAGCCCGCTGTACCTCAGCGAAGAGATCGTATTTGCGGCGGAGGCGCCGGGACCGATCATCCCTGTGCGCAACAACGAGTACGGCATCCGCCCGGACCCGGCCATCATCGCCGCGTGGCAGGACACAGCGTCGGGCTACCAGGTCGAGGCGCGGGTTCCGATGAGCAAACTGGGCACCCATATCGGCGTAATCGTGAGCAACACGACCGACGCGCTCGCGGAGCCGGCCCGCAGCACGAGCTTCACCTCGCGCAAGCCGGGTCCGTTCGTTACCGTCGCGCCGGACCTCGCGGCGACAGCGGCCAACCTGACCCAGGTGGGCATGCGCCTGATCGTGACCGACGTGTCCGGCTGGCGCATCGCATTGAGTGACAACATGCAGGACGATGCAGGAGCGCGCGAAACCGTGGGATCGCGCTGGCTGCGCGTCGCCTATGACGCCTTGGTCGAGACCGCCGCCGCGGCGCGTCTTGCCGAACCCGACCCCAGCGGAAGGGAGCGGCGCGATTACGTAGCGCAGGCGCTTGGCGGGGAAGCCTCCGCAGGGTGGTTCCGCAGCCCGGACAGTGACCGGGCAGTCGTCGCCGTCGCGCAGCCGGTCGTGGCCGACGGCGCGGTCATCGGCGCCTTCATGCTGCAGCAGAGCACCGACGCGATCCTGAGCCTTCGCAACCAGGGGCTCGTCCGCCTGATGAACGTGACGCTGATCGCGACCCTGCTCGTGGCCGCGGCGCTGCTGGGGTACGCAACCTGGTTGTCGAGGCGGATCCGGCGCCTCAGCGTTGCCGCCGAAGACGCCGTCGAGGGCGACGAACTGCGCCGGGAGCTGCCGAGTGCGGCAGCGGGCGACGAGGTCGGCGATTTGTCGCGCAGCTTCTCGCACGTTCTGCGCCAGCTCGGTGACTACAACGAGTATCTGCGCTCGCTGGCGTCGAAGCTCTCGCATGAGTTGCGCACGCCGCTCGCCATTGTTACTTCGTCGCTCGAAAACCTCGAACACGAGCCGCTCAACGAAGCCTCCGCCGGTTACGCGGCGCGGGCCCGCGACGGCGCCGACCGGCTGCGGCGCATCCTGACCGCGATGAGCGAGGCCAGCCGGGTCGAGGAGCTGATGGCGAACGCGGAACCCGAAGCTTTCGACCTGCGCGCCGTGCTCGAATCCACCGTTGCCGCGTACCGCGATGTCTACCCGCAACGGGAATTCTGCCTTGAGACGGAACTCGAAGCGGCCCCGATGTCCGGCTCGCCGGAGCTCCTGATCCAGATGCTCGACAAGCTCGTCGACAACGCGGTGGGTTTCAGCGGCGAGGGCGACACCGTGGGCATCACACTCGGCCGCGATGACGGCCTGCTGCGGCTCGGTGTGAGCAATCCCGGTCCGCCGCTGCCCGAACGCATGCGTTTCCGGATGTTCGACTCGATGGTGTCGATGCGGCCCGGCAAGGACAACAAGCACCTCGGGCTGGGACTATATGTCGCAAGGCTTATCGCCGAAGGCCACGGCGGTAGAATAGACGCAGATAATATCGACGGCGGCGTTATCGTCGTCGTCACCTTACCGGGAGAACATCATGGCGAATGAGGGTTACCACGAACCGATCGAGGAACTAACCGACGAAACGCGCGACATGCACCGCGCCATCACGTCGCTCATGGAAGAGCTCGAGGCTGTCGACTGGTACAACCAGCGCGTGGATGCCTGCAAGGACAAGGAACTCGGCGCGATACTCGCGCACAATCGTGACGAGGAGAAAGAACACGCCGCAATGGTGCTCGAGTGGATTCGACGCAAGGATCCGACGTTCGACAAGGAACTGAAGGACTTCCTGTTTACGGACAAACCGATCGCGCACGAGTAAGTGCAGATTCGGGATAGCACGAGCGAGGAGTACGCCGCGATACTCGCGATGTATCCGCATGCTTTTCCGGATGAAGACCTCGTTCCTCTGGTCACGGAATTGCTTGCAGACAAGCCGATCAGGATGTCGCTCGTCGCGACAGGCGATAACCGGGTCATTGGCAATGTTATCTTTACGGCCTGCCGCGTAGATGGCAGCGACGCCGGGGTGGCGCTGCTCGCGCCGTTGGCGGTCACGCCGGATTGCCAGCGACAAGGAGTGGGCAGCGCGCTGGTGCATGATGGTCTGCGTCGGCTGGGTGAGGCCGGATATGGGGTTGTGTGCGTGCTGGGTGATCCTGCTTACTACGGACGGCTGGGGTTTGCGCCCGAGAAGCGGATCGAACCGCCCTACCCGATACCGGCTCAATGGGCCGACGCGTGGCAGTCGCTGTACCTGGCCGATATGGCGGCGCTCGAAGGGAAGTTCCTCGTCCCGCCCGTGTGGCAACACCCGGAACTGTGGACCAACTAGCTGCCCGGTTCGCCCGCCTTTGTGGAGACGGTAGTCCCTGATGAACGATAAGCAGAACGACACAACCATGAACGCCGACTCGGAGGCGATGGAACGGCTGCGCGATCGCACCGACGAGCTTGAACTGATCATTTCAAGCCTGACGATCTTCGCGTTGTTCTCGTTGCCCGGTTGGCTGTTCGACCGCATTGCCGACAACTTCACACACCTGTCGACGAGCTTGGCCATCGCCACCACCCTCGGCACCACGTTGCTCGCGGGTACCTGTTACGGGCTGGCTGCGTGCTTCGTCGTGCACCTGATGGCGCGCGCGTACTGGGTGGGGCTGATCGGCCTGCGCACGGTATTCCCTGACGGCATCAACTGGAACAAGACGCCCGGCCTGGGCCCGCTGAGCCGCCAGTACTACCGGGACACGTTGCCGGATCTCGATACGGTCATTCGTAATACGGACCGGCTGGCATCCTCACTGTTCGCGGTCATCAGCATGCTCACCCTGAGCGTTCTCTGGCTGGGCACCATTCTGATCGCCATTCTCGTGGCCTCCGGGGTCATCGGCGCGCGTTTCGGCCTCACCAACGCCGGCATGGGCATAGGCGCGCTCGTACTCCTGCTGCTGTTCATGGGCATACCGATGCTCGTATACCTGCTGGACGCGCAGCTCGCCAAGCGCATGCCCAGCCTGCGCGACAGCCGCTTTTTCACGGGGCTCGTTCGGTTCCTGCGGCGCATCGCCGGGCTCGCTTACCCGCAGCGCCTCGTGCTCCCCGTCCAGCTTACCCTGCAGAGCAATACACGACCGGTCGTCTTTTTCGTTGCGCTGATCCTGAGCGTGATTTTCATCGTCGTGCTCGGCAATGTTCGCGCGGCCGCGTGGCGCAACTTCACGCTGTCGTCGGAGTTCACGTATCTCGACAGCGCGCGGGTCCAGGAAGGGCTGCGCAGCACCCACTACGAGGACATGCCCAGTTCGCTCGACCGGTTCCGCGCGTGGCCGCGCGTGGACAGCTTTAATCAAAGCGGCAGCTTCGTTCGCCTCTTCCTGCCGTACCAGCCATTGCGCGACAACCTGGTGCTCGATGAGCTCTGCGGCAGCGCCGAGGAAGCAGAGGACACAGTCGACTGTCTCCGCCAGCTGTGGTCGGTGAGCATTGAGGGCATGCCGGTATCGACAAGGGATTTTGCGCCTGCGGAGCGCGCCGACCTGAGAATGCGCGGGCTGGTCGGCCTCGTGCCGCTAACCGGCCTCGAACCGGGGCTGCACCAGATCGAGGTAATCTGGAATCCTGGCGTATCCGAGGAAGCCGCCCCGCTGGACGATCGCTACGTGCAGCTCAATTTCCGCTATGTCATCCCCATCGCCTTCTCGCCCGGCGTAGAACGGTCGCTGGATTGACGCCGCGATTTCGCCAATGATCCATGTTCGTGTCTGGAAACGCGCAGCCATGGTCGGTGTACTGACAGGGCTGGTTGTTTCTGCGCTAATGGCCTTCATGGACTGGCGCCTCAACCCTGGGGGCATATTTCACAATGATGCAGGAACGGACTGGGCGGTTGTGACCGAAACCGCGCTCAGCTGGTTGTGGCCCGTGGCGCTGGCCACCTGCTTCGCCGCAGCAGTTGTCTTGTATGCGCTTGCCTGGATCAGGTCGGGACGTCGTGCGAAATAGTCCGCCTCTGGGCCGCTGATACACTTGATGGCTGGTACGGGCCCGAAACGGCCTGTCATTCTCTGACCGCATCTCTGTAACTGCCATGGACTAAATCTATGTTGGATCGGAAGTCACTGATTGAGGGTATAGGGCTCACGGCGGTAATCGCTTCATTGCTCTTCGTAGCGTTTGAGATCCGGCAAGCAAATCGTATAGCGATTGGTACTACAGCCTACGAGCTGAATCGAAACTGGATGACGATCAACGAGCTCTATTTGACCCACCCCGATGTGCGTGCTCTCCTCGTTGCGCTTTCTGACAAAGATTTCGTGCCCGACGACCAGATGCAGCGGGAACAGGCAGAGGCGTTCGCGCGACGGATTCTCAACAACTGGGTCGCGATTGAGGAAGCCTATAACAACGGAATCGCGTCCGATGCTTTCTACTTGTTGGCATCGCAAGATGTAAAAGCGCTTGTCGCGAAAAGGCCCGGCATGGTGAGCATATTCAAGACCGTGGCGGCGCAGTACGACCTTGGCGACTACAAGCTCCTGGAACCGCTAATGGCCGCTGTCGATAATCTGCAAGCTGAAGGGAACTGACCTTAAAACCATTGGTGTCATGGTAACTACTCGTAATGCAGCGCTTTTTTTGCCGGTCGTTTTGGCAGGATGCCTTGCCGGGTGCGATCAGGCCAAAGACACGTCTGCCGGGCGCGAAGATGGGCCTCGTGCATCAGGTGCTCCCTTATCGTCAGTTGTCGGATCAGACTTTGAGGTAACGACGCCCGAGGGATGGGGCGACGCTCCGCTACTGGGGCGCATGAAGTGGCATGCTGCGGCCAACGGTGGAACGACGAATCCGGACTGCTTCGTCATCGTCACAGAAGACTGGAGCTTCGAGGAAACATCGATCGACGACTACATCAGGATCCAGACGGAAGGACATTTCGTTGAAGTGGCGAGCGTGTTGATGTCCGATGTCGTCGTCATTGTTCGGGAAGAGAACTTCGAGCTGGGCGGACAGCGAGCCATTCACATTGTCTATAGCTCGACAGTCGATGGCATCCGGCAAGCTAGCTTCTCGACCCAGACTATCCACTCCGGAAAGCTCTATACTTTTGGCTGCAACGACATGGTCGATAACTTCCCGTTGGTCTATGCGGATCTGCTCAAGCTTCAGGATTCTTTTCAGTTTGTCGATTGACTCTTCGGCATAGACTGTTCAAGAAAACCACAAGCCCATATTTTCACCTTGCCCAAGAAGGAGCTCGACACAGATGAGATTTGTATTACTAGCCTTGGCTGCACTGTTCCTCACCACCGGTGATCGCAGCGCATGCGCCGAAGAAGCAGCCGACAGGAAGGCCATATTGGTCACCGGCGCGAGTTCCGGAATCGGCCTGAGGATCACCGAGGTTCTGGCGGGCAACGGGTTCTATGTCTACGCTGGCGCGAGGAAAGCAGCAGATCTTGAAAGGCTCGATGCGATGGAGAACGTGAGCTCCGTGCGGCTTGACGTTACGGTCGACGAGGACATTGCGGCCGCGGTCGATTTCATAGAAGAACAGGGCCGCGGGCTTTGGGGTGTTGTCAATAATGCCGGCGTGGCCCGCTACGGATCGCTGCAATCGGGACCGGAGTCCGATGTTCGATTTACGTTTGATATCAACGTGTTCGGGCCGTTTCGGGTCAACCAGGCGTTCCTGCCGATGCTGCTCGAGAGCGGCGGCCGAACTTCGATTATTGGCTCGATAAACGGTTTTATTCCGAATGCAAATGACGGCGGTTATGCAGCGAGCAAGTTTGCCGTGGAGGGTTACACCGACTCGCTGGCAATGGAGCTAGCCGACTCGGGAGTGCATGTCGCCATCGTGGAGCCCGGCGCATACAAGTCGCGAATCCGGGAAAAGTACGTCGCCAACGTGCTGGCGGAGGAAAGCTCCACCGTAGATGAGGAAACCCGCAAGTCGCTGCAGGAATTCGTCGTCAGCAACGAGACCATGAAAGAGCCAACCGAAGTGGCTGAGGCGGTCTTGCACCTGATGTCGAGTGATGCGCCCAAGGTTCGTTACATGGTGACGCCCAACGACGAACAGGCAGCAATAACGATACGCCTCGCATTGCAGCGGGTGCTGCAGTTGAACGAAGACCAGCCGTACAGTTATGACCGCGACGAGCTGGTCGCGTTGCTGGACGAATTACTCGAGACCGAGTAGCCCGTGCCGTTACTGAGCAGGGGGAGTCGGCTCGATCGGCTTACGGACCACATTCATCGAGCGACTGGCCAGGGCCTTCAGCGTTTCGACGAATAACCACAGGAAAACGACCGGGAACACGATCGTCTGCAGCACGAAGATGACGATCAGGTCGATGATGTGGCTCGTTGCGCTGGATGCGCTTTCCTGCAGGCCCGCGATTCTCTCCGACACGCTGTTTGAACGAATCCAGTCCGTCGTGCTGGAGTAGAGCTGGGCGGCCGATTCCCTGACGTCGTCCCAGCTCGGAAGCTCGAACGCACCGTCCTCCGCGTCCGCCGCCGCGCTGTTCTGATCTGCCGCATCGATGTCAGCGCTGATCCGCTCAATCTGCGTAGCCGAGGCGCTGAGCTCGCTTGACGCCGTATCGTGCCGGGTCTCGAGAAACGTCTCGAACACGAAGTTCGTGCAAATGATGATGACCGGCAGCGCGAAGCGCACGACTACCAGCGCCGCAGCAACTTTGGGAATGGCGGCTACGACGCGGTTGTTGCGCAAACCGGGTGACCATATCACCAGTAACGCTGTTACCAGGGTGGCGACGAGGGCAGCCGTCAGGACCCACCACGACAGTATCTCCAGCAATACGATTTGCAGGCCCAGCGAGCTCGCCGCAACCAGCATCACGCTCGAGAAACGTTCGACGAGGTCGTTGATAGGATCGAGAATCTGGCCGGGCGTCAGCATCACGCCGACACCGCCGGGCTCCAGGGCGATTTCAGTGCCCTGTGCAACAGAAATGATTCCGTTCAATGTCCTGGCCACCGCAAAGGTCGCCAGCGCGCGCTTGAGCGCGTCCTCCGCGTATTCGTTGGATACGTCGTCGGCAACCCCCGTCGCCGCGACGGCGGCGATCAGCACAATCAGGAGCGTATACAACGATTTGCGGGTGGCAGACATGGCAGCCGATATCATACGCCGAGATAGTCGGCGATGCTGTTGGCGGCCTCACGGCCTTCGAAGACGGCCGTCACCACCAGGTCCGAACCGCGCACCATGTCACCGCCCGCGAAAATCTTCGGGTTGGTGGTCTGGAACGGGTAGTCGCCGTGAGTCGCAACCCGGAGCTTGCCGCTGGGCAGGATCTGGATGTCGTGATCCTCGAACCATGCAGGCGGGTCGGGCTGGAACCCGAACGCGATTACCACTGCGTCGGCGGGCAGCACTTCCTCGGTGCCCGCGACCGGTTCGGGCCGGCGGCGGCCGTCGGGACCGGGCTCGCCCATCGCCGTGGTAATGACCCTGACGCCCGACACGCCGTTGGCGTTGCCGATGATCTCGAGTGGCTGACGGTTGAACAGGAACTCGACGCCTTCTTCCTTGCTGTTCTGCACCTCGCGCCGCGACCCCGGCATGTTTTCCTCGTCGCGGCGATACACGCACTGCACGGTTTCGGCGCCCTGTCGCACCGCGGTACGCACGCAGTCCATGCCCGTGTCGCCGCCACCAAGCACGATGACCTTCCTGCCTGCGAGGTCGATGTACGGCCAGGCTGCGTCCTCCTCGCCAAATTCGCAGTAGATGTTGCCGATGAGGTACGGCAATGCGTCGTGCACACCGTGCATGTCCTCGCCCGGAAAGTCACCGCGCACGTACTTGTAGGTGCCCATGCCGAGGAACACCGCGTCGTTCTCCGCGAGCAGCTCGTCGAGCGGCTTATCGTCGCCGATGCGCGTGTTGAGCATGAACTGCACGCCCATGCCCTCGAGTAACTCGCGCCGCTTCCTCACGATGTGCTTCTCGAGCTTGAATGGCGGAATGCCGTAAGTCAGCAGGCCGCCGATCTCCGGGTAGGCGTCGTAGACGACTGCGCGAATACCATTGCGCGCCAGCACGTCCGCGCAGGCCAGGCCTGCCGGACCGGCGCCCACGATGCCGACGGTCTTGCCGGTGTCGATGACGTTCGACATGTCCGGCCGCCAGCCCTGCGCGACCGCTTCGTCGGTGATGTACTTCTCGATGCTGCCGATTGTCACGGCCTCGATGCCGTTGTTGAGCGTGCAGTCCCCTTCGCACAGCCGATCCTGCGGGCAGATCCGGCCGCAGATCTCCGGCAGCGAGTTGGTCTGGTGCGACAGCTCCGCCGCCTCGAACAACTTGCCCTGCTCGATGAGGTCGAGCCAGTTGGGGATGTAGTTGTGCACCGGACACTTCCACTCGCAGTACGGGTTGCCGCAGGACAGGCAGCGGCCCGCTTGCGCGGCGGCGGTGGCGCTATCGTAGTGGCCGTAGATCTCGCCAAAGTGCTGAATGCGCTCTTCGGGCGCTTCCTTCTCGGGGTCGCGGCGCGGGACTTCGAGAAATTGCAGCGGGTGTTTGGACATCGCTATGCGGCCTGCCTCAGCGAGTCGATGAGCGTGCCCAGGTCGGCCGCCTTCGGCTTGACCAGCCAGAACCGTGGCAGGAACGTCCGGTAGTCGTCGAGAATCTGCTCGCCCCACTGGCTGCCCGTCGCCTCGACGTGATGCATGATCATCGCGCGCAGGTGATGCAGGTGCGCTTCCATGTTCTCGGAGTTGATGCGGTGAATGTCGATCAGCTCGTGGTTGTAGCGATCGACGAAGCGCCGGTCGATGTCGAGGACGTAGGCGAAGCCGCCCGTCATGCCCGCGCCGAAGTTGACGCCGGTCGGGCCGAGAACCGTAATGACGCCGTCGGTCATGTACTCGCAGCAGTGGTCCCCGGAGCCCTCGATGACGGCGACGGCGCCCGAGTTGCGCACGGCGAAGCGCTCGCCGGCGGTGCCGGCCGCGTACAGTTCGCCGCCGGTCGCACCGTAGAGGCAGGTATTGCCGATGATCGCCGTCTCACGCGCCGTGTAGCCGGCGTCGTCGGGCGGCCGGATCACGAGGCACCCTCCGGTCATGCCTTTGCCGACGTAGTCGTTGGCATCGCCGATCAGCGTCATGTTGAGCCCCGAGACGTTCCAGACGCCAAAGCTCTGGCCGGCCGTGCCGCGCAGCAGGATATCGAGCGGCGCATCCTTCATTCCCTCGTTGCCGTGCTGTCGCGCAATCTCGCCGGCAAGCCGCGCGCCGATCGAACGATTGAAGTTGCGCACCTCGAAACCGAATTTGCCGCCTTCCTTCGACGCGATCGCGGAACGCACCGCCGCCAGCATCTCTTCGGCAAGCTCGCCCTTGTCGAACGGCTCGTTGCGCAGGTCGGTGCAGAACTGGGGCGCGTCTTTGGCGAGCCCGGCGTCGGAGACGATCGGCGCAAGGTCGAGCCGCGACTGGCGCGCCGTGTTGCCTTCTTCGAGGTCCAGCAGGTCGACGCGGCCGATCAGGTCTTCGAGTTTCCTCACGCCAAGCTCCGCCATGATCATGCGCGTTTCTTCGGCCACGAAGCGGAAGAAATTGATCACCATCTCGGGCAGGCCCGTGAAGTACTCGCTGCGCAACACGTTGTTCTGCGTCGCCACACCGGTCGCACAGTTGTTGAGATGACAGATGCGCAGGTACTTGCAGCCCAGCGCGACCATCGGGGCCGTGCCGAAACCGAAGCTCTCGGCCCCGAGCATGGCGGCCTTGACCACGTCGACGCCCGTTTTGAGCCCGCCGTCCGTCTGCAACCGGACCTTGTGGCGCAGGTCGTTGCCGCGCAGTACCTGGTGCGCCTCGGAGAGACCCAGCTCCCAGGGGCTGCCGGCGTACTTGACCGAGCTCAGCGGGCTGGCGCCCGTGCCGCCGTCGTAGCCCGAGATCGTAATCAGGTCCGCGTAAGCCTTGACCACGCCCGCCGCGATCGTGCCGACGCCTGGCTCGGCGACGAGCTTGACCGACACCAGCGCCTCGGGGTTGACCTGCTTGAGGTCGAAGATCAGCTGGGCGAGATCTTCGATCGAGTAGATGTCGTGATGCGGCGGCGGCGAGATCAGGCCCACGCCCGGCTTTGCGTAGCGCAGCCTGGCGATCATCTCGTTGACCTTGTGCCCCGGCAGCTGGCCGCCTTCGCCGGGCTTGGCGCCCTGCGCGATCTTGATCTGGATGACCTCGGCGTTCACGAGGTACTCGGCCGTGACGCCGAAGCGCCCCGACGCGACCTGTTTGATCTTGGACACGCGCTCGGTGCGATAACGCCGCGGGTCCTCACCACCTTCGCCGGAGTTCGAGCGCCCGCCGATACGGTTCATCGCGATCGCCAGCGCCTCGTGCGCTTCCGGAGACAGTGCGCCGAGCGACATCCCGGCACTGTCGAAACGCAGCAGGATGTCTTCGACAGATTCGACCTCGTCGAGCGGCACCGGCGGTCCGGCCGGCTGCATCGTCATCAGGTCGCGCAACGTGGCGACCGGCCGGTCGTTGACGAGTTCGGCGTACTTCGCATACAGCTCGAAATCACCGGTGCGCACCGCGGCTTGCAGGCTGTTGATGACCTCCGGGTTGTAGCAGTGATACTCGCCGCCATGCACGTACTTGAGCAGGCCGCCCTGCGTGATCGGGATGCGCGGCTTCCAGGCCTGCCGGGCCAGTTCTTTCTGGTCGTCGAGCAGGTCATCGAAACTCGTGCCCTCGATGCGCGACGTCGTGCCACGGAAGCAGCGGTCGACGACCTCCGAATTCATCCCGACGATCTCGAACAGCTGCGCTCCGCGGTAGCTCGAGATGGCCGAGATGCCCATCTTGGACATGATCTTGAACAGCCCCTTGCGAATGCCGCGGCGGTAGCTGCGGCCGAGCTGTTGCTGGCGATCGAGATTGCCGCGCGTGGCCGTGTCGTGCAGCGACTGGTAGACGAGATACGGGTAAACGGCGGTCGCGCCGTAACCGATCAGGCACGCGAAGTGGTGCGAGTCCCGCGCCACGCCGGTCTCGACGATGATGTTCACGTCGCAGCGCAGACCCTTGTCCACGAGATGATGGTGCACGGCGCCGGTTGCGAGTAACGCATGCACCGGCAGCTTGCCCTGTTCCAGGTAGCGGTCCGACAGCATCAGGATCAGCTTGCCGTCACGGGCGCCCTGTTCGGCCTGGGCGCAGATTGCCGCCAGCGCCTCCGGCAGGTCCAGGTTTTCGTCGACGTTGAGATCGATGAACTCGTGGCGGTCGGCGTACAGATCCTCGCCCAGCAGCTGGCGCAGTTTGCGCTGCGACAGCACCGGCGAATTGACGATGACCTGGGTGGCGTGTTCGGGCCCGATGTCGAACAGGTTCGACTCGCCGCCGATGTTGGTCTGCAACGACATCACGATGCGCTCGCGCAGCGAATCGATGGGCGGGTTGGTGACCTGTGCAAACTGCTGGCGGAAATAGTCGAACGGCGACCGGATCTTCTCCGACAACACGGCCATCGGCGTATCGTCGCCCATCGAACCGACGGCTTCGGCCTCGGCCCTGGCAAGCACGGCGACGATGTCGTTGAGCTCCTCGCGGCTCATATTGAACATCTTCTGGTAACTGGCCAGCGTCGACTCGTCGAACGGCTCGGCCGCCATGTGCGTGTCGACCAGTTCCGAGTCGAGGTAACGTACGCCTTGCTTGAGCCACTTCTTGTAGGGCGCCCGCGTCTTCAGCAGGTCGTGGATGTCTTCGTTGTCGAGCATGACGCCGTTGACGAGGTCCACGGCGAGCATCTCTCCCGGTCCGAGGCGGCCTTTTCTGACGACGTCCTTCTCGTCGTAGTCGTACACGCCGACCTCGGACGCCACGGTCAGGTGGCGGTCCTTCGTGATTACGTAGCGCGCGGGGCGCAGACCGTTACGGTCGAGGCAGCAGGCCGCATAGCGCCCGTCGGTCAGCACGATGCCGGCGGGTCCGTCCCAGGGCTCCATGTGGCAGTCGAAAAATTCGTAGAACGCGCGGACGTCGGGGTCGAAGTCGTCGACGGTCTGCCAGGCAGGCGGCATCATGATGCGCATCGCCTGCAGGACGTCCATGCCCCCGGCGCGCATCACCTCGAGCATGTTGTCGAGGCTCGACGAATCCGAACCGGTCAGCGAAATGATCGGATCGAGGTCCGAAATGTCATCGAGCTTGTCGGAGATAAAGTTCTTCGATCGCGCCAATGCCCAGTTGCGGTTGCCGCTGATCGTGTTGATCTCACCGTTGTGGGCAAGGAAGCGGAACGGCTGCGCCAGCCGCCACCGTGGCAGCGTGTTTGTCGAGAAGCGCTGGTGGAACACGCACACCGACGACTCCAGGCGCTCGTCGCAGAGGTCCGGGTAAAACTCGGGCAGCGCCGCCGGCATGATCATGCCCTTGTAACTGATCGACGCCGACGACAGGCTCGCGATGTAGGTCTCGCCCTCCCCCAGGCGCTTTTCCGCGCGCCGGCGCGCGAGGAACAGCCGCCGATTGAAGCGGCCGCGGGGCATGCCTTCGGGTGCGTTGACGAAAACCTGTTCGATGCGCGGCAGCGTCTGCAGCGCCTGCTCGCCGCATACCGACGGGTCCGTCGGCACCTCGCGCCAGCCCGCGACTTCGAGGCCGATCTCGGCGGCCGCCGTGTCGATTATCTCGCGCGCATTCCGGGCCGCCGCTTCGTCCTGGCTCAGGAACACGGTTCCCGCGGCGAAGCGGCCACTGAGCTGGAATCCGAGTTCCTCGCCAACAGCCCGCATGAACGACTCTGGAAACTTGATGAGCAGACCGCAGCCGTCACCGGTCTTGCCGTCCGCGGCGACCGCGCCTCGATGCGTCAGACGCGCGAGCGCGGAGATCGCCGTGGCGACGACCCAGTGGCTCGGCAAATCATCGAGGTTGGCAATCAGGCCGAAGCCGCAACTGTCGCGCTCGAAAGCCGGGTCATAAAGACTTGACTTCATATTCGCTGCGAAGGCGCCTGATGCGCCGGAATCGGCCGCATGGAGGTAATCGCCGGAGCGGCCCGAGCCTCCGAGTATATGCCAGGCGAACGTGCGCGCCTAAGGTTACTCGCGTAACTTAACTAGCTGGCACTACAGGAATTTTAGTGCCGCTTGAAGGCCTGCCGGCTGATCTCGTCCAGTCGCACCGCACCGCTGTTTTGAAAGTGCACCGGGCCGGTCATCGGGATATCGAGGCCGAACTCGCCCTTGAGCTCGTAGGGTACGTCACGCTCGCGGCTGTCCTTGACGATGTAGAGCAGCGGCGGAGCCGTCTTCAGGAGGTCCAGTTCCACCGAGATGGCGAACTGCGCCTGCCCCGATGCCGGTACCGTGAAGCCCGCGGCCGTCGAGCCGGTCGCAAACCGGTAGCCGTCGAGTTCGACGCCATAGGAAACGGTGCTCACCGGCAGCGGGAACGGGTTCGGGTTCCGCACATCGAACGCCAGCAGGAAAGTCTGGCCCGAAAAGCCGAGTTCCGTCGCCTCGACGTTTTTCAGATCGACCGATGGCGCGGTGACAAGGTCGCCCGTGCTGGCGCAGCCGGCCAGGGCAAACAGTGTGAATGCGGCAACCGCCGCGTGTACGTTCTTTCTCATGCCAAGCCCCCCCGGACTAGCGCAAGTCTCCCCCGAGTTCGCCCCAGCGCGCTGATGTCAGCAGCCATTCGTCGCCGTCCCGCTCGAACTCCATTTCGAACTTGTAGGCATCCGCGCTGAATCCGAAGGTCCCTTCATTGGTGCCGGCCATGCCGACCGTCAACACCACTTCCCCGGCGTCGTCGCCGAAGACATTGAGTTCATCAATCCTGGTGATCAGTGCCACTGTCTGCGTGCGCAGGAAATAGATGCGAAACAGGTCGCTGATGTCATCGCGTGAGTTGCCCCGCGCATCGACGTAGTCGGGCGAGATCATGTTGACGAGCCCGCGGCGGTTCTTGTCCTCGGCGAGTTCCTGGCCCTGCGCCACCCAGGAGCGCAAGGCGGCCTCGGGTCCCTCGGCGGGCCCGCCGCAACCGGCCAGCCCGAGGCACAACAGCCCGGCCGCCAGTAATCCAAGGGGTTTGAACGTCTGAACCGTCATCATCTGCTACAGTCTCGGCACAGACATGACCTTAAATGGCCTGTCCCGCCCAAATTGTGAACTGGTTCGCATTTTTGCGGCCACTGGGGAATCGAGCGATGTTGGAAACACCACCGGGAGAAACGGCAAATTCGTCCCTGCCGCCGGCCGACCAGGCACGCGTCGACGCGATACTGGCTTTCTGGTTCAGAGAGTACGCCATGACGGCCCCGCAGATCGACCGGCGCATGGACATCTGGTTCGGCGAAGACGAAGTCTTCGATCTCGAGTGCAAGAAGGAGTTTTCCGACGAGATCGAAAAGGCGTCGGCGGGCGAACTCGATCACTGGGCCGCCGACTCGCACGGCCGGCTCGCGCTGATCCTGCTGCTCGACCAGTTCCGGCGCAATATCTATCGCAATACTGCGGACGCGTTCGCGATGGACCGGGCAGCGCTGAAGCTCTGCGTCGAGGGGGCCCGCGAGAAAAAAGACAAGGGCCTCACCCCGATCCAGCAGGCGTTCTTCTACATGCCGCTGCAGCACGCCGAGTCGTTGAAAGCTCAGGAGATGGCCGTGGAGATATTCCACCGCCTCGCGGAGGCAGTATCCCCGACGTACCGCGAGACCTTCGAGACCATGGCCACGTTCGCCGAGCTGCACCGCGACATCATCGCGCAGTTCGGCCGCTTCCCGCACCGCAACAATCTGCTGGGACGCGAAAACACGCCCGAAGAAGACGAGTATCTCGCGGGCGACGCCCCGGACTTCGGCCAGGGGGGCTAGTCCGCGGCAAGATACTTCCGCGACACCCGCATGTAGCGCCAGGTTAGCAGGATTGCGGCAGCCGACAGTCCGGCGACGAATCCGCCCCAGGTATAGGCGGGCGCGAGCCGGTAAGTCACGGTCGCAAGGTAGGCCAGCGGAAACGCGATCACCCAGTACGCGACGATGTTGATGAGCATCGGCATGCGCGTGTCCTTGTAGCCGCGCAGCGCGCCGGCGGCGCCGATCTGTACGCCATCGGCCACCTGGAAGATGGCCGCCATCAGCAGCATGCTGATCGCGATCGCGGTCACGGACGGGTCATTCGTGTACAGGTTGACGACAGCATCGCGGAACACGAGCAGGAACGCCGCCGACACGCTCATGAACGCCGCACAGACCACAATCCCGAGCGCGCCACTGAAACGCGCGGCTTCGCCATTGCCCGAGCCCAACGCGTGACCAACGCGTACCGTGATGGCCGAGCTCAGCGCCAGCGGGATCATGAACATGGTTGCCGCGAAGTTGATCGCGACCTGGTGCGCGGCCGCTATCGCCGCGCCGCGGGTGCCCATCAGGATCGAGACGGCGTTGAAAAGGCCCGCTTCGGCCGTGATCGTGATGGCGATGGGCACGCCGAGCACGATGATTTCCTTGAGCACATCGGGCCGCACGGGAGCCATGCGCGAAAATATCTTCAGCGGCGCATAGTTGGGGCTCATCATCATGTACGTAACAAGAACGAACATCAGCAGCCACATCGTGATCGCGCTGGCCAGTCCGCAGCCGACGGCGCCCAGCGCGGGCGCGCCGAAGTGGCCGAACATGAAGACATAGTTAAGGAACACGTTGCACACGAGCGAAAATATCGATGCGTACATGATCGGCCGGGTTCGTCCGATCCCCTCGGTGGTGAAGCGCAGCGCCAGGAACACGAAAATGGCGGGGCCGCCCCAGATGATGGCCTTGACGTAGCCCACGGTCAGCTCGCGGAAACTGTCATCCACGCCAATCTGCAGCAGTAACGGCCCGACCGTCGCGTTGACCAGCGCGATCAGCACGATGCCGATACCGAGCCCCAGGTACATGCCCTGGCGCGTGTAACGCCCGATCAACTCGGGATTGCCCGCACCGTAATGACGCGCCGCGATTGGCGAGATCGCCATCATGACACCGAGGCACAATGCGAACCCGAAGAACCAGACGCTTGCGCCCACCGCAACGGCAGCGAGCGACTCCGCACCGAGCCGGCCGGCCATGACCGCATCCGCGAACTGCATGCCCGCGATCGACAGATTATTGACGATCAGCGGCCCCGCCAGCTTCAGCAGCTCACGAATCTCCTCACGCCAGTTGCTAGTCCGCCACATGCGGCCAATGTAACGTATTTTCGTGTAAAGTTACGTCCGCAAAGGAAGCCACAAGTCCGAACGGAGGAAAGCATGCTGCACGATGGTCGCGCGATTCGAGTTGCCGTGGTCGGGGGATCCCGAATTCCCTTTTGCCGTTCCCACTCCATCTATCGCGACGTCTCCAACCAGGAGATGATGTCGGCGGCGCTGGACGGTCTCGTCAACAGGTACGATCTCAAGGGCCAGACAATGGGCGATGTCGTGCTGGGCGCCGTCATCAAGCACTCGCGCGATTTCAACCTGGCGCGCGAGTCATTGCTCGATTCCGGCCTGTCGCCCCGCTCGCCGGGACTGGACCTGCAACGCGCCTGTGGCACCAGCCTGGAAGCATGCATCCTCGTGGCCAACAAGATCGCGCTCGGCCAGATCGAATGCGGCATCGGCGGCGGCGTCGACTCGATCTCCGACGCCCCGATCGTGTTCAACGACGACTTCCGCGCGGTGCTCATGGAAATGCATCGCGCCCGCTCGCCCGTGCAGCGGCTCCTGCCGTTCTTCAAGTTCCGGCCCCGCCACTTCAAACCTCAGTTCCCGGCCGTCACCGAGCCGCGGACCGGCTTGTCGATGGGCGAGAGCATGGAGATCACCGCGAAGAAGTGGGACATACCGCGCGAGCACCAGGACCAGCTGGCGCTGGCCAGCCACATGAAGGCGGCCGCGGCCTATGACGCGGGCTGGTACGAAGACCTCGTAGTGCCGTTCATGGATTGCGAGGAAGACAACAATATTCGCCGCGACTCGACGTTCGAGAAACTCGCTGCACTGAAGCCGGTGTTCGACAGAAGCGAAGACGGAACGATGACCGCCGGCAACAGCACGCCGCTGACTGACGGCGCGGCGGCCGTTCTGCTCGCCTCGGAGGACTGGGCGCGCAACAAGAACCTGCCGATTTCCGCTTACCTGACTTTCGCCAAGGCCTCGGCCGTCAACTTCGTCAATGACGAAGGCCTGCTCATGGCGCCCGCCTATGCGGTGTCGGAGATGTTGAAGGACGCCAACCTGCGGCTGCAGGATTTCGATTTCTACGAAATTCACGAAGCATTCGCGGCGCAGACGATCGCCACGCTCAAGGCCTGGCAGTCGGAGAAATTCTGCCGAGACCGCCTGGGCCGCAACGAGCCGATGGGACCCATCGACCTGTCGAAGCTCAACGTCAAGGGCGGCAGCATCGCGATGGGCCATCCGTTCGCGGCGACCGGCGCTCGCATCGTGGGCGTGATGGCCAAGCTGCTGGCGGAGAAGGGTTCGGGCCGCGGCCTGATCTCTGTCTGCACGGCCGGCGGCATGGGCGTTACCGCGATTATGGAGGCGGCGTAGGCCCCTTGCGATTGCGCATGCGCTCGATCGCTTCATTGAGCCTGTCGTGCGCCTGCTTGGTCACACCACCGCGCTGGTACTCATCGACGACGAATGACTCGACGCGGGTCACGATCTCGTCGATGTCCGCCGTCCCGAAATAGTGTTCCTCAACCACGTGCGCAGGCGCGTTCCTGAGTGCGCCGAACAGGTTGATCCAGCGCTCCGACTGCTTGCCTACGCTCACCAGCCTGTAGAACTCGTCTCCAGGCTGGCCGTCAGTTGTCTTGACCAGGCTGATGATGGCCGCCACCAGCGACGCGGGCACCAGCAGCAGGTCGCGCAGCCCGTCGACGATCAGTTTGACTTGCAGAACGGCGGCATCGCGGATCAGGGTCCACGTCGGCGGCTGCTCGGGTTCGTTAACAGGTAATGGTTCCATGGCTCGATTCTTGTAACAACTTCTTTCGGGACAAGGGATTATAGCCCCGCCCGGTGGCGCAAGGCTGGCCATTCGTTTACTGTTACGGCGTTTGTAACCAGGCTCAGCCAGATGCCGTCGTACCAGTCATCACCGCAATACGAACATGGGTTCCCCGAGTCCCTTGGAATTCTCGTCGTCAACCTTGGCACGCCCGACGCGCCCACGCGCAAGGCGGTCCGGCGCTACCTCAAGCAGTTCCTCTGGGACCCGCGCGTGGTCGAACTGCCGCGGCCGTTGTGGTGGCTGATTCTCAACGGCGTCATCCTGAACCTGCGGCCTTCACGCTCGGCCGAGGCGTACGAGAAGATCTGGACCGAGCACGGCTCGCCGCTGCTGCTCCACTCACAGGACATCGCCGACGGTATCGGCCGCCAGCTCGGCGCCCGCATGTCGGGCCCTGTCCACGTTGAACTCGGCATGTCATACGGCCGGCCGTCGATCGACTCGGCCCTCGAGCGTCTCTATGAAAAAGGGGCGCGGCGCGTCGTTTGCCTGCCGCTGTACCCGCAGTACTCGGGTACGACCAGCGGTTCGGTATTCGACGACGTTACCCGGGCGCTGCGCAAACGCCGTTGGGTCCCAGAGTTTCGTTTTATCAATCATTATCACGACTCGCGCGGTTACATCGCGGCCCTGGCGCAAAGCATTCGCGAGTACCGCGAACAGCACGGGTCAGGTGACAAGCTGCTGTTCTCGTTCCACGGACTGCCGCGGCAAAACCTGCTCGACGGCGATCCGTATCATTGCCAGTGCCACAAGACGGCACGGCTCGTTGCCGAATCGCTGGAGCTTGCCGACGATGACTACGTGGTCACGTTCCAGTCCCGGGTCGGCCGGCAGGAATGGCTGCGCCCGTACACCGACGAGACGGTCGAGCAACTCGGCAAGGCCGGCCTGTCGCGCCTCGACGTCGTGTGCCCGGGCTTCGCTGCCGACTGTCTCGAAACGCTCGAGGAGATCGCAATGCAAAACGCCGAGATCTTCGAGGAAGCCGGGGGTGGCGAGCTCACGTACATTCCCTGCCTCAATGCGCGTGACGACCACATCGAGTTCCTTACGCGCCTTGTCGAAAAGCACATTGGCGGCTGGCCGGAATCCTCGTCGGACTGGAACGCCAGCGACGCCGCGCAGCAGTACGACAAATCCCGCGAGCGAGCGCTGGCCATGGGTGCCGAGCGGTGAGCAGCAGCCTCGGCCGCTTCCTCGAATTCAGCATCCGCACGCCGGACATCATTGAGTCCCTGAGTTTTTACAAGCTGATCGGCTTTACCGAGCAGGAAATCGGTGACGTTTGGCCGCACAAGTACGCGGTGGTCGGCGACGGCCTGCTCAATATCGGCCTGCATGACCGAACGTTTGACGCGCCCGCCGTTACGTTCGTACAACCCGACCTCGCGAAGCGCGCGCGCTCGATGGCGGACCACGGCTTCGATTTCATATTCATGCATCTCGACGAGGACGTGTTCAACCATATCGCTCTCAGAGACCGCGACGGGCACCAGGTGACGATGCTCGAGGCGCGGACGTTCACGGGCAATGACGAGTTCGACGACGACTCGATCCTCGGCACGTGGTTTGAAGTGTCATTACCGGTTCGCGACGCCATGCGGTCGGCGCGGTTCTGGGCGCCAGTTGCGCCAAACCTGTTACGCATGCGCGAGGAGCCGACCACGCACATGCGCTTTGATGTCGGTGGTGCGGCGCTCGGACTCTCGGAGAGCATTGCATTGAAAGCGCCGTCACTCTGCTTTGTCTGTCGGGACAAGGAGGCATTGTTTGCCGCGATCAAGCGGCACGGTCTGCCGCACGAGAAGTTCCCGGGCTACGAAGGCGCCTTCGTGGCGGTACAGGCCCCCGAAGGAACGATGCTCTATGCATTCGATGAGGATTTCCTGGGCGACCTGATCGAGGTCGAGGAGTCCGACGACCTCAGTGAGTTCCCGGGCTGACCTGCCCACCGCTCCGGTAGTTACGCCAGGGCCCGCATCAGGTCGATCGCTCTGGCGCGATACGAATGGCCGAAGAGATTCAGGTGATTGAGGATGTGATACAGCTGGTAGAGCTTGAGCCGTTGCTCGTGCCCCGCCGCCATCGGCCAGCTTGACTCGTAGGCCTCGTAGAACGCACGACCGAAACCACCGAATACCATGGTCATTGCAATGTCGGTTTCACGGTCACCGTAATAGACCGCCGGGTCGAACATGACCGGCTCCCCGGCCACGGCCCCCCAATTACCGCCCCACAGGTCACCGTGCAGCAACGATGCCTCTGGCGTGTAGCCGTCGAACAGTTCCGGCAGCTTTTCCGCCAGCCCCTGGCCGAGCTGCGCGATGTCCTCGCCATACCCGTTCGCGACGGCGAGTTCGACCTGGAAGCCCAGGCGGTGCTCGCGAAAGAACTCGATCCAGTCGTCGCATTGTTCATTGTGCTGGGGCGTCAGGCCGATCGTGTTATCGCGAAACCAGCCGTAGTGCGCTTGTGTGTGGCGGTGCAGGCGCGCCAGCTGTTCGCCAAAGCGCCGTTCAATGTCGCGCGTTGTTGGCTCGAGCTCCAGTTTTTCGATATCGATGTACGCCTGGCCATTGATTACACCGACGTCAATCACTTCCGGCACCCGCACCTCGCCCGCGTCGCGCAGTTCGACCAGGCCGTCTGCTTCCGCCTCGAACATGTCGAACGCGGACTCGGGCCCGGTCTTGCGGAAGGTGTCTCTCAATCGCGGCTCAGGTCGGCAATGCGCTCGGCCTGGCGACGCAGCGCCGTGCCGATGTTGGCCTCATCAAACAGGTTGTTAATGTCACCCAGGTCCGGCTTCGCGCGCTGCATGGCGGCCTCCGCATCGTCGATGGGTGCGTCGCAGGCGATGCCGGTCAGCTGGCGCGCCAGCATGGCGTCGTCGCGGTGAACGTCCAGCTTGTTGCCCAGCGTCTTGGCACCGCGCACGTTGACTTCGTGAACCCGGTCGAGGTTGTCGTAGATCCCGTCGAGGCTGCCGAAAGCCTCGAGCAGCACCGTCGCCGTCTTCTTGCCGACACCCGGCACGCCCTTGATGTTGTCGACGGCATCACCGGCCAGCGCCAGGAAATCGGCAATCTGCTCGGGCCGGACACCGAAGACCTCGGGCACCTGGTCGTAGCCGATCTTGCCTTTGCCGGCAAAGTCCCAGAAAACGTCCTCGGGCGTCAGCAGCTGGGCCAGGTCCTTGTCGCGACTCACGATAGTCGACGGCCGGTTTACGCTCCTCCCGTGCTCGACCAGCGTACCGATGAGGTCGTCGGCCTCGTAGCGCGGGCTGCCCCAGGCGAGCAGGCCGAGCGCGTTGGTGAAACGGCGGCATTGCCCGAACTGGCGCTTGAGCTCCTCGGGCGCCGGGTCGCGATTGGCCTTGTACTCGGGATAGATCTCCGTGCGAAACGACGTGGAAAGACTCTCGTCGAACAGCACCGCCACGTGCTCCGGGTTGACCTGTTCGATGAAGTCACCGAGGAACCGGCAATAGCCGTAGAGCGCATTAACCGGATTGCCCTCCGCATCAACCATATCGTCGGGCATCGAATAGTAGGCACGGAATACGTAAACGGACGCGTCAATGAGGTACTGCATTCACGAAGTATAGCTGCGCGACGATGTGGGCGCGCGTCCGGGATAGTTGCTCGCGAGAACTAAAGCGCAGCGACAAAATCGCCGGGAGCGATTTTGGACGCACGAAGTGCGCCCGAAGGGCCGGCAACAGGATGTTGCCGGTCAACCGAGCCAGCGACCTTACTCGTGAAAGTGTACGTCTACGATCTCGGTACCGTCAGCGAGGTGATCCGAGAGCCGGGCGTGCAACGGACTGGAACGTGGGATGTGGGCGAGCAGGTACTGCATCTGGTCGGCAAGCACGCGGCGGCCTTTCAGGTAGATGTACTCGGCATACGTCGGAGTGAACGGCACCGCGATCAGCTGCATCGCCGCCTGCTCGGGCGTGCGGCCGCCCTTGTAGTTGTTGCAGCGGCGGCAAGCCGTCGCGACGTTGGTCCACAGGTCCTTGCCACCCTGCGAGATCGGCGTGATGTGATCGCGCGTCAGGTCGCGCGTGGGATAGCGCATCGCGCAATAAAGGCACAGGTTCGCATCACGTTTGAACAGGGTCCGGTTGTTGAGCGGCGGAACGTACTTGTCGCGATTGCGCGCCAGGCTGTGGCTGGTGCCGTGCGTTGCGATGATGGAGTTGACGTCGACCTTGCTGCGCCGGCCATCGAAGCTCGAGTAGCCGCCGAAGACCGTGTAGAGAAGCGTGCCGCAGTCGTACGCTACCTGGTCCGAGTGATACAGGCGAACCGCTTCCCGGTAGTCGATCCACTCGAGTGGCATACCGGCAACGTCGGTTCGCAGCACTTGCTGCGAGATGTCACTAGCGACTCCTGCAAGCATCAAAGCACCTCGTCACGTAGTTTGCCCAACGTGGGCCAAAATGCAAATAATGTCGCGTGCTTGACAGGTTTATGTTATTCGCCACACTGCTGGTCACCGGGCCGGCACTGGCCGCCGATAGCGACCTTTGGATCGAGTCGCGGGGCATCCAGGTGCCGGTGACGTTGACGATGCCGGATGCCGAATCGGACACTGCCGCACCGCTGGTCGTGCTCGTGCACGGCCACGGCGGAACGCGGCAGGAAAATGGCGCCTTTGCCGAACTTGCGTCGATGCTTGCAGAGGGTGGCATCGCTTCGATCAGGATGGACTTCCCAGGTTGCGGTGACAGTACCGAGGCATTTACCCACAACAACATTACAAACATGTTGCATGACCTCGAGTCGGCGACGCGGTTCGCCATGCAGCAGCCGGGAATCGATGCGCGCCGCGTCGGCATGGTGGGTTACAGCATGGGTGGGCGGCTCGCGATGCTTGCCGCAAGCGAGCGCCATGCCGCTATTGCGCTCTGGGCGCCCGTTGCACTGAACGGCAAGGAGCCCATGATCGATTATTTCGGTGGCGCGGAAAACTACCGGCGATTGCGTGCGACGGCGACAGCAGAGGGGTCAGCGCTGTTCGTTACGCCCTGGGGACAGGAGCAACAACTCGGCGAACGGTGGTTTCTCGACATGGAGCGAACAAAGCCGCTCGAAGCCATCGGCGCCTACGAGGGCGCGGTCCTGGTTATTCATGGCAGCGCCGACAATGTGATAACGGCCGATAACGGCGAGGCCGCCCGGGAGGCGGCCTCATCCAGTATCGAAGCATCGATAATTCTGCTCGAAGGCGCAGATCACGGCTTCGGCTTCTTCGAGCCGGATCTGCTTGCCCGCGGAGTGGTGCTGCGCTCGACAGTCGACCTGTTTCGCGAGCAGCTCCGCGGCGAGAACTAAAGCGCCTTCAGTACCTCGTCCAGCGTCGCCTTGGCGTCCCCGAACAGCATCCGTGTGTTGTCGAGGAAGAACAGCGGGTTCTGCACGCCGGCATAGCCGGTGGCCATGCTGCGTTTCAGCACGATCGACGTTGTGCCCTTCCAGCATTCGAGCACCGGCATGCCCGCAATCGGGCTTTCCGGGTCCGTTTGCGCGGACGGATTGACGATATCGTTGGCGCCGATGACGACCGATACGTCGACGTCGGGGAAGTCCTCGTTGATCTCGTCCATCTCGTACACGATGTCGTAAGGCACCTTGGCTTCGGCGAGCAACACGTTCATGTGGCCCGGCATGCGGCCCGCAACGGGGTGAATGCCGAAACGCACGTTGACGCCTTTCTCGCGTAGAGTTCGCGTGATTTCGAAGACCGTGTGCTGCGCCTGGGCGACGGCCATGCCGTAACCCGGGATGATCATGACTTCCTTGGCGCCGGCCAGCATGCCTGCGGTCTCGAGCGCCTCGACCGGGACAACCTCGCCCTGGTCTTCGCCGCCGCCCTTCGCCGCGGCGCCGCTCTCGGTGCCGAAGCCGCCTGCTATCACGGCCAGGAACTTGCGGTTCATCGCGCGGCACATGATGTAGCTGAGGATCGCGCCACTCGAACCGACGAGCGCGCCCGTAACGATCAGCAGGTCGTTACCGAGCATGAAGCCCGTTGCGGATGCCGCCCAGCCCGAGTAGCTGTTGAGCATGGAAACGACAACAGGCATGTCGGCGCCGCCGATGGCCATGACCATGTGGATGCCGAACAGCAGCGCGAGCACGGTCATGATGATCAGCGGGTTGAGCCCGCCGCCTGCGGCCGACTGCTGCACGAACTCGTAGCCGTAGTAGATAGCGCCGAGCAGGAGCATCAGGTTGAGCCAGTGACGTGCCGGCAGGATCATCGGGTTGCCGCTGATACGACCGGACAGCTTGCCGAATGCGATGACCGAACCCGAGAACGTCACGGCGCCGATGAGCACGCCGATGTAGGTTTCGATGTCGTGGATCGTAAGCTCGATGCCTGCGTAGTGCGCAAGACGCCCGGGATCCATGAAGTTCGCAAAACCGACCGCAACCGCTGCGACACCGACGAGGCTGTGCAGTATGGCGACGAGCTCAGGCATCTGCGTCATCTGTACGCGACGCGCCAGCAGCAAGCCGACGCTGCCACCGACGAGCAGCGCCACGATCAGCTTGTCGTAGTTTGCGGTGACTTCACCGAACACCGTCGCGATCAGTGCGATCGCCATGCCGATGATGCCGTACCAGTTACCGCGCCTTGCCGTTTCCTGGTTGGACAATCCGCCCAACGCGAGGATAAAGAGGATGGTCGCGATGATGTAGGAGACGTTGACGATTCCTTGGTTAATCATGACAACCTCACTTCCTGAACATTTCGAGCATGCGGCGCGTGACAGCGAAGCCGCCCGCGATATTGATGGCCGTTATGCCAACGGTCGCGACGGCGATCCACATGATCAGCTTGTCGGCCGAGCTGATCTGTAACAGCGCGCCGATGATGATGATGCTCGAGATCGCATTGGTCACGCTCATGAGCGGCGTATGCAGCGCCGGCGTCACGTTCCAGATGACCATGTAGCCGACGAAGCAGGCGAGCACGAAGACCGTGAAGTGCGCCATGAACGACGGCGGCGCCACTGCACCCAGCCCGAGCAGCGCCAGGCCTCCAATCACCATGCCGATGATCGGACCGGCGACGGACGGCTCCTTTTCCTCGATCGGGACGACCGGCGCCGGCTCCTCGGCCGGCTTCGGCGGCGCCGCCGATATTTTCGGGGCGGGCGGCGGATACGTCGTTTCGCCGTCCTTGCAAATCGTGGCGCCGCGAACGACCTCGTCCTCGAAGTCGACAACCAGTTGGCCGTCTTTCTCGGGCGTCATGTCCGACAGCAGGTGCCGCAGGTTGGTTGCATAGAGCTGACTCGACTGCGTGGCGAGGCGGCTCGGCAGATCCGTGTAACCGATAATCGTCACACCGTTTCTCACCACGACCTCACCAGGCACGGTCAGCTCGCAGTTGCCGCCGGTCTCGGCTGCCAGGTCGACGATGACGCTGCCTTCCTTCATCAGCTCGACGTGCTCGGCCGTGATCAGGCGCGGCGCCGGCTTGCCCGGAATCAGCGCGGTCGTGATGATGATATCGACCTCTTTCGCCTGCTCGGCGAACAGCGCCATCTCGGCGGCGATGAACTCGTCGCTCATGACCTTGGCATAACCGCCTTCGCCCGACCCGTCCTCGTCGTCCTCGAAGTCGAGCATCAGGAACTCGGCGTCCATGCTTTCGACCTGCTCCTTGACCTCGGGGCGAGTGTCGAATGAACGGACGATGGCGCCCATGCTCTTGGCCGCACCGATTGCCGACAGTCCGGCGACACCGGCGCCGATGACGAGCACGGTCGCCGGCGGAATGCGGCCGGCGGCCGTAATCTGGCCCGTGAAGAAGCGGCCGAAGTGCTGCGCCGCCTCGACGACCGCGCGGTAACCCGCGATGTTCGCCATCGAGCTCAGCACGTCCATCTTTTGCGCACGGGAGATACGCGGGACCATGTCCATCGCCAGGGTGGTGCCACCACTCCTGGTCAATGTGTCGAGCAACTCGGGGTTCTGCCCGGGCATGATCAGGCTGATCAGCGTCTGGTCGGAGCGAAGTTTCTTTTCCTCGCCCTGTTCCGGCGCCCGGACTTTCAGGATGATATCGGACTGTTTCCAGACATCCTTGGCCTTCGGGAGGACTTCGCAGCCCGCCGCCTCGTATTCGCTGTCAGGGAACTTGGCCGCGGCTCCGGCGCCCGCCTCGATGGCGACGCTGTAGCCGAGCTTGATGAGCTGGGACGCGACGTCGGGGGTGGTTGCGACGCGTTGTTCACCCGCGTGAATTTCTCTCGGTACACCGATTTTCATGGTTTAGCCTCCCGTGGGACGGGCGTACTCTACCAATATCGGTATACACAGGCTACGGGGGAAATATACGTAGTTGACTAGCGCCGTTGCGAGGGTCGAGGCCGGTCCGTGGCGCGGTCTCTAAGGCGCTTGCGCTGCTCCGGCGTCATGTCGCGAAAGCGATCGCGAAGCTGCTGCCGCCGCTCGATGGACATCCTCTGGTAGCGACGGAAATTGTCGCGCACGCGTTTCTGCTCGGCGGGAGACATGTCACGGAACTGGCGATAACGCTCGCGGATCTGATCCTGGCGGTCAGCGGGCAGGTCGCGCCATTGCCGGAAGCGTCCCTGCGCGTCCCGGCGTTGCTCGGGTGACATGCCGGCCCAGCGGTCTGCGCCTCTCGACAGACGCGCCTGGCGTTCCGGGGCCAGCTGGTCCCAGTTCTCGGCAAAGCTCTGCAACACCCTTTGCTGATCCTCACTCAAATCGTTCCAGGTCACACCGGCATCGTCAGCCATCGCCAGCGGCGCGGTCAGCAGCATTGCGATCAGTGTCAGTCGCGGCAGTGTTCTAGCTTTCATCCGTCTTCTCCGTCGATTCTTTGCCCGTCTCGGGCACGGGATCGGTCCGTTCTTCCAGTTCGGCGGTCACCGGTTCTTCGAATAGCAACCAGTCCTCGTCCGACGCCTCCCAGGTTCCCAGGTACTCCAGGAAATCCGGGTCGGGCAGTTCCTCGTCAGCCGCGAGCACCAGGCTCGCGCCCATGAGCAGCGAGCCGATCAACGCGCTGCGGCTAACCGACATTTCCTTGCGCTTCCGCATCGACCGCATCGAGCAGGCTGTAAAACTCCAGGTCCTCCAGCATCTCGAGGCTGTCCGCCTCGAGCAGCATTTCGAAGTCCGTCACGGTGACTGCGCCATTGGCCGGCACTTCACCGGCCGGGCCATTGATCATGACGACCGCGACCACGGCCGCGGCGGCGACGCCGGCAACCGGCGCCCACCGGCCCCAGGTGACGACAGCCGGCCGGCGGAGTTCTTCCAGCGCCTTGTGCCGGCCCTGGTTCAGCCGGGACAACGTGGCGGCATCGAGCTCCTCGACGCTACTGTCGAACAGGACCTTGGCCTGCTGCTCCAGTTGCTCGTTGTTACGAGTGTCTGTCATTACCAGTGGTCTCCCAGTTTTTCCCGGAGCGTATGTACCGCCCGGGAGTAATGTGTCTTGACGCTGCCTGCAGAGCAACCCATTGCGACTGCCGTGCCGGCGACGTCGAGTCCTTCAAACGTCCTCAGCATGAACGCCTCGCGCTGTCGGGCGGGCAGTTCGTGCACCGTATCCTCGAGGCGTCGCAGCGCCTCGTCCGCCTGCAGCTGCGCCTCGGGCGTGCGTCCGGCCGGGTCCGGCGCCTGCGCGGTGACGTCGTAGTCGTCATCGGCAGCCGCACCTTTGCCGAACCACACCATGACGCGGTTACGCACCTTCTGGCGCCGGTGCCAGTCACGAATCCCGTTCTGCAGGATACGGTAGAACAACGGCGCCCATTCATCGCCGGCGCGATCGCTGTAGTTACGCACCAGCTTGATCATCGCCTCCTGCACGAGATCGAGGGCTTCGTCGCGATCTCGCACGGCGATCTCCGCGATGCGCAGCGCGCGCCGCTCCACCTCGGCCAGGAACCGGTTCAGTTGCTGTTCCCGTTGCAGCGCGTCTGCTCCCATCGAATGCCCGCGGGTGCAAGATACCGCAAAAACGCCGGCACTGGCGTTCACGCGGGGCAACCCACTGTCGATTTTCGTCGAAGATCCATCTTCTATTGGCCCTCTTGACTCAGCCGCGGGGTGATCTACCGTGTCACAGTGTAATAACGCCCCGGCGGGCGAGCGGTTGACACCGCTGGCCTGTAGTTATGTCAAATAGAATTCTCAAGGTCGCCATCAGCGTGCCGCTGTCGCACGCGTTCGATTACCTGCCCGCCAAGTCCGGACCGGAGGCGCTGGCCGGCAGCCGCGTGCTCGTGCCATTCGGCCGCAAACAGCAGGTTGGCCTGGTCCTCGACCAGGCGGACGGCACGAGCCTGCCCGCCGACAAGGTCCGGCGCTGCACTCGAACGCTCGACGACCAGCCGTTGCTTTCGGCGGACGACCTCTGGCTGATTCGCTTTACGAGCGACTATTACCACCATCCTGTCGGCGAGGTTGTCGCGTCCGCCCTGCCGGCACTGTTACGCCAGGGCAAAGCGCTCAACCCGGTCCTGCGCTTCGTCGCCATCACCGATGCCGGCGCGTCGGCCGACATCGATTCGCTCGCGAAACGGGCGCCGCGCCAGGCCGAATTGCTGGAGCTGCTCATCGATGCGGGCGGCAACGGCGTCGACGAGGATTCACTGACCGACCTTGTGCCAACCTGGCGCCGCGCCGCGAAAGGGCTGTTCGAGAAGGGCTACGCGCAGCGCTTCGAAGCGGTTGCCGACGCGCCCGAACCGCCGCATGTCCAGAATGCCGAACCGGGGCCGGACCTCAATCCGGACCAGCGGGCGGCTCTCAAACGCATCCGGTCAGGCAGTGGCTTTGGCGTTTACCTGCTCGATGGAGTGACGGGCAGCGGCAAGACCGAGGTTTACCTGCAACTGATTGGCGATGTACTCGACGCCGGCCGGCAGGTATTGATACTCGTTCCCGAGATCGGCCTGACTCCGCAACTGGTTACGCGCCTGACGCGGCGCCTGGGCATCGCGCCTGCGGTCATGCACTCCGGGCTGACCGATTCCGCCCGGCTCGCAGCATGGCGAGACGCGCGTTCGGGCGCGGCGCGCCTTCTCGTGGGCACCCGCTCGGCCGTGTTCACGCCGGTACCCGACCTCGGTCTCATTGTCATCGACGAAGAGCACGATCATTCCTTCAAACAGCAGGAAGGCTTGCGTTACTCGGCGCGGGATCTCGCGATCGCACGCGGCAAACGCCGTGATGTGCCGGTCGTGCTCGGCTCGGCAACGCCGACGCTCGAGGTCTTGCAACACTGCCGCAGCGGTAACTTCACCCGGCTCGAATTACCCGGACGGGCGGGAGGCGCGCGCCCGCCGCGCTTTGGCCTCGTCGACCTCGGTCGGGCGCCGGCCAGTGACGGGCTCAGCGAACCGCTGTTGCGCGCGATTCGCGAACATCTCGACCACGACGGCCAGGTGCTGATCTTCCTGAACCGGCGCGGCTTCGCGCCGACGCTGATCTGCTCGGCCTGCGGCCATGTCGCCGAATGCAATCGCTGCGACTCGCGCATGACCGTGCACGCCCGCGACCGCGCGTTGCGATGTCATCACTGCGGCGCGGAGCGCCCGCTCGACGAGCATTGCACCGCCTGCGGCGCCGGCGTTCGGCCGCTGGGCGAGGGCACAGAGCGGCTCGAGGACGCGCTGCGCGGCCACTTCCCGGAGCGCAGCATCCAGCGCATCGACTCCGACAGCATGCAGCGTCGCGGCGCAATCCACGAGGCGCTGGAAATTGCGGCCGAGGGCAGCGCCGACATCCTGGTCGGTACGCAAATGCTGTCCAAGGGGCATCACTTCCCGAAGCTCACGCTGGTCGGCATCGTCAACGCGGACCAGGGGCTGTTCGGCACCGACTTTCGTTCGGCCGAGCGAATGGCGCAGTCGATTATCCAGGTTGCCGGCAGGGCGGGCCGCGAATCGCGCCAGGGCGAAGTGTTGATACAGACGGCATTTCCCGGCAACCCGTTCTGGCAGCACCTCATCGAGGGCGGCTATCCCAGGATTGCAGCGGACGCACTCGCCGAGCGCGAGGAAACGCGATGGCCGCCATTCACCTGGCTGGCGCTGCTGCGCTCCGCCGCGCACGGCAAGCAGGATGCGCACACGTTGCTCGACGTTGCCCGCCGCCACATCGAAGACCTGCAGACCGAGTTCCTGAGAGTGCTCGGACCGGTCGATGCGCCCATGGCCCGCAAGGCGGGCCGCTACCGGGCCCAACTGTTGATCCAGAGCTCCGATCGCCGGCGGCTGCACGAGGTTCTTGCGGAACTGCGGCCGGCACTGGAGAACGACCCGGTCGCGCGCAAGGTTCGCTGGTCGATCGACGTCGATCCCATTGAGTTGTTCTAGTAGAATTGCGCGTCCTTCGTAGGAGCCCGCCCCGGCGGGCGACGCCCCGATGAAATCAATCGTTGCTGACATACTCGAAACGGCCCTGGCGCAACTGCCGGAGCTTGCCGAAGCCGCTGCCGATCTCCCGGTCGCGGCCACTATCGAGCGCACGCGCGACGCAAGCCACGGCGACTTCGCCAGCAACATCGCGATGCGGCTGGCGAAGCCCGCCCGCATGAGCCCGCGCGACATCGCGGCGCGGCTGGTCGAGCACATGGGTGACAGCGGCGAGCTCGACAAGGTCGAAATTGCCGGCCCGGGCTTCATCAACTTCCACCTCGGCGCTAGCGCCTATCACGGCGAGCTGAACAGCATCCTCGAACAGGGCGACGAATACGGGCGTCAATCGCAACGCGAGCAGCCGCGCATCCTGCTCGAGTTTGTGTCCGCGAACCCGACGGGTCCGTTGCACGTCGGCCACGGCCGGCTTGCCGCCTACGGCGCAACCGTCGGCAACCTGCTCGAAGCGGCGGGTTACCCGGTGGAACGCGAGTATTACGTCAACGACGCGGGGCGCCAGATGGACATCCTGGGTCTCAGCGTCTACCTGCGCTGGCTCGAGGCACTGGACCGGTCGTTCGATTTTCCCGAAGGCGGCTATCGCGGTGACTACATCCGCGACATCGCCGGGGAAATCGAAGCAGAGGGCGTCGCTGTGCTCGACGATCTGCTCGATGACCTGCCCGACGGCGACAGGGACATGGTCATCGACGAACTGATCGGGCGCGCCAGGCGAGGGCTGGGCGCCGAGACGTTTGCGCTCATTCGCCAGCAGGCGCTGGAATCGATCCGTGCCGACATCGAGGAAGATCTCGCCGAGTTCGGCGTGACGTTCGACCGCTGGTATTCGGAACAGAGCCTGACAACAGAGGGCCGCATCGACGCCGCGCTGACCGAGCTGGAGAAGAGCGGCAAGGTCTACGAGAAGGACGGTGCAATGTGGTTCCGTGCGACCGACTTTGGCGATGAGAAAGACCGTGTGGTCGTGCGCGCGAACGGCGCCAGGACCTATTTTGCCTCGGATATCGCGTACCACTACGACAAGCGCGAGCGCGGCTTCGATCTGTTGATCGATGTGCTCGGCGCGGATCACCACGGCTACATATCGCGCGTCGGCGGCGGCCTCACCGCGATGGGTTATGCCGCCGAGGATCTCGAAGTCGATCTCGTGCAGTTCGTCGCACTGTTCCGCGGCGGCGAGAAAGTGCAGATGTCCACGCGCTCGGGCGAGTTTGAAACGTTGCGGCAGCTGCGCGCGGAAGTCGGCAATGACGCCGCCCGGTTCTTTTACGTGTCGCGGAGCAACGATCAGCATCTCGACTTCGATCTCGACGTTGCCAAGTCGGAATCGAACGATAACCCCGTCTATTACATCCAGTACGCGCATGCCCGCATCGCGAGCGTGTTCCGGCAACTCGCCGAACGCTCGCTGGAGTGGGACGACAGTCACGGCCGCGCCAGCATGGCCCGGCTCGACCAGCCGCAGGAAAAAGCGCTCATGACCACGTTGAGCCGCTATTCGGAGGTCATCAACCTGGCGGCGGCAAACCGTGCGCCACAGCACCTGGTGCATTATTTGCGCGACCTGGCCAACGACTTTCACACCTATTACAACGCGCACGCGTTCATCGTCGACGATGCGGCGCTGCGCGACGCACGGCTGGCGCTGATCAGCGCCACGCGGATCGTCATCGCGAACGGTCTGGCGATCCTCGGCGTTTCCGCTCCGGAGACCATGTAATGGCCCAGCGCAAACGCCGCCGCTCGAGTCGCCGCAACAACCGTAGCCGGCAACAGGACTACCCGGGCTGGCTCTGGATGCTGTTCGGCCTGGCGCTGGGGCTCGCCGTCGCTTTTGCCGTGTACGTCAAGGACAGGCGGCCGGTCGTCGTGGCGGCAACCGAGGCGCCGCAACCGGCAAGCCTGCAAGGCTCAATCGATGACAATGACGAGACCGAGGTGGCCGCGCCGCCGCCTGCCGAGGAGCGTGAATCGCGATTTACGTTCTACGACATGTTGCCGAACTTCGAGGTCGTCATCCCCGAGGAAGAGCCGGACGTCGCCGTCGATGCGGAGCCGCAGGCCATCGTCGAGCCCGGGCTTTACGTGTTGCAGGCGGGGTCGTTCACGCTGCACGCAGACGCCGACCGGCGACGCGCGGAACTGGCGCTGCACGGCATAGAATCGCAGATCCAGAGAGTGATGATCGACGACAAGACGTATCATCGCGTGCGCATCGGTCCGACCGACGATCTCGACGAACTCAACCTGCTGCGCAGCCGGCTGCGGGCCGCGCAGATCGACGTGTTGCGCATTCGTCTCGGTGACTAGCGCGCTGCGGCTGGTATTGACGGCGCTGGCCGCCGGCCTGGCGGGTTGCGCAACGACGACCGAGCCGCCGTCCCCGGCGCCCGAGCCTGCGGAACCGGTGCGGCCGGCCGAGCCCCTGCCGCCGCCAGCCCCGCCGGAACCGGACAAGAGCGCCATGCGCATCACGATCGCGTCGGTCGGCGACATGATGCTCGGTACCGACTACCCCGAAAACCACCTTCCTGATGACGACGGGGTCGGCTTTCTCTCCGCCGTGACGCCGGTGCTGTCCGCGGCTGACATCGCGTTCGGCAATCTCGAAGGCGTGCTCGTGGACGGCGGCGAGCCCGCCAAGAAATGCAGCAATCCGAACGCCTGCTACCTGTTCCGGTCGCCGACGCGCTACGCCGGCTATTACGCTGCCGCGGGCTTCGACGTGATGAGTCTCGCCAACAATCATGCGCGCGACTTCGGTGAGGAGGGCCGTACCGCGACGATGCAGGCGCTTGCCGCCGTGGGCATCCGGCATTCGGGGCGCGAGGGCGATTTCGCGAGCTTCGAAGCCAGCGGCCTGAAGGTGGCGGTGCTTGCCTATGCCGTGACCCGGGAGTCGAACATGCTGCTCGACTACGAACTTGCCGAGCAAACCGTGCGGGAATTCGCCGCGTCTCACGACATCGTCATGGTGACGTTCCACGGCGGCGCCGAGGGCGTCGATGCGACCAACCTGCCGTTCGCCGAGGAGGAGTACTACGGCGAGCCGCGCGGCGACGTCGTGAAGTTCTCGCGCATGGTTGTCGATGCCGGCGCGGACCTCGTCATTGGCCACGGGCCGCACGTCGTGCGCGCCATGGAGCGCTACAACGGCCGGCTGATCGCCTACAGCCTGGGGAACTTCGCGACCTATTACGGCATCAGCGTCGCGGGCATCAAGGGCATCGCGCCGATCCTGGTGACGACGCTCGACGGTAACGGGCGTTTCGTGGAGGGATCGGTCGTCTCCACGATCCAGCTACGGCCGGCGGGGCCGTCCCTCGATCCCGGGCAGCGCGCACTGCAACTGATGCGCGGCCTGACTGCCGAAGACTTCGAGTCGCCGGGACTGCGTTTCCACGATGACGGCCGTTTCGAGCCGATACTCACCGACGCCGACGCAGATATCGACGTCTGGAGCGGCGCTAGTCCTCAGCCGTAACCGATTTGAAATCCACGCCGAGCGAACGCAGCTTGCGGTACAGGTGCGTGCGCTCCATGCCGACGCGCTTGGCCAGTTGTCCGACCTTGCCGTCGCACAGCACGAGCTGCTGTTGCAGGTAGGCGCGCTCGAACTGCTCGCGCGCCTCCCGCAGCGGCAGTGACAACAGGTCCTGCTTGACCAGGGGCTCGTCGGTGGACGCGCCCGAGCTGATCTCGCCTTCGACCTCCTCCAGCGAAATGTCGTCGTCCGAGCCGGTCAGCAACAGGCGCCGCACGAGATTCTTGAGTTCGCGCACGTTGTCGGGCCACGGATAATTGCGCAGCCGGTTTTGCGCGGCCACGCTGAAGCGCCTGAACGTCAGGCGCTCGCTGTCGACCAGCTTGTCGACGTAATAGGCCAGCAGTTCCGGTACGTCTTCCGGGTAGTCCCGCAGCGGCGGAACCCTGAGCGCCAGTACCGACAAATTGGCGACGAGATCGCGCCGCAGCTTGCCTTGCTCGACCTGCGCGTCGACGTCGGCGCCAACCGTGGCGACGACGCGTGCATCGAGCCTGATGTCACTGTGGCCGTTCACGCGACGGTACGTGCCATCCTCGAGCGTTGCGAGCAGCAACTTCTGGGCAGTGTCGTTGAGATCGGCCAGGTCGTCGATGACCAGCGTGCCCTTGCCTGCGCGCTCGAACGCCCCGGCCGTAATCTCACCGTCGGCCTCGCGCCCGCAGAGTTGCTCCTCGGCGTTGCCGTCGGTCAGCGATGCGGCTGTAATGCTGATCAGGGGTTCGTCGGCACGCCGGCTCAGCCCGTGCAGGTAGCGGGCGAACGCGCCGCGACCGGTGCCGGGTTCGCCCCGGATCAGGACGCTTTGTTCGTGACGCGCATACTGTTGCACTTTCTCGCGCAGGGCGTGCATCAGTTTGCTGCGCCCTACGGGCGTCAACAGCGGCGGCAACATGCTGGGCGAACCGGCCGGGGCCTTGTTCGCCGACTCCAGCGCCGCCTCCACCGTTCGCAGCAGTTTGGCGAGCGACAGCGGCTTTTCGACGAAATCGAACGCGCCGAGCCGGGTTGCTTCGACGGCCGTGTCGACCGTTCCGTGACCCGACATGATCACGACGGGGCATTTCAGGTCGCCACCCTCGGACCACTCGCGCAACAATGTAATGCCGTCAGTGTCGGGCATCCAGATGTCGAGCAGTATCAGGTCGAATCGCTTGTCGGCCCGCGCGCCGCGCGCCTCGTTCGCGTCGGCGGCGGCGGTTACCTCATAGCCTTCATCACTCAGAATTTCCTGAATCAGAGCCCGGATATCGGCCTCGTCATCGACAACCAGAACATGAGAAACGCTCACGCTTTCTCCCTCCTTTGTTCGGCACGGCGCGGCGCACTGGCGATTATCGACTCGCGCGCCGCCTCGTTAAGCGGCAGCCGGACGCTGATGACCGCTCCGCCCTCGGCATTGTTGTAGGCGCGTATCGAACCCATGTGCTCCTCGACCAGCTTTTTGACGATCGCAAGGCCAAGGCCAGTGCCTTTCGTTTTTGTGGTGACGTAGGGGTCGAAAACCTGGCTCACGGCGCCCTCCTGGAAGCCCGGGCCGTTGTCCTCTACCCGAATCTGCACGACGTCCACGCCATCGATCTCGGCATGGCTGACATGAACCTCGATGCGGCCGTCGCGAGTGTTCTCCAGCGCCTCGGTCGCATTGCGCACCAGGTTGTGCAGGATCTGCCGGACGCGGCCGATGTCGGCCTCGATCAACGGCATTGTCGGGTCGGACGTCAACACGATCTCGATGCCGCTTTCCTGCGCGCGATACAGATCGACAACCTCGTGCACGAGCTTGTCCAGGTCGAACCGGCCAACGTCGATATCCGGTGCGCGCGCATAGTCGCTGAACGCGTTGACCATTTCTTTCATGGCTTCGACCTGCTGCACGATCGTGTGCGTCGCGCGGTCGAGGATCTGCGCCTCTTCCTCGTTCATGGTGTGGAGATACTTGCGCCGCATGCGCTCGGCCGACAACTGGATCGGTGTCAGCGGATTCTTGATCTCGTGAGCGAGACGGCGCGCCACTTCACCCCATGCGGCGTCGCGCTGCGCCTGCAGCAACGCGGTAATGTCGTCGAAGACGATGACGTAGCCGGGCGAATGGCTCTCGTCGCCCGGGAGCGTGGTGCAGGCGCAGGTCAGTACCCGGCGCCCCACTTCGCCACGCAGCACGATCTGCTCGCGCCATTCCGTTTCGCCCGCCGCGAGGTGCATCCGCGCGACGTCGACGAATTGCTCGAGCAACGGGCTGTGTCTGGCGATGTCGGTCAGGAAGTCGCCGCTGCGGCTCTCGAGGTCGATACCCAGGATCGCGCCCGACGCCTGGTTGGCGGTGCGAATGCGCAGATCGTTCTCGAGCGCAAGCACGCCCGTCGACAACCGCGCCAGTATCACTTCGAGGTTGGCGCGTTCCGCCTCGACCAGCGCCTGGGACAGGCTCGCTTCCTGGCGCGCAGCCGCGAGCCGTTGCGTCATGTCGTTGAAGGAGCTGATCAGGAAGCCGATCTCGTCCTTCGTTGGCGCCTGCAGCCGCGTATCGAAGTCGCCCTCGGCGACCGCGCGGGTACCGGCGACCAGGTCCTGAATCGGCGCAACCAGCCGCCGGGAGAAAATGAACGCGCCGTAGATAGCGGCCAGCAGGCTGAGCATCAGTACGACGGTCAGCGTCAGCGAGAACGTGCTCTTCAGCGGCTCGCGCAGGAATACGAGCTCCTGGTATTCGGCATAAGACGTTTCGACACTGTTCGCCATGCGGGCGAGGCGTTCGGTGACCGGGAAGTGCGCCTGCAGCACGCCGAGCGGCTCCGATTGTCCCCGGTAGCGAAACAGCACGGCCGTCCGGATCTCGGAGTAGTCGGGGTCGAGCACCACGTAGGGGCGGTTTTGCTGCATCTGCAGCAGCACTTCCTCGGCCAGCGGCCGCGGCAGACTGCCTGCCGAATTGTCCGAACTCGTCGCCAGGATCTGGTTGTTCGGGCCGTAAATGGTGATTTCGCTGGCGCCGCTTTCCCGGCGCAGCATGCTCAGTTCGAAGATCAGCTGCCGTTCGCTGACGTCACTGAGCCGCTGCGAGATCTGTTGAGTCGAGTACAGGTGCTGGCGCATTTGTATCTCGAGTGCCGCACGACTCAGCGTGAGCGCATTCTCGAGGCCCTCGCCCACCTCGACGTTAAACCAGGTATCGATGCCGCGATTGATGAACTGCATCGAAAAGTAGAACACGACGAGCAGCGGCAGCACGGCCAGGCCGACGAACATGCCGACCATGCGCGCTTTGAGCTTGGCGCCGGGCACGTGCGTGCGGTATTCGCGGAACAGCCGGGCGAGGTTGCCGACCAGGAACACGAACAGCACCATGACGCCCGCGATGTTGATCGCGAGGATGACGTTGTGCAGGCGATCGAAATCGTCGGAGTTCTGTGCCGTCCGGCTCAGCAGGAACAACGCGACGAGCACCAGCCCGACGCCGGTCGCCGCGAGTACCGTATACGATGCCCGTTTTAGCGTTCTAGCAACCATTCATACCATTCGCTTTGCAGCTGCCACTCGCCGCGCCAGAAAAACAGCAGCCTGAGCGGCGCCGGGTATTGCTGCGTCTGGAGCATGGCGCGCAGTCGAATCCGGTAATCGTCACCGGGCTCGAGCAACGCGTCATCTATCACGGGCAGACCCTGCACCCGGCCGAGGTTGTTCAGCGCCGAGTAGAGTGTTGCGAAGGAATCCTGGTCACCGCTGTTGGTGTTGCGGACTATGTATCTCTGGCTGAGTGGACGGTATTCCAGCTCGAAACGCACCGCGAGGTCGGCTTCCGCATCGTCCCACCAGAAGCGCCGGTCGCGGATCAACTGCAATTGCAGCTCGATGACGAGCGGAACGCCGCTCGACAACGCCGCGAGCGCTTCGCTGCTGAGCACGAGCTGCAATCTCGCGTCCAGCGTGTGCACGCCACCGACCTGCCGGGTCGACGCCGAACGCACCTCGAAGTAACCGGCGCGTTCGATGCTGTCCTGGGCGAGAGTCGGCTGCCACAGCCCGGCAAGCACGACCAGGCTGGCGGCAAGGGCCGCGAGCTGGCGTGGCTTGTTGGTGGCTGCGCGTGACATGGTTTTCTCAGGAGACCTTCGTCAGTCCTGCGTAATAAAAGCCATCCATTCCTGCCGTTCCGGGCAGGATTTGCTGGCCGCAGGCCTTGTCCCGCATTAGATCGCGGATGTTGTAATCATGCAACACGTTGTCTTCCCGGGCGTCGGGCGTCCTGGCCAGGAAGCCCCCTGCCACGTCATCGTTTTCCTGCTGCAGCACCGAGCACGTCACGTACATCAGGCGCCCGCCAGGCGCCAGCAGCGGCCACAATGCGTCGAGCAGGGCGGCTTGCAGGCGCGCCAGCTCGTCAATATCGGCGGCGCGGCGCAGGTGCTTGATATCGGGATGCCGCCGTATGACGCCGGTCGCCGAACAGGGCGCGTCGAGCAGGATGGCGTCGAACGGCCGGTCATCCCACCACTCTCCTGTTTTCGATGCATCGGCGGCGATAAGGGTTGCATCCAGCCCCAGCCGCTCGAGGTTCCCGGCGACGACGAGCAGCCGGTCGGGGTCGCGGTCGATCGCCGTCACGTCGACGCTATCGCCCCCGAGTTCGAGCAAGTGACCGGTCTTGCCGCCCGGCGCGGCGCAGGCATCGAGCACCCTGCGGCCACCCCCGGCAAGCACCCAGGGCGCCGCCAGCTGCGCGGCCGCGTCCTGCACCGACAGCTGCCCGTCGGCGAATCCCGGCAACCGCTCGACAGGCACGGGTTCGGCAAGCCGCAGCGCCTGGGGTGCGCCCGCCAGCTCGTCGCTCGCTATGCCTTCCTGTTCGAGTCGCTCCCGCATACCCGCCACCGGTCCGGCGGACGGCGCAACGCGCAGCCACATCGGCGCACGGCCGTTGTTCGCCTCAACGATAGCGCGCCAGTCGTCCGGCCAGTCCGCGCGCAGCCGGTCGAGCAGCCAGGCGGGATGATTGTGCGCCGCACTCTCATCAGACGGCTCCTGATCGAAAATCCGGTCGCGCCGTGCACGCCTGAGGATTGCGTTGACGAGCGGCGCCAGCTTGGGCCGCCGCAGCGTGCGGGCCGCCTCGACAGTTTGCGAGACCACGGCATGATCCGGAATGCGCGTCTCGGCGAGCTGATACAGGCCGATAGCCAACAGCTGGTTGACCACGCTGTCGCGACGCTTTAGCGGTCGATCGAGCAAGGCGCCGATCCACTGGGATAGTCGCCAGTGGTAGCGCAGGGTTCCGTAACTGAGCAGCCGGAACAGCGGCAGGTCGTCGGGCGGCAGTTGCTGCTCCCGCTCGGCGAGCGCCGCATCCAGCGAGCGGCCCGCTGTCACCACATCGTCAACCGTGTGGGCGGCCGCCGCCCGCAACCGGGCCCCGCGTTTGATGCCGGTCACAGCCGCCGGCCGGAAAAGTCGATCTGCCCCGCGTACTCGGCCGCGGTGACAGCCCGCTTGCCGGGACGTTGCAGCGTCTCGAGCCGCAACGCGCCCTGCCCGCAGGCCACGACCACGCCGTCCGCACCCGCGGCCAGCACCGTGCCCGGCGTTGCATCGCCGGCCACCCGGCGAGCCTCCCAGCACTTGGTTCTCTCGTCGCCGGCCATGAACCACGCGCCGGGCGCGGGGTTGTAGGCCCGCACCATGCGTTCCAGTTCGGCTGCATCCAGCTGCCAGTCGAGCTGCGCGTCGGCGGGCCGGACCTTGGGAGCGTAGGTCGCGAGCGCGTCGTCTTGCGGCCTTGCTTCGAGGCCCCCGGCCAGGATGTCGTCGAGATGCGTGACGAGCAGCTCGCCTCCCGCCGCGGCCAGGCGGTCGTGCAGCCGGCCGGCGCTCTCGTGCGCCCCGATATCGACGGGCGCGCAGGCAAACACCGGGCCCGTGTCGAGCCCGGCCTCCATCTGCATCAGGCACACGCCGGTTTGCGCGTCGCCCGCGAGAATCGCCGCCTGGATCGGCGCGGCGCCGCGCCAGCGCGGCAGAAGCGATGCGTGAACGTTGAGACAGCCGGCGCGCGGCACGTCGAGCACGGCCTGGGGCAGTATCAACCCGTAAGCCGCTACGATCATCACGTCCGGCTCGAGATCGGCGAGCGTTGCGACCTCGTCGTCGTCCCGCAGAGTGGCCGGCTGCAGAACCGGCATGCCTTCCGCCTCGGCGAACTTCTTGACCGGGCTGGCGGTGAGCTGCTTGCCGCGGCCGGCCGGACGATCGGGTTGCGTCAACACGGCGCACGGCACGTGGCCCGCCGCAACGAGCGCCTGCAGCGAAGCCAGCGCAAAATCGGGCGTGCCGGCGAAAATGATGCGGGGGAGTTCCATGGCGAGAATTATCGCCCGCCGGGGCGGGCTCCTACTACAGCGCTACGGCCTCCGGGCTGCGGTGCCGCTGCTCCTTGACCAGCTTTTTGCGGATGCGCATGCGTTTCGCTTCCGACAGGTAGTCGACGAACAGCTTGCCATCGAGATGGTCCATCTCGTGCTGGATACAGACGGCGAGCAGACCCTCGGCTTCCATTTCAGCGGTCTCACCGTTGCGATCGAGGTAGCGCACGCGAATGTGCTCGGCCCGCTCTACTTCCTCGTAATAGCCCGGCACCGACAGGCAGCCTTCCTCGGTTGCGGTGACGCCATCTTTCTCGACGATCTCCGGGTTGATCAACGCGTGCGGCTCGCTGCCATCGCGCGAAACGTCCGCGACGAGCAGGCGACGATGGACGTCGACCTGGGTTGCCGCCAGCCCGATACCCGGGGCGGCATACATGGTCTCGAACATGTCATCCATCAGCTGTCGCAGTGCGTCATCGACCTTTTCGACCGGGGCGGCTTTCGTCCTGAGCCGCGGGTCCGGGAATTCCAAAATCTTTAGTTTTGCCATAATTTCCTTGCGGCAATTCCGCCGGTAACTCGTGTAAATTGACTAAAATGCGACCTAAATGTTTGACTTCATTGAATAAGATGACAGACAATGCCGCCAGAAATTCCGCCTTGTTACAGGTACTTGGGGCCGGAAATGTGACGTAATTAGCAGTCTCAGCGGCACCGGAACGACATATTATACCAACGCCTAAAAGCCACAGGTCCCCGACCTTGACTGGAGCACGAGGAAACCATGTCCCTCAGCAAAGATCGCCTGAATAACCGTCTCCGGATGATTGCGGTTGCGTTCATCGCATCGCTCACGCTGGGCACGCTGACCGCTTTCTCGCAGGGCAGCGCGCGCATAGCCGAAGACGCTCCCGATGAGTATGTCGTTCAGGTAGGCGACACCCTCTGGGATATCGCCGCTACGTTTCTCAAGGACCCATGGTATTGGCCGGAAATCTGGTACATCAATCCCCAGGTCGAGAACCCGCACCTTATTTACCCGGGTGACGTCCTTGCACTGGTTTACATCGACGGTACGCCTCGCGTCACGGTGGGCCAGGCCGGCACCTACCGGCTCTCGCCGGAAGCCCGGAGCACGCCGCTGACCGAAGCCATCACCAGCGTCTCGTACGATTCGATCGCAGCGTTCCTGAGCCGCGGCGTCGTCATCGAGCGCGGCGAAGTCGACCGGCTGCCTTACTTGCTCGCCACCAAGGGCGACCACATGATCGCGTCTGCCGGCAATGTCGTTTACATCCGCGGCACGAGCGCGCAACCGGGCGAGCGGTTCAACATCGTCAAGATCGGCGACCGCCTGGTCGATCCCGAAACCAATGACCTGATCGGTTACCAGGGCATCGAGATCGGCGAGGGCATGATCCGCAAGAGTGGCGATCCGGCGTCGATGGCGCTGGTTTCCTCGAAGCAGGAAGCCAAGCAGGGCGACCGGCTGATACCGACGTCGGTGGAAATCCCGCTCAACTTCTTCCCGAAAGCGCCGACCAGCAATATTGACGGGCAGATCGTCGCCGTCGTTGGCGGCGTCACGCAGATCGGCCAGTACAACGTCGTCGTCATGAACCGCGGCTCGAACCACGGCCTCGGTGTGGGCGACGTGCTGACGGTCTGGCAGCGCGGCGCGGTGGTGCGCGATCGCGTCGAGGGCGGCAACGTCCGGTTGCCTGACGAGGAAGCCGGCACGGTCATGGTCTTCAAGACCTACGACCGCATCTCCTACGGACTGGTCATGGAGGCCACGCAGGCCATCCATACCGAAGACTTCGTGAGAAACCCGACCTGATTTTGAAGAGCTACAGCAAATAAAGGCGGCGCTTTCGGGCGCCGTTTTTTTTAGACTGCGGTCATGAACGACGAATGGCTGCAGTCGCCGGGCAATCACCTCGTCACGAAGGGCGACGACGACTTCCCGGAACTGCTCGAGCAAATACCGCGGGCGCCCGAGCGCCTGTTTGTAAAAGGTAACGTCGAGCTTTTGCACATGCCGGCGCTCGCCATCGTCGGCAGCCGCAATCCGACGGAGGCCGGGCGGCGCACCGCGTTCGAGTTCGCTCGACACCTGGGCGGCGCCGGTTTTTGCATCGTCAGCGGCCTTGCCGAGGGCATCGATACCGCGGCGCATCGCGGCGCGCTCGACGCCGGGGCCGGCACGATCGCCTTCCTGGGTCACGGTATTGACCGGGTCTACCCGGCATCGAATTACGAATTGGCCCACGAGATCGCCGCCCGCGGCGCGCTGGTCAGCGAGTTTCCGCTCGGCACGCATCCGGACAAGGCGCTGTTTCCGCAGCGCAACCGGCTGATCAGCGGTATGAGCCTCGGGACGCTGGTCGTGGAGGCGGCGCGCCGCAGCGGCTCGCTGATTACGGCGCGCCTTGCCGGCGAACAGGGACGCGAAGTCTTCGCGATACCGGGCTCTATCCATAATCCGCTTTCGCGAGGTTGTCATAAGCTCATCCGCCAGGGGGCCAAGCTCGTTGAAACGGCCGAGGACGTCGTGGCGGAACTCGCGCCCCTGTCATCGCACCTGCTACAAAGTTCTTTGGAATCAACAACGAAGACCGATTCGCCCGATTTCGACGATGGCGACTACGCGCAGCTGCGCAAATTCATCGGTTTCGACCCGGTCAGCGTCGACGAACTGGCCGCAACTTCCGGTTTGACGATCGACCAGGTTTCCTCCATGCTTCTGATCCTGGAGCTACAGGGAGAAGTCGAATCGCTGTCTGGTGGACGCTATTCCCTGCTTGGCCGATAGACACCGGACGACAAAACTGGATCAGGAACGATAGGGAGCCGCTCCAGGAATGAAAGAAAATGTTCTCGACGTACTCATGTACCTGTTTGAGACCTACGTCGACACGGATGAAGAACCTGAAGCTGATCAGAACGAACTGCGCGATGAACTCTCCCGCGCCGGCTTCACAGACACCGAGATCGATCGTGCGCTGGACTGGCTCGACGGGCTGACCGACCACCAGGAAAGCATCGCCTTTCACGCCCAGACCTCGCATGGCCTGCGCGTCTACAACGACTTCGAACAGGAACGGCTGGACGCTGCGTGTCGCGGGTACATCGCCTATCTCGAGCAGATCGGCATCCTGTCGCCACAGCAGCGCGAGATCCTGGTCGACCGGCTGTTGGCGCTCGAATCCGCCGATATCGACGTCGAGCAGATCAAGTGGGTCGTCCTGATGGTGCTTTTCAGCCAGCCCGGACAAGAGCTGGCGTACGCCAGGATGGAAGACCTCGTGTTCGAAGAGAGTACGGGGTCGATTCATTAGGGAATCGCCCGCCGGGGCGGGCTCCTGCGGGAGCTAATGCAGCCCGTTCGAAACCGATTTTCTTGACAGGCCGGCGTCTGCCATTGTATTCAACCGCGGCATTGTCCGCGGTTGTCCGTATCTGAGCGCCCTATGTCAAAGAATCTCGTCATCGTTGAGTCGCCCGCCAAGGCCAAGACGATCAGCAAGTACCTCGGCAAGGACTTCGACGTCCTTGCCTCGTATGGTCACGTGCGCGATCTCGTGCCCAAGGTCGGCGCGGTCGACCCCGACAATGCGTTCTCGATGAAGTACCAGGTCATCGAAAAGAACGAGAAGCACGTCAACACGATCATCCGCGCCCTCAAGAAGGCCGATGCGTTGTATCTCGCGACTGACCCCGACCGCGAAGGCGAGGCAATTTCCTGGCACCTGATCGAGCTGCTCAAGGAAAAAAACGCTCTCGACAGCAAGGCTGTGCACCGCGTCGTGTTCCACGAAATCACCAAAACCGCGGTCAAGGATGCGATCGACAACCCGCGCGACCTGTCGTCGGATCTCGTCGGCGCGCAGCAAGCCCGGCGGGCGCTCGACTACCTGGTCGGGTTCAACCTGTCGCCGCTGTTGTGGAAGAAAGTCCAGCGCGGCCTGTCGGCCGGCCGGGTGCAGAGTCCGGCGCTGCGGATGATTGTCGAGCGCGAACAGGAAATCGAAGCATTCAAGGCGCGCGAGTACTGGTCTATCGAGGCCGACGTCAGCAAGGATGAGCAACCGTTCGCGTCGCGCCTGATCAGTTACAAGGGCGACAAGGTCGAGCAGTTCAGTTTCGAGAACGAAGAACAGGCGCGCGACGTCGAGAAGACGCTGCTCGACGCGGCTGACGGCAAGCTGACGACGGTCACCGTCACCAAGCGCCAGCGGCGCAGGAACCCGGCCGCCCCGTTTACGACCTCGACGCTGCAGCAGGAGTCTTCCCGCAAACTCGGATTCAACACCCAATGGACGATGCGCGTTGCGCAAAAACTCTACGAAGGTATCGAGCTTCCGGGTGAGGGCAATGTGGGCCTGATCTCCTACATGCGTACCGACTCGGTCACGCTGGCCGGTCTGGCCGTCGACGAGATTCGTGAAGTCATCGCCGACCGTTACGGCAAGCAGAACGTTCCGGATGAGCCGCGGGAGTTCAAGAACAAGTCGAAAAATGCCCAGGAAGCCCACGAGGCTATCCGCCCGACGTCGGTGGCGCGCACCCCGGAGTCGCTCAAGGCGGCGCTCGACGAAGACCAGTACAAGCTTTATTCACTGATCTGGAAACGGACGATGGCCTGCCAGATGGTGCCGGCCGTGTTCGACACAGTTGCTGTCGACCTGGCGGCGGGCCCGGCAGAGGACGGCAACCTGTTCCGCGCCAACGGCTCCATCCTGGTGGAGCCCGGCTTCATGGCCGTCTACAAGGAAGGCCAGGACGACAACAAGGACGACGAGGGCGACCGGTTGCTGCCCGAGATCGCCGAGGGCGACGTCATCAACCTCGACGAGCTGCGCCCGGAGCAGCACTTCACCGAGCCGCCGCCGCGGTTCACCGAGGCAAGCCTGGTCAAAACGCTCGAGGAGTACGGCATCGGCCGGCCGTCGACTTACGCCAGCATCATCGCCACGCTCAAGAATCGCGAGTATGTCGAGATGGACGCCAAGCGCTTCATCCCGACCGACATCGGCCGCATCGTCAACGGCTTCCTGACCGACCATTTCACCCAGTACGTCGACTACGACTTCACGGCGCGCCTCGAGGACGACCTCGACGCCGTGTCGCTCGGCGAGAAGGAATGGGTGCCGCTGCTCGACAACTTCTGGCGCCCGTTCAAGGACCTGTGCGACGACAAGGAAGAATCTGTTACGCGCGAGCAGGTTGCCCAGGCGCGCGACCTCGGGATCGATCCGAAGAGCGGCAAACCCGTCACCGTGCGCATGGGACGCTACGGACCGTTCGTTCAGATAGGCACCAAGGACGACGAGGAAAAGCCGAAGTTCGCCGGGCTGCGCCCCGGGCAGAAGATGGCCGACGTGACGCTCGAGGATGCGCTCGAACTGTTCAAGCTGCCGCGCAAGCTCGGCGAAACGCCGGAAGGTGAGCCGGTGTCCGCCAGTATCGGCCGCTTCGGCCCGTACGTGCGCTATGGCGACAAGTACGTGTCCATGAAGGAAGACGACCCGTACACGATCGAGCTGCCGCGGGCGCTCGAGCTGGTCGCCGAGAAAAAGAAAGCCGACGCCGAGCGCCTGATCCTCGATTTCGAGGACGAGGGCATCCAGGTGCTTAACGGCCGCTACGGCCCATACATCACCGACAAGGCTAAGAATGCCCGCGTGCCGAAGGACCGCGAGCCGAAATCGTTGACGCTCGAAGAGTGCAAGGAACTGCTCGCCGCCGCCCCCGCACGCGGCCGTCGCGGCAAGAAAAAAGCAGCAAAGAAAAAGACGGCTGCAAAGAAGAAGACCGCAAAAAAGAAAACCAGGAAAAAGACCAAAAAGAAGGCCAAGAAAAAGTCCGGGTAACCTGATTCGATGAAACTGTCGATCGCGAAAGCAGCGGATGTGCTACTCGGTGGCGGCGTAATCGCCTACCCGACCGAAGGCGTGTTCGGGCTGGGCTGCATGCCCGACGACGAGGACGCACTGTTGCGCCTGTTGCGCATCAAGCGCCGGGATCCGCGCAAGGGCCTGATACTGATTGCCGCGAACCCGGCACAGCTCGACGGCTGGATCGAGCCCGATGGCAGCGCCCTGCCTGCCGCCGACGCGGCGACTCCAACGACCTGGATCGCCCCTGTAAAGCCACACGTCTCACCGCTGGTCAGGGGTGGACACGCCGGCGTTGCCGTCCGGTTGACGACCAACCCCACGGCGGCCGCGATCTGCAACGCCGTTGCCGCGCCTATCGTATCCACGAGCGCCAATATTGCGGGCAAGCCCGTCGCCCGCAATCGCTTCGTTTTGCGCCGCCAGTTCGAGGGCGTCGTCGACTTCATCGTGCCCGGCGACTGCGGCCCCGCATCGGGTCCCTCGGAGATTCGGGACCTGGCGACAGGCGCCGTCATTCGGGCCCGCGCGTCATGAAGGAACTCGACCAGGTCAAGGAATACCTGCGGTCGCTGCAGGGCCGCATCGTCAGCGAACTCGAGCAGCTCGACGGCAAGGCGAGCTTTCGCCGGGACAGCTGGCAGCGGCCCGGTGGCGGTGGCGGCTTGAGCTGCGTGATGAGCGAAGGGGACGTGTTCGAGAAAGCCGGCGTTGGCTTCTCCCACGTGTTCGGCGACCAGCTGCCCCCGTCGGCAACCAAGGGCCGGCCGGACCTCGCGGGCAGTGGCTTCCAGGCCGTCGGTGTCTCGCTCGTGATCCATCCGCGCAACCCGTATGTGCCGACAACGCACGCCAATTTCCGGTTTTTCACGGCGGGCGACGTCGACCCGGTCTGGTGGTTCGGCGGCGGTTTCGACCTGACCCCGTATTACCCGTTCGAAGAGGACGTCATCGCCTGGCACGAGGCTGCGCGCGCGGCGTGCGACGGTTTCGGCGACGGCCTCTACGAGCGTTACAAGACCTGGTGTGACGAGTATTTCTACCTCAAGCACCGCGGTGAGACGCGCGGCGTCGGCGGGCTGTTCTTCGATGACGTCAACGAGGCCGGCTTCGATCGCAGTTTCGAGTTCCTGCAATCCGCCGGCGACAGTTTCCTGCCGGCCTACCGCCCCATCGTCAGGAAGCGCAGGGACCACCCCTACGGGGATCGGCAACGGCAGTTCCAGCTGTATCGGCGCGGGCGCTATGTCGAGTTCAACCTGATCTACGACCGCGGCACGATCTTCGGCCTGCAGTCGGGCGGCAGGACCGAGTCGATCCTGATGTCGCTGCCGCCGCTGGTCACCTGGAAGTACGACTGGAGTCCGGAACCGGGCTCGCCGGAGGAGCTCCTGTACCGTGACTACCTGCGGCCGCGGGACTGGCTCGCAAAGGAATAGCGAGACTTTTTTCGACCCGGCGCAACTTTCGGGCGCCATGACCCATCTATAAGAAACAACAACCAGACACTCACCGCGCCCGTCGCGGCCGGGAGGGGAGCCATGACCACTCGCCTGATCGCACCATTCGTCACCGCCGCCGCTGCGCTGACGCTCGTCACGCCCGCGGCTGCGCAGAAATACGACTTCGACATTCAGAACAAGCCCGCCGCCCCGGCGCCGGTCAGTCAGGCGGCACCGGATTATCCGTCCAGGGTGCGCTCCGGCCAGGAAGGCTGGGTTCGGGTCAACTTCATCATCACGGCCGGCGGCAAGGCGGCAGACCCCATCATCATGAACTCCGTTGGCGGCGTGGTATTCGAAGACTCCGTTATGGAACGGGTACCGGAGTGGCGATTCGAACCGACCGGTGAGGCGCTGGTCGACAACACGACCGACATTCGTTTCGAGATCCACGATGGCCGCGATCTCGCAACCTCGAACTTCCTGCGCCGGTATCGGCGCATAGTTCGCCACCTCTTCAACGAGGAATTCCTGGAAGCGCGAACCTCGGTGAACCAGGCGGCTGAAATCGGCGGGTGGAACCTGTACGAGTCCACCATGCTCTGGCTGATGATCGGCCGGGTCGAGGGCGCAGAAGGCGACTCGACCGGCAAGCTCGACGCCTACCGTCGCGCACTCGGCGTCAGCAACGCCAATTCGCTGGACGGCGAAGATCGCCGTGAACTGCTGCGCCGGCTCTTCGAACTCGAGATGGAGCACTCGCAGTTCGCGGCCGCTGATCGCACGCTGCGGCTGCTGCGCCGTGAGACGGGGAGTGAAGCGGACCTCGAGAAGATCTCCGGGCTCGTCGCGGACCTGGAACGCAACCTGGCCGGAGACGCGGCTATCACCGCCCGCGCAACGATCGCCAATCCGGGCGGCGGCAATGAAGGACGGCCATTGTGGACCTATGTTCCCGCGCGCCGGACGTTCTCTTTTGCCGCCCTGAGTGGTAACGTCGAACGATTCGAAGTGCGGTGCGAGAGGGATCGTCTCGAAGGGCCCGTCGAGGCGGGCAAAGCCTGGTCGTTGCCCAAAGGTGCGAGCGACTGCCGGGTTTTCGTGTTCGGCGAGCAAGGCGCGAGTTTCGGGTTTGTCGAACACAACGAGAACGAATCTGTCGACGCAGACGCCCGGACAGCGGTGGCGAGGAGCGATGTCCTGGATTGACGAAGTCGACGTTGCGGAAGCAGACGGACAACTGGGAACGATTTATGCCGAGCTCGTAGCGAAGCGCGGCAAGGTTTCCAACATACTCAAGGTTCACAGCCTCAACCCCGAGGCCATGCAGAACCATCTCGACCTGTACATGACCGTCATGTTCGGCAAGTCGGGGCTATCGCGCGCCGAGCGCGAGGCGATCGCGGTCGTCGTGTCGGCCAACAATGACTGCGCCTACTGCGTGAATCATCACGCCCAAGCGCTGCGCCGCCACATCAAGGACGACGAAACCCTCGAGCTGCTGATGTCCGCGGATGGTCTCGAAACGCTGGAACCGCGCCTGTCCAACATCGTCCGGCATGCCGAAAAGCTGACCACGGCGCCTTCGGCAATGACCGAGAGCGACCTCGGCGAGCTGCGCGCCGTCGGCCTCAGCGACAAGGATATCCTCGACCTCTCGCTGGTGACCGCTTACTTCAACTTCGTCAATCGGATCGCGTTGGGCCTTGGCGTGGAGTTTACGCGCGAAGAAGTAACGGGCTACAAAGACGAGTAACCCCATGCTCCGGTCCTTGCTCCTAACCGCCATGCTGTTGCCGGTCTGCGCTTTGGCGCAGCACGAGACCGAGCTGCGCGATGCCGGCAGCCTCGGGGCAATAAGACTCGCCGGCAGCGAGGACGAGACTGCGCGCAAGGTCTATATCGTGCAACTCGCCGAGCCCTCGGCGGCGCAGTATCACGCCGCCCAGCTCCACGCGGCGCAACCCGGCGCCCGCGTCGTTCCCCGGGTGCGCCTCGACAAATCGAGCGCGGCCATGCAGAGCTACACGGCCAGGCTGCAGGAGGCGCAGGATCGGGTCATTGCCCGTGCGGGCGCGGACTCCGAGCTGATCTATCGTTATCGCTTCGGACTGAACGGTTTCGCCGCCCGCATGCATCCGTCTCAGGCCCACAAACTCGCCAGCCTGCCCGAGGTGCTGCACGTGTGGGAGGACGAGGTCCGGCCGCTGGCCACCAGCCACAGCCTCGACTTCCTCGACCTCTTCAACCGCACCGACGGCCTGCGCGGCCCCGCGGCGCTCGACGGCGAGGACATCGTGATCGGCATCATCGACAGCGGTATTGCGCCAGGTCACCCGGCGCTCGAGGACACGCAGGAAGCCGACCGGCCGCGACTGTGCCGCGGCGACTGGGCGGAGAATTCGCTGCTCGGCCGCTGGCTGTGCCGGCGCTACCGGGTGCGCGACGACACGCTCGTCTACGAACCACTCGAGACGTGGAACGGGGCCTGCGATGCCGGCGAGCAGTTCGAGGACACGGACTGCAACAACAAGCTGATCGGCGCCCGCTGGTTCATCGACGGCGCCGAAGCCGGCGGGCCCATCGACGACGGCGAGATCCGGTCCGCGCGCGACGTCGATGGCCACGGCACGCACACCGCGACCACGGCCGCCGGCAACAAGGTCAGGGCGTCGATATTCGGCCGTTTCATCAGCCGCGTGCAGGGGATCGCGCCGCGGGCCCGCATCGCTGTTTACAAGGCCTGCTGGCTGCGCCCCGGCGACCTCAGGGCCAGCTGCAACACGTCCGACCTGGCCAACGCGATCGACATGGCGGTTGCGGACGGCGTCGATGTGATCAATTACTCTGTCGGCAGTTCGCTCGATCGCCTGACTGCGCCCGACGACCTTGCGCTGATGGCCGCCGCCAAAGCCGGTGTCGTAGCGGTCGTCGCCGCCGGCAATGAAGGGCCCAACCTCAGTACCGTCGGCTCGCCGGCCGGGGGCCCCTGGGTGATCGCCGCCGCCGCATCGAGCCGTGACGGCAAGTCCTCCATCGAGGCGATGGAGGTAACGGCGCCAACGTCGATCGTCGGCAAGTACCCGGTCAAGGAAGCCAACTTCACGCCGCAACTGGTCGACGGCGGGGCCGTCGAAGGCGACCTGGTGCTGGTCGACGATAACGACGAGACGCTGGACGACGGCGGCACGGGGACGACTTCCGATGCCTGCCAGGCGCTCGTCAACGGATCCGAGGTGTCGGGCAAGATCGCTTTCATCCAGCGCGGCGGCTGCGATTTCGACGTCAAGGTCGCCAATGCAGCCGATGCCGGCGCGACGGCGGCACTGGTATACAACATCGCGGGCGACCCGATCGTAATGAATGGCACTTCCGGGCTGTCTGACATTCCCGCGCTGATGGTGGGCCAGGCCGACGGCAACCTGTTCCTTGCCGAGATCGATGCGGGCAACGTCGTGACCGTGACGCTCGATAAACAGCTGTTCATCGAGGAGAACGACACGGGCAACCGAATGGCCATGTTTTCAGCGCGGGGACCCGGGCCGGCAGGCGATATCCTGAAGCCCGACGTAACGGCACCGGGCATCAACATACTCGCCGGTTTCACGCCGGATGCGGCCAATGCCATGCCCGGGGAGAATTTTGCGTACCTGTCCGGAACGTCGATGTCCACGCCACACGTCGCCGGTGTCGCCGCGCTGCTGCTCGAGGCCCATCCTGACTGGACGCCCGCCGCAATCAAGTCGGCGCTGATGACCAGCGCGCGCCAGGACATCACGACCGACGACGGCGAGACGCCCGCGCATCCTTTCGACTTCGGGGCCGGCCACATCGTGCCCAACGCCGCCCTGAATCCCGGCCTGATCTATGACGTCAGCAACGACGAGTACGACGCCTTTGCCTGCGGCACGGCGTCGCCGGCGGTCGGCCAGACGCGCTGTGACGAGCTGGAGGCGGCCGGATTCTCGTTCGCTGCCGCCGACCTCAATCAGCCGGCGATCGCCATCGGCCGACTCGCCAACCAGCGAACGGTTGCGCGGCGCGTAACCAATACGAGCGATGAGGCCGCGAACTACACGGTCGACATCGAGCCCCCGGCCGGCATTGGCGTTACCGTCGAGCCACCCATCGTGTCGCTGCAACCCGGAGCCTCCGCCGAGTTCGACGTGACGTTCACGATGCAGTCCGGGCCGCTCGACCTGTGGCGCTTCGGCTCGATAGCGTGGATCAACAACGAGCAGACGGTTCGCAGCCCGCTCGCGATTCGGCCGATCAGCGTGACGGCGCCCGCGGAAGTCACACAATTCGGCATTGACGGCTCGGTGAGCTTCCCGGTCCAGTTCGGCTACACGGGGGCCTACACGCCAACCCCGCACGGTCTGCGGCTGCCGCTTGTCATCAACGGCTTTGTCGACGACGATCCAACGAAGACTTTCACGTTCCGCACAGACAACGGCGTAACCGCACACCTGATAGACGTGCCGCCCGAGCAGGCCTACCTGCGTTTTGCCCTGTTCGACACGCTGACCGACGGCGATGACGACCTCGACCTCTACATCTATTTCTGCGCCGACAATGTCAATTGCGTCCGCGTCGGCGAAAGCGGCGAACCGACGTCGAACGAGGAAGTCAATTTCCTGTATCCCACTGCCGGCCGCTACGCGGCGCTGGTCCACGGTTTTGCGACGGACAATGTGTCCGGCGGCCCCGGCGCTAACTACCAGCTGCTTACGTGGTCTTTCGGGCTGGTCGACGACCAGGGCAACATGACGGTGTCCGGCCCGTCATTTGTCAACGCGGGCTCTTCCGAGGATGTCACCGTATCCTGGAGCGGCCTGCAGACGAACACGATTTACCTGGGCGGCGTCGGCCACAACACGCCCAACGGCCTGCAGGCCATCACCGTCATTCGTATCGGTAACTAGGTCAGCCAGCCTCTCAATTTCGCCGCACGCGAATAGACGACCAGCAGAATGCCGACCAGGATGACGGCGGACTGGACGTAGACCGGCACCGTGCCAAGAACACCCACCGTATCCATCAGCACGAAGGTGTTGACATTGACGGCCAGGATGGCCGCAAACGACAGGACGAACATGGGGAACGCCCAGGACTTGCGCAATAGCATGAACAGGCTTGCGAGCACGCCAGCCGTCACGGAAATCGCGAAGGCCGACAACGCCCACTCGGGCGTCGAGTTGATGAACGCGATCTGATCCTGCGTATAGCCCTGTGCAGCGTAGCTCTCCGACGTGGCGGTGCGGGTGCTGACGTACATGAATAACCCCAGCAGGTTCCAGATCAGCGCTGCGCCACTGATGATCCAGAACGTTATCGTCGGCCTGTCATCGATGAATTCATCAGACATCACGGTCCCCTCATTTCTGCTTTTCTTGTGGGGCCGATGATCCGCCCGCGATCAGGTTTTTGCAAGCCGCTGGCAGGGCTTATGACGAAAACAACCGATGACATGATCGTTGACCAGGCCGGTTGCCTGCATGTGCGCGTAGACGATCGTGCTGCCGACGAACTTGAATCCGCGTTTCTTGAGATCCTTGCTCAGCGCATCCGACTCGGCGGACGTCGCCGGAATATCGGCATCCTTGCGAAACCGGTTCTGGATGGGCTTGCCGTCGACGAACCCCCAGATGTAATCGCTGAAGCTGCCGAATTCCTCCTGCACGGCCAGGAAGGCCCTGGCGTTGGTCACCGCGGACTGCACCTTGAGACGGTTGCGAACGATGCCCGGGTCCTGCAGCAGTTTTTCGACGCGCTTGTCGGTAAAACGGGCGACCTTGTGTGGATCGAAATCGGCGAAAGCCTTGCGGTAGCCGGCGCGCTTGTTGAGGATCGTCGACCAGCTCAGGCCGGCCTGCGCACCCTCAAGAATCAGGAACTCGAACTGCACCCGGTCATCGCGGACCGGCACGCCCCACTCCTGATCGTGGTAGGCAATGTAATCGAGGCTGACGCCCTCGGCCCACTTGCAGCGCTTTACCGGTTTGCTCATGACGGAAGTAAAGCACAAAAAAGCCCGCGCAAGGCGCGGGCTTCTTCGGCATTCAATGCAGAAAGTGCCGGGGGCTTACATCGAGCCACCGCAGGAGCCTTCACCGCAGGCGCCTTCACCTTCCTTGTCTTCCTTGTCGCCGCCGCAGGAGCCTTCACCGCAGGCGCCTTCGCCTTCCTTGTCTTTCTTGTCGCCGCCACAGGAACCTTCACCGCAGCTGCCTTCACCTTCCTTGTCCTTGCCTTCCTTGTCGCCGCCACAGGAACCTTCGCCCGTGCCGAGCATGTAACCAGCCGACAGTGTCGACATTGCAAACGGGCTCTCGACCGTATCGGCGCTGGCGATGCTGCTGGACAGGGCAAACGAACCGGCAAGGGCGGCGCCCACAGCCAGGGCGACAGGCTTTACGACTTTTTTCTCAGACATTTCTCTCTCTCCTCAGGTTTTTTTGCCCTAGCTGGGCGTTGGTAACGGCAACGGGCGTCAGGTGCTCCACGTTACCGAATTCAGAACTTCTTCACTGATTCGGTCGAGCGCTTCTTCGCGATCGCCGAACAATGCAATGCTGCCCTCGCCGACGGGCAAGATAACGCCTTTGATGTTCTCGCCGGTAAAGGACTCCGGCGCGGCCACTTTTTCGTGCGGCATCAGCAGCAATGTAACAGGCCCGCGTTCGCCCTGGATAACCAGGTGCGGCACGTCGCGGCCGTTGATCTCGCAAGTACGCGCGTAGGTGATCAGGCCCGCGCTGTGGTCCATCTCGGCCAGGTTCGCCGGGACGACCGATGCCAGCCTGGCGTCGCTGACGGGCTCATCCGTGACGCGCAGTGCGTAAGGTTCGTGCTCGAGGTGAGCGAGCAGCTGGTCAGCCAGGGAGTCATGTTGCGGGCCCGTGTCGAGCATGCGCATGCCGATGAACGCCGCCAGCACCACGGTCGCCGCCATGGCCAGCATCGTCGGGGCCGACCAGCGCCGGCGCGGCAGCGCCACGACATTGTCGGTCTCGATCTCGGGCAGGTCCGGCACGGCGAGCTCGGGAACGTCGATTGCGAGCGCCCGACCGATCGTCTCGTCGAGCGCCAGCATCTCGCGTCGATATGCCTGGCAGGCTTCGCATTCGCTGAGATGACCGGCGCCCCCATCGAAGCCCGGTTCTGCGGCTATCGCCTCTCTGTACTGTTCGCAATTCACTGATCTGCCACTCTGTCCTTGAGCCTGGCTCTTGCCCGGTGCAGCCTGGTCAGCACTGCGCCCTGCTTGAGCCCCATTTGCTCGGCGATCTCGTTCGTGCTGTAACCCATCAGGACCTGCAGCACGAGCGGCTCGCGGTATTCATCATCGAGCTCGTAGATTGCCTTTCGCATGTCGTCGAGCTCGTTGTTCTCCTCCACCCCCAACAGCGCCTCCTGCGAGGCCGTCAGGTTGTCGATGTCGACCGTCTCGAGCCGTTTACGCTCGAAAAACCGGGCGTTTTCCCGCCGCACGATCGTCAGCAGCCATTGTTTCGCCGAACCCTCGTCACGCAGGTTATCGAGCGATTTCCAGGCGCGCAGCAACGCCTCCTGCACCACGTCCTGAGCAATCGCCTGGTCGCGGCTCAGCCACGCGGCGTAGCGGTACATATCCTGGTGGTAGACGGCCACGTACTGATCGAACCTCTGCCGCCTGTGTGCGGCTGCGTTGCTGCTATGCATACGAGATGACCCGGCGCTTCTTAGAATTATTACGGTTTCGGCGCAAAATAATGCCCTAAGCGTAGAAACCCTACCTAAATACAGGGAAAATAAAAAATTATTGTGTTTATATCGTGAATTATGAGTAGCAAAGGCCCGGGTCAGTTCCCCACAGTTCGCCTGCGGCGCAGCCGTCGCACCGCCGGTTTGCGCCGTCTCGTGGCCGAATCCACGCTCGCCAGCGGGGACCTGATCTACCCGGTCTTCGTGCTCGAAGGCGACAAGGCCGTCGAGCCGGTGCCCTCCATGCCGGGCATCGAGCGCAAAAGCGTCGACGGGCTGCTGCGCGAGCTCGGCGAGGCCGTTGACCTCGGCATTCCAGCCGTCGCCCTGTTTCCGGTCATCGGGCCGGACCTCAAGAGCCTCGACGGCGCGGAATGCGCCAATCCGGACGGCCTGGTGCAAACGACCGTCAAGGCCATCAAGGCGGAGTATCCCGACCTCGTCGTCATCACGGACGTCGCCCTGGACCCCTACACCACGCATGGACAGGACGGCATCATCGACGATGACGGCTACGTGCTCAACGACGAGACCGTGGCGATGCTCGTGCGCCAGGCCGTATCCCACGCCGAGGCCGGCGCGGACATGGTGGCGCCATCCGACATGATGGACGGCCGCATCGGCCGGATTCGCACTGCCCTCGAGGCGGACGGCCACATCCACACGATGATTCTCGCCTATGCCGCCAAGTACGCCTCGTGTTACTACGGCCCGTTCCGCGACGCGGTCGGTTCTGCCAAAAACCTCGGCGGCGGCGACAAGTCGACCTACCAGATGGCGCCCGCCAACAGCGACGAGGCCCTGCGCGAGGTCGGCCTCGATCTCGACGAGGGCGCCGACGTGGTCATGGTCAAGCCCGCGCTGCCGTATCTCGACATCATCCGCCGCGTACGCGACTCCTTCGGCGTGCCGACCTTCGCTTACCAGGTCAGCGGCGAGTACGCGATGATCAAGGCGGCGGCCGGCAACGGCTGGCTCGATGAGCGCGCCGCCGTGCTCGAGGCGCTGCTGTCGATCAAGCGCGCCGGTGCGAGCGCTATCCTGACCTACAACGCCATCGCGGCGGCCCGCTGGCTGAAAGAATGAGCGACGCGACGGTAACGATCGACCGCTACGGCGTAATGGGTTATCCCGTGACCCACAGTCGATCGCCCGTCATCCACCGCCTGTTCGCACTGCAAACGGGCCAGCAGATGCAATACGAATTGCTGCAGGTAACGGCCGAGAAGCTGGAGACCGCGGTGCGCCAGTTCCAGCGCACGGGCGGCAAGGGTCTCAACATCACCGTGCCGCACAAGCGCGCGGCGCTCGACCTCGTCGACCAGGTGTCAGAGCGCGCCGCGACGGCCGGCGCGGTCAACACGCTGACATTCCGGGGCAGCGAGATTCATGGCGACAACACCGATGGCATCGGTTTGCTGCGCGACCTCAACGTCAATCTCGGCTTTTCGCTGCAAGGCGCCAACATCCTGATCCTGGGCGCCGGCGGCGCCACGCGCGGCGTTGTCGGTCCCTTGCTCGAGATGCAACCGCAAGCCCTGCGCATCGCCAACCGAACGGTCGACAAGGCGCAGATCATCGCGGATCACTTCGACCGCTACGGACCCATATCGGCGTGCGGCTTCGACGAGGTGCCTGTCAGCGAGCCCTACGACCTCGTCATCAATGCGACGTCGGCGGGTCTCAGCGGTGCCGTGCCGCCGTATCCGGAAGCTGCCATCAGCGAAACTACGTTTTGCTACGACCTTTCCTACGGTCTGAACCCGACGCCGTTCTGCACCTGGGCGCGCGACCAAGGCGCGGCGAAATCGGTCATGGGGTGGGGCATGCTGGTCGAACAGGCAGCCGAGTCCTTCGAGATCTGGCGCGGCGTCCGGCCGGATACCGCCCCGGTACTCAAGCAAATGCAGATCAACGCATAGTCACGAGCTCTTCCGAACTGGTCGGATGAATGGCGACCGTGTCGTCGAAATCCGACTTGGTGGCGCCCATGCGGATCGCGACCGCAAATCCCTGCAGCATCTCGTCAGCGCCATCGCCGATAATGTGGCAGCCGACGATCTTTTCATCTTCGCCTGTTGTTATCAGCTTCATCATGGAGCGTTGTTTCTTCTCGCCGAGCGCGTAATACATCGGCACATATGCCGACGTGTACACCTTGATGTCGTCACCATACCTGGCGCACGCCTCGGCTTCCGTCAGCCCGACGGTGCCCATCGGCGGATGACTGAAAATAACCGTCGGAATCAGTTCGTAGTCCAGGTGGCGTCCTTCCATCCCGCCGTACAGCCGGTCGCCCAGGCGCCGGCCCGCGGCAATCGCAACCGGCGTCAACGCCGCGCGCCCGGTGACATCGCCGATAGCGAAAATGTGCTCGACGTTGGTCTGCTGGAAGAGGTCGGTCGGGATGAAGCCGTATTTGTCCATTTCGACGCCGGCGTTCCCGAGCCCGAGCCCCGCGACGTTGGGATGGCGGCCGATAGCCCATATCACGGTGTCGACGGGCCCGAAAGCGCGGCCATTCTCTGCGTGCAGCACGATGCCGTCTGCGGTCTTCTCGAGGGCGGCGGGAACGACGCCGAAGTCCAGCTTGATGCCATCGTTGCGCATCGCGTCCATTAGCTGCTCTGACAGCATTGCATCGAAACTGCGCACGATGCCGTCTTTGCGCGCAACGAGCTGTACGTCGCTGCCGAGACCGTTGAAAACCCCTGCAAGTTCCACGGCGACGTAACCACTGCCGGCAATGAGGACTCGCTGTGGCCGCTGCTCCAGCTCGAAAAAATCATCGGACGTGATGCCCAACTCCGCGCCGGGGATGTCCGGGACGCTGGGACGACCGCCGGTCGCAATGACGAACCGGTCCGCCGTGTACCGGTCGTCGCCGACAGCAACGGTATGCGGATCGGCGAAGCTCGCCGCTCCCGTTATGTACGTTACGCCGCTGCCGGCCAGGTTGCGTTCGTAGATGCCGTTGAGGCGCTTCACGTACTCATCGCGCCGCTCCTTGAGCGTTGCCCAGTCGTGACCGTCTACGGACACATCGAAACCATAGTCGGCCGCATGCTCCATGTGATGCCGGTGTGCCGCCGTGTACCACATGACCTTCTTGGGTACGCAGCCCACGTTGACGCAGGTGCCGCCCAGGCGACCGTACTCGATGACGGCGACCTTCGCGCCGTACTCGGCCGCGCGCCGCGCGTGCGCGATGCCGCCACTGCCACCGCCAATGACGATGAGATCGAATTTGCTGCTCAAAGTTGTTTCCTTTCCGAATAAATGGACCGCCGTCGCAGGCTCCAACCAGCATGAGGCGTGCTAATATCCTGCGCCATGTCCAACCCTCTCCTCGACACGAGATCGCTTCCGCGATTCGATGAGATTGCGCCCGAGCAGGTCCTGCCGGCGCTTCGCGAGCTTATCGCAGAGCATCGTCAAAAGCTCGACGAACTGCTCGACGCCGATCCCAGCCCCGACTTCGAGTCGCTCGTCCTGCCGCTCGAAGACATGGAGCACGAGCTGGCCCGTGTCTGGTCACCGGTTTCGCACTTGCAGGGCGTACTCGAATCGCAGGAGTGGCGCGAAGCCTACAATGCCGCCCTCCCATTACTGACCGAGCATGGCACCGAAATATCACAGAACTCGCGATTGCAGCGCGCTTATGCCGCTGTCCGTGAAGGCCTGAGCAACAATGCGGACCCGGCGCGTATCAGCGTGGTCGATCACGCGTTGCGCGACTTCCGGCTGGCCGGGGTAGACCTGCCCGATGACGACAAGGCGCGGTTCAAGGCGATCATGCAGCAGCTCGCGGCCACGCAGGCCTCGTTCGAGCACAATATTCAGGACTCGCAGGACGCCTGGAGCCTGCCGGTCGCCGAGGAGGCCGAACTGGAGGGCCTGTCGGCCCAGGTCGTGGCGCGCGCCGTGGCCGAGGCCCGCAAGCGCGACCGGCAGGGTTGGCTGCTTACCCTCGACTACCCGACCTACGACGCGGTCATGCGCCACGCCGACAGCCGCAAGCTGCGCGAGGCCATGTACCGGGCCTGGGTCACGCGCGCATCGGACGAATGCGGCAACAGCGACTGGGACAACAGCGAGAACATCGAGACCATCCTGGCGGCCCGCTACGAGGCTGCGCGGCTGGTCGGTTTCGACAGCTACGCCGAGTATTCCCTGGCGACGAAAATGGCCGGCTCGACCGACGAAGTCATCGGCTTCCTGCGCGAACTGGCGAGTCACTCGCGAACTGCAGCTCAGCAGGAACTCGCCAGCGTCACCGAGTTCGCCGGCTTCGCGCTCGAGCCCTGGGATGCGCCCTACTGGTTCGAGAAATACAAGCAGAAGAAACACTCGGTTTCCAATGAGGAGCTGCGGCAGTTCTTCCCCGTCGGCACCGTCATGAACGGTCTGTTCGAGCTGGCGGAGCGCCTGTACGGCATCCGGTTGTCCTCCCGGGATGACGTTGCGCGCTGGCACGAGGACGTCCGCTACTTCTCGGTACAGGACACGACGGGGGCGCTCATCGGCGGCTTCTATGTGGATCTGTTCGCGCGCAGCGGCAAGCGCAACGGTGCGTGGATTGACGAGTGCATCATTCGCAAGAACCTCAACGACCAAGCGACGCCGCCCGTAGGGTACCTGGTGTGCAACTTTCCGCCCGCCGACCCGCAGCATCCTTCGCTGCTGACGCACGAAGACGTCGTGACCCTGTTCCACGAATTCGGGCACATGCTGCACCACCTGCTGACCCGTATCGATTACCCGAGCATTGCCGGCATCAACGGCGTGCCGTGGGACGCCGTCGAACTGCCGAGCCAGTTCATGGAGAATTTCGCCTGGAATCTCGAGGTCCTGCAGCGTTGCTCGCAGCATGTCGACACGGGCGAACCGTTGCCGCCCGAACTGTTCGAGCGGCTCGAGGACAGCCGCCATACCGGCGCCGCGATGGCGATGCTGCGGCAGCTCGAGTTCGCCCTGTTCGACTTTCGCCTGCATGCCGAATACACGTCTGCTCAGAACGACCTCGCCATGAAGGTCCTCGCCGAGGTGCGTGACGAGGTTGCACTGATACCGGCGCCCGCTTACAACCGCCTGCCGCACAGCTTTTCGCACATTTTCGCCGGCGGTTATGCCGCGGGCTACTACAGCTACAAATGGGCCGAAGTGCTGGCCGCCGACGCCTTCGAGGCGTTCGAGGAAGCCGGCATCTTCGATGCCGAGACGGCCCAGCGCTTTCGTCGCGAAATCCTCGAGGTCGGCGGCAGCCGGGACATCATGCAGGCCTTCGTCGCTTTTCGCGGGCGCCGGCCGCAAATAGATGCGCTGCTGCGGCAGTCGGGAATCGAACGGTGAAAATAGCCACCTGGAACGTCAACTCGATGAAAGTGCGGTTGCCGCACGTGCTGGAATGGCTGCAGGCGCACGACCCCGACGTACTGGTGCTGCAGGAAATCAAGCAGGTCACCGAAGCGTTCCCGGTGGACGAGCTGCGCGAAGCCGGGTACGAGTCGCTCGCCAACGGCCAGAAAACGTACAACGGGGTCGCCGTAATCAGCAAAACTGCGCCGGCCGACCCGGTGCTCGAATTTCCGGGCTTCGACGATCCGCAGCGACGGGTGCTTGCCGCGACCATCGGCGGCGTCCGCGTCGTGGACCTTTACATTCCGAACGGCTCCGAGGTCGGTTCGGAGAAGTACGACTACAAGTTACGCTGGCTCGCGACGTTGCGCGATTTCCTCGAAGACGAGATGTCTCGCCATGAAAACGTCGTCGTGCTCGGCGACTTCAATATCGCGCCCGCGGACGAGGATGTGTATGACGCCGAAAAGTGGGGCGACGCCATCCTGTGCAGCCCGAAGGAGCGCGCAGCGCTCGGCAAGCTGATCGACCTGGGCCTGACCGACGTGTTCCGCAAATTCGACCAGCCCGAGAAGTCGTTCAGCTGGTGGGATTACCGCGCCGCCGGTTTTCGCCGCAACGCGGGCTTGCGCATCGACCTCATACTGACCAGTGACGCCATGACCGCGCGCTGCAAGGCCAGCTTCGTCGACAAGGAGCCGAGAGCCTGGGAGCGGCCGTCGGATCACGCGCCGGTCGTTGCCGAATTCGCAATGTGACAAATTTTTCGACACCTGCGAAACACGCAAGTACATGACATATTTCGGAATTTTGCCCTGTTGGCAGGATGCGCTACGTGTATCATTTGTGGCCATAAGAACAAGCGCGGAGAGCCTGGTTGAGTGATACCCGACACAGCGCACCCGCCCACAAGAAACGCATCATGTCCCAGGATCGGCGTAACGATTACGACGTCACGAACACCGTGCAGGTCTCCGATCCTGTCGCGGTTCGCAATGCCGTTTACGAGCTGTTCAGCGAGACCTTTCCTGGCGCCCCGTACGACAAGATCTGGCTCGCGTTTTACGATTTCGAGCGGCTGTTTACCGGCCGCTACCCGGGGTATCGCGGCTGCGATACGACCTACCACGACCTGCAGCACACGCTCGACATGACGCTCGCCGTGGCGCGGCTCATCGCCGGCTACGAGCGCAGCGTGGAGCCCAAGGACCGGCTCGGCGCTCGCCGCGCGCAGATGGCGATCATCATCTCACTGTTCCACGACGCCGGTTACATCCGTCACGAGGAACGCGACGCCGAGTTTGCCAACGGCGCCGAGTTCACGCTTTATCATGTCTCGCGCAGCGCCGACTTCCTGCGCCGCTACCTGCCCGAACACGGCATGTCGAAGGACGTGGCCGTTGCGAGCATGATCGTCCACTTCACCGGCTACGAGGTTGAGCTCGACAGGATCGAACTCGACGATCCGCGCGACATCATCTGTGGTCACCTGATCGGCACGGCCGACATGATCGCGCAGATGGCCGATCGCTGTTACCTCGAGAAGTGCCGCGACCGGCTGTACAACGAGTTCGTCGTGGGCGGCGTCGCCGTCGAAAACGCCAAACCGGGCGAGTACAGCGTTCGCTATCGTTCCGGCGAGGACCTGCTGAAGAAGACCCCGGTCTTCTACCAGCAAGTGATGCGCGACCGCCTGCACCGCAAGTTCAACCGCGTCTATCGCTACATCGAGGTACTGTACGACGGACAGAATCCGTACATCGATGCCATCGCCAACAACATTTCGCATCTCGTTCGGGTCATCGAATCGGGTGACTGGAGCCTGCTCAGGCGCGAACCGCCGTATTTCATTGGCATCGTCAATGCGGTGAACGACCTGGAGATGCTGGTCAAGCGGCAGCTGGCCGCCTTGTCCGGCCGGGCGATTGAATCCAAGGGACTGTTGATGCCCGTGTGACGCTGCGCGCCGGTCAGTCGGCCTGGGCCTGCTGTTCCCGCCACTTGCGCAACGCGCTGTACTCGCTTCTCAGTAACCGCCGGTTGGCGTAGAACGCCGCCGCCCCGGCGCCGCAAAAAGCATACACCACATCGGCCGCCGAAATCACTTCCCGGAAGAAGACCGGCCAGGTCATCGAGGTTGCGGCGCGCAGGATCGTGAATGTGCTGGTGCCCAGCTCATCGGCCGTAAAAGCGGCGGCCACGACGACGTTGGAAACGACCGCACCGACAAGGGTGAGCAGGGCGGCCAGGGCCGGGAACCGCCAGTCGAGACCGCGCCCGGCGCGGCGCACGACAAGGCCGATCGCAACACCGAGCAGAACGGTCATCCACGGGAAAATCCGGTTGACGAGCGTCGATAGCATCGCCCACAGGAGACTGAACAGGATGATGACGATCAGCGCTCCGATTACCGCATCACGCAGCGACTGTTGCGCGAGCAGCCGGCGCACGTCGACCTGCCCGGCCTTTTCGGCGGCGCCGCGGTGTTTCTTCGGCAAGCGCAGGACGCTTTTGTACGGCTTGGTAGTCACGCACGCATTCTGTCAAACTGCGTCGCACTATGGAACAAAGCAGAATCGACTGGCCGAGTTTCGGCGCCTGCGCCGCCATCATCGCCGTCGTCGGCATCACGTTACTCACCGCTCCCGATGCCGCTGCCGATCGGCTGAATGCGCTGTATGAGTTCATCGCTGTCGAGTTCGGCATCTTCTACCTGTTGGCCAGCGTCGCCGCCATCGGCTTTCTCGTATGGCTCGCGTCGAGCCGGTTCGGCCGGGTACGCCTGGGCGACGAGGACAGCGAGCCCGAGTTCCGCACGCTGAGCTGGGTTGCGATGCTGTTTTGCGCCGGCGTCGGCGCGGGCCTGATGTACTGGTGCGCCACGGAGTGGGCCTACTATTTCGAAGCGCCTCCGTTCGGCGCCGAGCCCCGCAGCCCCGCGGCGGCCGAATGGGCGTCGACCTACGGCCTGTTCCACTGGGGCGTCACGGCCTGGGCATTCTATTGTCTGCCCGCGATCGCCATCGCCTACCCGTTTTACGTGCGCAAGAAAAACGTCCTGCGCTTCAGCCTGAGCTGTAACGAGTTGCTGGGCGGCCGGGACCACGGCCCGGTTGCGCGCTTCATCGACTTCCTGTTCATGGTCGCGCTGATCGGTGGCGCCGCGACCAGCCTCGGCTTTTCGTCACCGATGATCGCCGCGTGCCTGGCCTGGATGTTCGGCGTTGAGACGGACTTCGGGCTGGAAGTCATTGTGGTTGCGATCTGCGTCGGGCTGTTCGTGCTCAGCGTCTGGCTGGGTCTCAATCGCGGCATCAAGCGGCTGAGCGACATCAACATGTACCTCGCGCTGGGCCTGTTGCTGTTCATACTGCTCGTGGGCCCGACCGTGTTCCTGCTCAAGACCAGCCTCAACGGCCTGGGCGTAATGACGCAGAACTTTCTGCGCATGAATTTCTGGACCGACCCGTTCACCGATTCCGGTTTCGTCGAGAGCTGGACCGTCTTTTACTGGGCGTGGTGGATCGCTTTCGCTCCTTACGTCGGCCTGTTCATCACCCGCATCTCGGGCGGGCGAACGATTCGCCAGGTCGTGACGGGAATGCTCGTTTTCGGCTCGCTGGGCAGCTGGGTCTTTTACATGGTCATCGGCAATTACAGCCTGTTCCTGCAGCTCGAAGGCCAGCTCGATTTCGTCGGCATCATGAACTCGGCCAGCGGCAGCGCTGCAATCGTGGCGATGCTCGAGACGCTGCCGCTCGCCGCAATCGTGATCCTCGTCTTTGCCGTGGTGTCCATCGTGTTCGCTGCAACCACCTACGACTCCGCGTCCTATTCGCTCGCGTCCGGCGCGACGCTGCACCTGTCGGCGGGCGACGACCCGGCGCGCTGGCATCGCGTCTTCTGGGCGCTGGCCCTGGCCGTCTTGCCCATAGCGCTGATGTTCATTGGCGGGCTCAAGGCCATGCAGTCGGTGCTGCTCGTCGTGTCGCTGCCGATTCTCGTCGTAGGCGTGTTGATGGCGATATCGCTGGTCAAGTCGCTGCGGGCGGACCACCCGGGCTGACGCATGCGCGGACTGCTCGCGTTCGTTGCGCTGCTACTGATCGCCGGCTGCTCGAGGGCGCCGACGGCAACCGTCGACGGCGAACGGCTGGTCGGCAGATACGAAGGCACGGTCGCCGCATTCCTGGGCGTACCGTTTGCAGAGCCACCGCAGGGCGAACTCCGCTGGCGCGCGCCGCAACCGCTGGCGACGAAACACGAGCGGCGCGATACCGGCGAGTTTGCCGCCGCGTGCATGCAGACGATGCGTATCCTCGACTGGTACCGCTACATGGCGGAGACGTTCGGCGCATCCGCCGGGTACTACGGCGACCTGGAGGTCAGCGAGGATTGCCTGTACCTCAACGTCTGGACACGGTCGCTGAACCGGCAGTCGCGAATGCCCGTCATGGTCTGGGTTCACGGAGGCAGCAACAAGAGCGGCTGGTCTTACGAGGACAACTACCGGGGTAACGCGCTGGCGCAGCAGGGCGTTGTCGTAGTGACCGTCGCCTACCGCCACGGCCTGTTCGGGTTCCTCTCGCACCCGGAACTGGAATCGAGCGAGGCGGCTGCCAACTTCGGCTTGTGGGACCTCGTTGCGGCGCTGCAGTGGGTCCGGGACAACATCGAGACGTTCGGCGGAGACCCGGGGCGCGTAACGCTGTTTGGCGAGTCGGCGGGCGCCGAAAATATTCTCGCGCTGATGATGGCCGATTCGGCTCGCGACCTTTTCCAACGGGCCATTCTGCAAAGCACGGCCGGCTTCGGGCTGTCCATGCCCGGCGTTGAAGACGAAATGGCCCGGGGCGAGGAGCTCGCCGCGCTCGCTGGCGCTGAAACCCTGGATGAGTTGCGCAGCGTTGACGCCGCCCGGCTACTCGAGCTGTACACGGAACGCTTCGACGATCACTACCACTCGCCGGCCGTCGACGACCAGCTGATCCCCGAATCGACGTGGGCTGCGATCGGCCGGGGTGAGTTCGGTGACCACGAACTGATGATTGGCACCAACCGGGACGAGTGGCTCGATTCCATCGACAGCGATATCTCAATGGATGAAGTGGCGCAGACAGCCCCGCAGTATCCGCAAGTGGGCGGCGCCGAAGCGCTTGCCCTGGTCGCAGACGAAACCGATCCACGCCGTGCGATGGACCGCCTGATCACGGCAGCCGAGATGGCCTGCCCGTCGCAGTCACTCGCTGCCCGGCGCACGGCGTCAGGCGGCAAGGCCTGGGTGTACTGGTTCACGCGGCAGCGCCAGGATGCGGGCGGCAACAAGGTCGGCGCCTATCACGGTGCGGAGTATCCCTATGTCTTCGGCGTGCACGACGATTACATGACGACGACGAATCACGACCGCCGCCTCAGCGCGTTGATGCAGCGCTACTGGGTCAACTTTGCGGCGACCGGCAACCCGAACAGCGCCGAGCTGCCCGCGTGGCCGCGATTCGAGCGGCCCGAACCCGTCGTACAGGAGCTGGGCGATACGGTGGGACCGGTTCCGGCCATCGAACCAGAAATGTGTGCGGCGTTCGAAGCGTGGGTGCAGCAGTAATCGGCCGGCGCCGCTCTAGCCGGCGGCGAGCTTCCTGGCGACGTCACCAACCCTGATGTCGCCTGACTGGACAACCCTGGCGTTGATGCCGCGGAAGTTCAGCTGTTTGCCCCGCCCGGAGTTGACGAACACCACGGCGTCCTTGCCGAAGCGCTCGGCAAATTTCCTGCATCCCGTGTGCGGCGGTTCGGTGACCTCGATAATGGCATCGCCGATGGCGAGCCGCGTACCCGGCGGCAAATTTTCGTCGCTGAGGTCCATGTCGAGATACAGCTGGTCGCCGGCGAGCTCGCGGCGTTCGGGATCGTCAGCAACCAGCGCAACGACGCGGGCATTCATGATGTTGAGCTGCATCTCGGGGTCGGCCGCGCCGTCCGGCGTGTGGCGACTGCCGCGACTCAGCCAGTTGTCGCCGACCAGGCCTTGCTCGGTATCCAGCCGGCCTTCGGCCAGGCTCTCGCGCGCGTCAACCTCGGGTCGCCGCACGATGAGTTCGAGCGCGCCATCGTCTTTCGGCGACGCCAGGATGTCGTCGAGACCCTGCTCGAGTTCCTCGGCGGTCAATTGTCTAGTCATTGCCCGATACGTCCTTCTCAAACCAGTCCACGTCCCAGTACCTGTCGAACTTGAAGCCGACCTCATGGTAAGAGCCCACGCGCTCGAAACCAAGTTTCAGGTGCAGCGCTACCGAGGCGTCGTTCGGCAGCGCGATGCCGCCGTACGCGCGATGCACTGCCGGGTCGGCGACAAGCTGGTCCATGAGCGTCGCATACAATCGCAGTCCCGTGCCGCGGCCGCCCGCATCGGGATCGAGGTAAATCGTCGTCTCGACCGACGTGTCATAGCCTTCGCGCGGCTTGAACCGGGTGCTGGTCGCGTAACCCAGCACGGCGCCTTCCTCGTCCGCGACGAGCAGGCGATACGGGCCTTCGGCCGTGAACTGGTTGAACCACTGGATGCGGTCTGTCACGAGAAACGGCGTCGTGTCGAACGTGACGTGCGTCTCGGTGACATAGTGATTGTAGATCTCGACCAGCCTGTTGAGATCGTCGGACTCGCCCTGGCGTATCGATACCGCCACCTACAGACCCCCGGGGCGCCAGGCGGCGCTGCGCGCATCGCTGAGATCATCGATAACGGCCACGTTGTAGGAGCCGTCCGCGGCGATGCAGCGAATGTCATAGGCCTGCCCGGTCTCGTCCTGGGCCGAGGTGACGAGCAGGTCGCGCCGATCGGGAGACCAGTGCGCGTAGTAGTGCAGCCCGCCGACCGGCGTCAGGCGGCGGCTCGTGCCGTCGGCCAGGGAGAGCTGGTAGATCACGACTTCGTTATCCACGTTTACGTAGTAGTCGACCGTGCCGGCCGCCGGGTTGGTGGACGCCACGCCCGGGTACTTGCCCTGGAGCGCCAGCAGGGCCGTCTCCTCGCCGGTTTGCAGGTCCAGCTGGTAGATGCCCTCTTTGCCGGCGCCGTAGCGCGCATAGAACAGCGAGGTTGAGTCCGGCGACCAGGCGATCATCGACGGCGACGCGAATTGCTCGGTCTGGATCTTGCCGACGAATGAGCCCTGCACGCGCATGACGTACAGCTGTCCCTTGATGGGGCCGGCGCCGTCCCAGTCGGTATCGCGTGACGAGTAGTAGACGATGTACTGGCCGTCCGGCGACCACGACGGCACGAGGTCTTGTTCGTCGTGCTGCGATGAATTGACCGGCACGCCTTCCGGCAGCACCCGGATGTAGATCTCGCGATTGCCCTCCGGCTGCGACTGGTACGCGATCATGCGGCCGTCCGGGGACCAGCTCGGCCAGTGATCTTCGACGTCGTTGTCCGTGATTTTGCGGATCGACGCCGTTCGCGCCTCGAACTGGTAGATGTCGCGATCGCCGTCGGCCGACGAAGTGAAGACAAAATCGTAGCGCCGCAGCGAGTCACAAACCTGCAATGATTCCGCATTGAGGGCCGGAATAGCGCTGTCGGGCGGCAAATCGCCACTTGTGGCGCACCCGCCGAGAAGCGCAAAAGTTGCTACAACCCGTTGTTTTTCCTTGATTTTCATAAGGCCTGCATACCCATATGGCCGCACAATCTAGGTTTTTTCGGGGCCCATTGGGTATATACTGCGCCCTGCTTGAATGTACGCCAACTATTTATGCATTTCGCACCGATGGTCCATGCCTAGGTCGTCCTGAACTCATAAGTAAGAAGCAGCACTATTCAGCCAAAGGGCCCGTGGGGGGCATGAGTAAAAGTTTCACAGGGAGACTCTAAGATGTCGAAAGTTACAGGGACCGTGAAGTGGTTCAACGATGCGAAAGGCTTCGGCTTTATCGAGCAGGAAAATGGTCCTGACGTATTCGTCCACTTCAGCGCAATCAATGCCGAGGGATTCAAAACGCTGGCGGAAGGCCAGAAAGTAGAATTCAAGGTCACTGACGGCCAGAAAGGTCCGCAGGCCGAGGAAGTCGTTCCAGTCTGATTGGCTGACTGACTGACCAGGTAAAAAAAGGCGCGCCCTCCGGGGCGCGTTTTTTTTGCCTAGCAGGCCGCCATCTTGTCGGTCAGGGCCTTCAGGCGCCCGAGGTAGTAGTCGCGTTGTTCGGGCGTGTAGCTGTTCTGAATCTCGAGATCGATCGCATCGATCGCATCGCGGTACTGTTTCTTGCAGGCCTCCACTTCTGCATTGCGGGCCTGTTCTTCCTGTTCGGCCGCGACGACGTCCGCGACGCTCTGGTCGCGACCCACGACGGCCCGGCTGCGGGGCGCCTCGCCGGCCGGCACTGCGGCCTCGTCCGCAGTCGACTCGGCCTCTTCCTCGTTCTTCTCTGCAGGCTCGGGGCACGGCGTTTGCTGGTAGATGATCCCCTGTTCGGGGTCTTCACAGCGGAACACCTCGGCCTGTGCCGGCGCGCTTATCCACAGCGCGATTGCCATAAATCCGTATAGAAACGTCCGCATAACGGTGCAAATCTACCCCGCAAACAGCCATCGCGCGACGTCGAATGTCACAGTTCGATAGCCGCCTTCCGCTGGGCTAGAATCGCTCATCCCCCGGAGGACCAGATATGACCAACATCGTCAATTCCTTTGCCACCGTCGACCCGTTCGACGGCATGACGGGCGCCGCTCCGGCGCAGGCTCAGAATCTCGTCGGCGGACAGTGGGTGTCGGCCGAGAAGACCATGACCGTGCCCGACCCGCTCAACGGCGAGCCCTTTATCGAGATGCCGGACACCCAGGATGTGGCTCCGTTCGTCGCCGGCCTGAGGAGTTGCCCGAAGACCGGGCTGCACAACCCGCTCAAGAACGTCGAGCGCTATGTGGCGCTGGGCCGGGTCTGCGCCAGGGCGTCGCAGTTGCTCGCAGAAAAAGAGGTCGAGGACTTCTTTACGCGCCTGATCCAGCGCGTGATGCCGAAGAGCTGGAACCAGTGCAAAGCCGAAGTCACCGTGACCCGCACGTTCCTCGAGAACTTCGCGGGTGATGGCGTGCGGTTCCTGGCCCGCGGCTTCTCGAATCCGGGTGACCGAACCGGTCAGCAGTCGAACGGCTACCGCTGGCCCTATGGCCCCGTCGTGATCGTCGCGCCATTCAATTTCCCGCTCGAGATTCCGGCGCTGCAGCTGATGGGCGCGCTGTTCATGGGTAACCGGCCGTTGCTCAAGTCGGCCACGACCGTCGACATCGTCATCGAGCAGTTCGTCCGGCTATTGATTCACTGTGGCCTGGAGCCGAAGGACATGGACTTCATCCATTGTGGCGGCAGGACCATGGGCCGCCTGATCGAAGAGGCCAATGACGTCATTCGTCTCGTGCAGTTCACGGGCTCGAGCAATGTCGCCGAAGCGACGTCGGTGGCGGTCAACGGCTGCGTTCGTATCGAGGATGCCGGCTTCGACTGGAAGGTGATCGGCCCCGACTTCGACGAGCGGTGGGTGGACTATGTCGCCTGGCAGTCGGACGAGGACGCCTACAACGCGTCCGGCCAGAAGTGCTCGGCGCAGAGCATCCTGTTCGTCCACGAGAACTGGGCGGACTCATTGCTGCCGAAGCTCGGGCCGCTGGCCGCGCGCAGGAGCATGGATAATCTCTCCATCGGTCCCGTGCTCACGTGGTCGAACGACGAAATCCAGGCGCACGTCGATGCCTGCATGGCTGTTCCCGGCGCCGAACTGATGTTCGGCGGAAAGCAGCTCGAAGGCCACAGCATCCCGGATCGATACGGGTCCTACGAAGCAACGGCGGTCAAGGTGCCATTCGATGCGCTCAAGGGCGAGCATTTCGATTTGCTGACCACCGAGCTGTTCGGCCCGTTCCAGGTTGTCGCTACCTATGGCGACGGCGATCTCGAGGACATGCTGGGGATGCTCGAGCGCATGTCGCACCACCTGACGGCCGCCGTGGTCAGCGCCGACCCGGTATTCCAGCAGAAGGTGCTCGGCGCGACCGTTAACGGCACGACCTATTGCGGCATGCGCGCGAGAACCACGGGCGCGCCGCAAAACCACTGGTTCGGTCCGGCGGGCGACCCGCGCGGCGCCGGCATCGGCACGCCGGAGGCCATCAAGGTTACCTGGAGCTGCCACCGCGAGATCATCATGGACCAGGCCGCGCTCGGAGAGTGGGCGACGCCGGAGTCGATCTGAACATGGCTGTGAACGTCTAACGGCCGGTAAGCTCGGCATGCCGGCCGTTCGATCCTCTGCGTGTGGTGGCAGGCCACGACCGTGCCGGTCTGTTATCAGAAATTGGGCGGCAACTGATCCCCGTCTCGGGGCTCCAGGAACGCGCTGAAGAACAGGTTTCGCGCACAGGCGGCCGGGACGTTGGCGCCATAGTAGTCGTCCTGGCCCGGATCGACGGTCGTTGGCAGCCACGGTTCGGGGCCCGCATACATCAGGTCCGACGGATCGTCTCCAACATGCGCGGGGCGGCTCGCGTTGTAGTTTGGCGCGCAGGTGTCCACGTAGCCGAAAGCGTGCACGACCTCGTGCACCGCAGACCACTCCCAATAGCCGGCCGGCCCGATAGCTGGCGCTAGCGGGTTGTCTCCGCAGGGCAGGAAGCCGGGCACTGCGCCCTGAAGATACAGAACGGTAACCGGGTCGCCCGTGCCCAGCGGCGGCGCGCCGCCGCAAGCCCTGTCGTTGGTGCCGTCGTAGTAAACGAGATAGATTTTGCGGGGCGCGGTAAATCCGGCCGCTACTACGTCCGCCTGAATGGCTTCCCGGGCGAAAAGTCCGTTCGCAGCGTACTCGGCGTCGAGATCTGGCAGGCGCACGAAGGTCACATCCAGCTCGCCGTCCGTCGTAAAGTCAAAGCGAACGATCTTGCCGCCGCTCGCCGCCAGAAAAAACTCATTGGCTGCGGCGACTGAGCCGGCAATTGCCCCATTGATATCCAGCTCGTTGTCCTCGCCATCCTGGGGCACAGCGTAGATCACGTGCACCTGATACTCATCGGCAAACAGGTCCGGCTGATCCGTCGTCTGCCGCGCGGAGTCTGGCGGCGGCGGGGGCGGACCTCCACCGCCCGGGTCGTTCGGATTGCCGGAGGAATTGTTGCCGCCACCTCCGCCGCATGCCGCGATGGCCAGCACGGATATCAGAGCGGTCCAGGTTTTCGTTGCGAACACGGCGTACTCCTGCGGGAGGGCTCACGAGGAAAAGTAGCTCTGGCTGTCTAACTGGGAGCGAAGTCTCAGAATCTAGCATCTGCGCGCGGCAAACTGGAGAGAATCTGTTGGCGCAGGAGATCTCGAAATGCTGATTGTCTGGAGAGGATTCGGCTGGCTGGTCCCGGTCATCGTCATCGCCGCATTGATTCTGACGCAGCTTGCTGTCGATGCCGTTTACGGTCAGGGCTTCTACACGGCGAACGCCTGGCCGAAACAAGCGGCCTTCATTGCTGCTGCCGTTCTTGTGGGGATTCTCGGGGTTTTCCTGAACCACATGAAGCGTGGCCTTCTGATCGACGAGGAATCGGGTGAAGTGGTCGGCAAGGCGCCGTCGCATACGCTGTTCTTCATACCTGTCGAGTACTGGGCGATTGTCGTACTGGCGCTGTTTTTCTGGCCGCTGCCCTGATCTTCGGGCGAGAGTACTGACGCAAACATCCAGCACTAGCGAGATAAGGCTGTGAGCTGGGACGCGATCGTACCAATAGCCGACAAGATCGGTCTTGTCGCCGTCGTCATCCTGGCGGGGTTTATCATCGCCAAGCTGGTCGCAAAGTACCTGGTGGATGTGGCGATCTGGTCAAGCAAAAGCCCCGACGAACCGAAAGACGATTCGATCCCCGAAAAAGCAAGCGATGATCCACCGGATAATGCTCCGGGCTTACATGTATATGCGGTCGACGCGGACGAGCACAGAATAGTCGACAAGAGCCCTGCCGAAGGCCTTATCCGGGACACGATCAGAAGCGTCGACTGGGCCGGGGGCTTTCATCTTGTATGGCTGGTTAAGCCCTCCGGCGAGTCTTTGGAGGTTGGCGGCAGCCTTGCTCCGGACATCGGGCTGTCGTCGGCGTACAGAGATAGTTCCGGTATCATCACAAAAGTCATCAAGGAACCGCCCGCGTCCGTCGAGCATATGGAAGATCTGTTGGTATCCTTCCATCGGGGCGATGGACGATGGGAACAACTCACCGAGTATGAGTGAATGCAGCGCTGATGCACGCAAGGTGGTGACGGCATGATGATCAGGCTCTCCCAGCTGCTGTTGCTTTCGGCCGGCCTCGCCGTGGTGGTCGCCATGATGGTCATCGGGTATGCGTGGCTGGTTCCGGCAGACGGTCAGTACTGGGGGATCGACCCGCAGTTGTCGCCGGAGGCCGCTGCAGAAGAAGCATTCGCGGCCGGCGACTATCGATTCCTCGGTTCCCGGGTCTATTTTGGCGAGGCGAAAGAAGCCGAAGTTGTTTACGGAATCAGTCGTTGCAGAAATCACCCTCTCGGCGATGGGGGCGCGGCAACCTACGCGAACTTCGCTGAATTGCGCGGGGAAGGCGCGTGGGACGCATTCGATTCGATCCGCGACTACGCCGATTCGTACAACTTCCGGCTTCGTGACCTGCTGGAGAACAACACCGATACGAAGTGCTATGGTCTGGATGTCGGCTAGAGCTATACGGCACTGATCGCAATGCAATGAATGTCGAGAAGCTGGAAAACCCATGAAGCACGTGGCGTCGATTCTTCTCGCCAGCCTGCTGCTTGCCTGCTCGCCGCAACCCGACTACGAGCAGAGCGTTCGTGAGTTCCAGGCACTCAAGAATGACGGAGACCTCGAAGGTCTAATCAAGCTGTTTGCGGACGAGCCCACCCTGAATTTCGGGCCGCTTGGGTCAATCGAAGGGCGGCCCGCCGTGCGCGGCATTCTCGAATACGACCTCGCATTGAACACGCATCTCGAGTTCGGGGACTGCGCCACTGATGGCCGCGAGGTGTCGTGCACTGTCGTCGAATCGAATGACTGGCTCCGCACAGCCGGTATCGTGTCCATCACTTACGATGAGAACAGGTTTGCGTTCGGAGAAGACGGCCGCATTGAGTCCGTAGCCGCGACACTCTCGGCAGAGTCGCAACAGTTGATGGGAGCGGCAGTCGGCGAGTTCCACGAGTGGGCGGTTTCGACCAGGCCGGCGGAATATGGCGAACTCTTCTCCGCCGAGGGAGCGTTCGTTTACAGTCGCGCCAATGCAGAAAAAGTGCTGCTGCTACTCAGTGCCTGGCAAGCAGAATAGCCCGGTCTTTCCCTAAGAATCCGGTGACCGCACGAGTCCACTATCCTGCGGGGCCTGTTGTCGTGGCGCGCTACCATGATGGCCCGATACTAACTCAGCCCGCCTGGCTCTTGCGTAACAGCTCCGATCCCAGCTCGCCGCCAACGAGGATGCGCACCGCCGGCTCGGCATAGAGTTTGAATACGTACCCTTGCCTGCGTTTTCCGGCGGGCCGGACATGAGTGCCGGGAATGCGCACGATGTCGGGGGTGTCCTCCGCGCCAATGCCGCGGCCGGCCAGGCACAGGCCGAATTCATCGACTTCGACATCGAAGGTCGCACTGGGGCTCAGCGGCTTCAGCGCACCCCGCGGACCGCCGAAGTGAATCTGTTGCATCGTGAACTGCGGGTCGCCCGGCCAGCCGCTCGTCGCGTAGCGCTCGGTGAGTCGTTTCCAGTTATCCAGGGGATCGGCCGGCTCGAACGCGACGGCCGCCACGGCGACTCCGACCAGGATCATCAGGACAATCAGTGTTTCGCTGAAATACTCCATAGCCCGCGGCCCCCTATTCCACCGTCACCGACTTGGCGAGATTCCTCGGCTGGTCGACGTCCGTACCCAGCAGCACGGCAACGTGATAGGCGAGCAGCTGCAGCGGAATGGTATACACGATCGGCGCGATGAGCCGGTCCGCGTGCGGCATTTGCATCACGATCGTGCCTTCCTCGCTCTCGATGCCGGTTTCCGCGTCGGCGAACACGTAGAGCTGGCCGCCCCGCGCACGCACAACCTGCATGTTCGACTTCAGTTTCTCCAGCAGCTCGTTGTTGGGCGCGACCACCACCACCGGCATCTCGTCGTCGATCAGCGCCAGCGGCCCGTGTTTCAGCTCGCCGGCCGCGTATGCCTCGGCGTGAATGTAGGAGATTTCCTTGAGCTTCAGCGCGCCTTCCATGGCGATCGGCCACATGGGTCCGCGACCCAGGAATAGCGCATGCTGCTTGTCGGCGAAATCCTTGGCCAGCTCCTTGAGGTCATCGCTCATCTGCAAGGCCTGGTCGGACGCGGCCGCGGCATGGGTGAGGTTGGCGACAAACTCGCGCTCTTTCGCTTCGTCGATCAGGTTACGGTGTTTCGCCATCATCAGCGTAACGATCAGCAGCGACAACAACTGTGTCGTGAATGCCTTGGTGCTCGCGACGCCGATCTCCGGCCCGGCCTGCGTCATCATGACGAGATCCGATTCACGCACCATGGAGCTATGCGGGCTGTTGCAGATTGTCAGCGATCCCAGGTAGCCGAGCTCCTTGGCCATGCGCAGCGCCTCGAGCGTGTCGGCGGTTTCGCCCGATTGCGACAACGTGACGAACAGCGTGTTTTCCGGCACGTAGACATGCCGGTAGCGATACTCGCTGGCGATCTCTACGTGCGTCGGCACGTTGGCGATCGCCTCGATCCAGTACTTGCCCACACAGCCGGCGTGATAGCTCGTGCCGCAGGCGACGATGTGAATGTGCTCGACCTTGTTGAGCAGCTCCGCGGCCTTGGGCCCGAGCGCCTCGGGCAGCACGCGCTGGTTCGCGACCTTGCCGTACAAGGTATCGGCCAGCGCGCTGGGCTGGTCGTGAATCTCCTTGAGCATGAAGTGGTCGTAGGGCGCCTTTTCAGCCGACGTGCTGTCCCACTCCGTCTCGTGCACCTCGCGTTCGGCCGCTTCGCCGTTGCTGTCGAAGATGCTGATGCCATCGCGCCGGATCTCGGCGAGGTCGCCCTGCTCGAGATAGATGAAACGCTGGGTGACCGGCAACAGGGCGGGCACGCCGCTGGCAACGTAGTTTTCGCCGTCACCCAGGCCAATGACCAGGGGGCTCGCCACCCGTGTTACGACAATGCGCTCGGGATCCTCGGCATCCACGACCAGCAGGGCATACGCCCCCTGGAAGCGCTTGACGGCCTCGCCGACAGCCTCCACCAGGCTCATGCCCTGTTTGACGAATTCATGGACCAGGTGGGCGGCCACCTCGGTATCGGTCTCGGATTCGAAGACATAGCCCTTCGCCAGCATCTCGTCCTTGATGGGCTGAAAGTTCTCGATGATGCCGTTGTGGATCACGGCAATGCGGCCACCGGAAACGTGCGGATGCGCGTTGGCCTCGGTCACGCCGCCGTGGGTCGCCCAGCGAGTGTGCGCAACGCCGATCTTGCCGTCGAGCGGATCGGCTGCGATCTTTTCCTCGAGTTCGGCCACCTTGCCCACGGTACGCCGCAGCGCGAGCTGGTTCTCGTCGTCGACGACCGCCACGCCGGCCGAGTCGTAGCCGCGATACTCGAGGCGCTGCAACCCTTCGACAAGGATATCAACGACGTTTCTTTCGGCGACCGCGCCGACAATTCCGCACATACTCTATTTTTCCTTGGTAGGCTTTCGCCAGCCCTTGATCGTGACCTGCTTCGAACGCCCAATCGTCAACTCACCCTCGGGCGCTGTCTTGGTGATGGTCGAGCCAGCCCCGATCGTGGCGCCTGCGCCAATCCTGACCGGCGCGACCAGCTCGACGCCCGAGCCGATGAATACGTGGTCACCGATCGTCGTCTTGTGCTTGTTGGCGCCGTCGTAATTACACGTGATGGTGCCCGCGCCAACGTTGACGCCGGTCCCAATTTCAGCGTCGCCAATGTAGGTCAGGTGGTTGACCTTGCTGCCTGCGGCGATCGTGCTCTTCTTCACCTCGACGAAGTTGCCGATCCTGACATCGTCGGCAAGCTCGGCGCCGGGGCGCAGGCGCGCAAAGGGTCCGATCACGCAGTTGGCGCCGGTGCTCGCTCCCTCGATATGGCAGTTCGGGCGCACGACCGTGCCCGCGCCCAGGTCAC
>JASJBB010000062.1 GCA_030066735.1 Woeseiaceae bacterium | reverse complement strand
TTCAATCCTCCGGCACCCTTGCAATAGCCAGCACGCTGACCGCCGGCACGCCGGCCTCGAGCAACACGTTGGCCAGCTGGCGCGACGTTGCGCCGGTCGTGATGACGTCATCGACGATCAGGACGTGCTTGCTGCCAATGGGGCCGCGAACCTGGAACGCCGCGCGCAGGTTGCGCCGCCGCTGCGCGGCGCTGAGTCCGGACTGCGAAGGCGTGTGACGGCGCCGGATGACGTTGGTCACCAGCGGCAGCGCCATCGACCTGCGGATACCGCGCGAAATCTCCGTCGCCTGGTTGAAACCGCGCAGCAGCTGGCGGCGCCAGTGCAGCGGCATCGGCAGCAGCGCATCGACGTCCTCCGGCACCAGGCCCGTAGCAGCTCGCAGGAGCAGCGCGAAAGCGTTCACGTAAGACAGCCTGCACTGGAACTTGAGGCGCTTGATCGCCGCGTCCACCGGGAACGCATAGGCAAGGGGCGCGATGGCGGTTTCGAACGGCGCCAGCTCGAAGACCGGATCCAACCACGGCAGGTCGTCCCGGCAAGGCGGGCACACCGGCTGCGGCGCTTGCCCGCAGAAAACGCACCGGCTGGGCCATCGCATGCGCGCAGGATGGCACCCCGGGCCCGCGGCGGCGACGTTAGAATCGGGCCGAAAGCAACAGAAAGCGTGCTACCTTGCCTGGCCATGACCGTTCGGGACGCGCAGCGCCGCTTCGATCGAGCCGCCGAGACTTTCGATTCGGCCGACTTCGTGCACGCTGCAACCCGGCAGGGGCTGCTCGCCCGACTCGAACCCATGACCGTTGCCGCCACAACGATCGTCGACCTGGGTTCGGCCACGGGCGCCTCGGCACAGGCGCTGCGGCGCCGGTTCCGGCGCGCCACGGTTGTCGCGGTCGACATCTCGCTGCCGATGCTGCGGCGCTCCGCCCGCCGCTCGAGCTGGCTGTCGAGGCGGCCCACGGTGCAGGCGGATGCGCGGCAGCTGCCCTTCGCCGATCATTCCGTCGACCTCGTTTTCTCGAACCTGTTATTGCCATGGATCGGCGACCGCGACCGCCTGTTCGCCGAGGTGGCGCGCGTGTTGCGCAAGGACGGACTGTTCCTGTTCTCCACGCTCGGCCCCGACAGCCTCGCCGGGCTGCGGCACGAGCCGTTCGCCGACATGCACGACGTTGGTGACGAACTCGTGCGCGCGGGGCTCCGCGATCCCGTTCTCGACGTCGACCGGCTGACCGTCAACTACCGGGACGAGCGCTCTCTTGCCAGGGACCTGGATGCTGTCGGCGCGACCGGCTGCCTGCCCGGCAAGGTAGACAATCTCGACATCGGGCTGGAGCTCGTCTATGGCCATTGCTGGGGCGCGGGGACCCTTCCTGCGCGCGGTGAAATCCGCATTGACTCCGGGCAAATCGGGCGCCGTAACGAATAGCCTGTAACACCCTGTAAACACACAATAAATCTTTGCGGGTACGGGTTTCACAGGATTGCATGCCCGGTTTGCTTTCAGTAAACTGCGCAAGCTGTTCTGCGGGTGGTCTGGGTTCCACCGCGAACGACACCTCCCACTAGTAGTCCTTTAAAGCAATTGGCCCCACATGGGGGCCACGACGGTGAACAATCTGATGTTACGAAAACTGTTTCTGAGCCTGCTCGGCCTGGGCTGGGCGAGCGCGGCGAGTGCCGACTGGGCGATCAACATGCCTCGCGGCATTACCGAACTCAGCCAGGAAACTTTCGACCTGCACATGATGGTCTTCTGGTGGTGCGTCGCCATCGGCGTCGTCGTGTTCGGCGTGATGATTTACTCGCTGCTCAAGCACCGTAAATCAAAGGGCGCCGAGGCCGCCCAGTTCTCGCACAGCACCACGGCCGAAGTTGTCTGGACGATCATCCCGGTCATCATCCTGCTCATCATGGCCGTGCCCGCCGCGGAAACCATGATCAAGCTCGAGGATTCGCGCGACCCGGACCTGACCGTCGTCGTCACGGGCTACCAGTGGAAGTGGCATTACAAGTACCAGGACCAGGACATCGACTACTACTCGACGCTCGCCATGCCCAGCCTGAAAGCGCGCTTCAAGGACTCGGGCGCCGATGTGTTCGACGTCGACAACTACCTGCTCGACGTAGACCGCCCGCTGGTCGTGCCCAAGGGCAAGAAGGTGCGCCTGCTGCTCACGGCAAATGACGTCATCCACTCCTGGTGGGTGCCGGACCTCGCCATCAAGAAAGATGCGATCCCGGGCATGGTCAACGAAACCTGGTTCCGGGCGCTCGAGACCGGCACCTTCCGTGGCCAGTGCGCGGAACTCTGCGGCAAGGATCACGGCTACATGCCGATCGTCGTCGAGGTCGTTGAAGAGGACGCGTTCCAGGCATGGCTCGACACACAATCTGAAGGCAGCGCACAGCTCGCGCAGGCGGAGAACTAAAGCATGACCACAGCAGTAGCAGACGCGCACGACGCGCACGACGAGCACCACGGCCCGGAGAAGGGCATCAGGCGCTGGCTGTTCACGACGAACCACAAGGACATCGGCACGATGTACCTTGTTTTCAGCCTGATCATGTTCTTCGTCGGCGGCGCCATGGCGCTGGTCATCCGTTCGGAGCTGATGCAGCCGGGGCTGCAGTTCGTGCATCCCGAGTTCTTCAACCAGATGACGACCATGCATGCGCTGATCATGGTCTTCGGCGCGGTCATGCCGGCGTTTGTCGGCCTCGCCAACTGGATGATCCCGATGATGATCGGCGCGCCCGACATGGCGTTGCCGCGCATGAACAACTGGTCGTTCTGGATCCTGCCGGTTGCTTTCGGCCTGCTCCTGGCAACCCTGTTCATGCCGGGCGGCGCGCCGGCGAGCGGCTGGACCATGTACCCGCCGCTGGTGCTGCAGACCGGCGACGCCTTCCCGTTCCTGATCTTCTCGGTCCACCTGATGGGCCTGAGTTCGATCATGGGCGCGATCAACATCATCGTCACGATCCTGAACATGCGTGCGCCGGACATGTGGCTGCTGAAGATGCCGATGTTCGTCTGGACCTGGCTGATTACGGCCTACCTGCTGATTGCGGTCATGCCTGTCCTGGCCGGCGCCGTCACGATGCTGCTCACCGACCAGTTCTTCGGCACCAGCTTCTTCCTGGCCGCCGGCGGCGGCGACCCGGTCATGTTCCAGCACATTTTCTGGTTCTTCGGTCACCCCGAGGTCTACATCATGATCCTGCCGGCGTTTGGCATCGTGTCCGAGATCATCCCGACGTTCTCGCGCAAGCCGCTGTTCGGCCACGACTCGATGGTTTACGCCGCGTCGTCAATCGCTTTCCTGTCTTTCATCGTCTGGGCGCATCACATGTTCACGGTCGGCATGCCGCTGTCGGGCCAGATGTTCTTCATGTTTGCAACGATGCTGATCGCCGTTCCAACCGGCGTGAAAGTCTTCAACTGGATCGCCACGATGTGGAAGGGCGCGATGACGTTCGAGACGCCGATGCTGTTTTCCCTCGGCTTCGTGTTCCTGTTCACGATCGGCGGCCTCTCGGGCCTGATGCTCGCGATCGCGCCCGCCGATATCCAGTACCACGACTCCTACTTCGTTGTGGCGCACTTCCATTACGTGCTCGTGCCCGGTTCGATCTTCTCGCTAATGGCGGCCGCCTATTACTGGCTGCCGAAGTGGACCGGCTACATGTACAACGAGACCGCCGGCAAATGGCACTTCTGGACGTCGACGTTCTTCGTCAACCTGACGTTCTTCCCGATGCACTTCCTCGGACTGGCCGGCATGCCGCGACGCATTCCGGACTATTCGACCCAGTTCGCCGACTTCAACTTCATGGCGAGTGTCGGCGCGATCGGCTTCGGCCTGTCGCAGCTGATCTTCGTCTACGTGCTGCTCACGGCGAAGAAGGGCGAGGAGGCCAGCGACCGTGTCTGGGAGGCGCCGAAAGGCCTCGAGTGGACGGTGCCGTCGCCGGCCCCGTATCACACGTTCGATACGCCGCCGGTCAAGCGCGTGCACGAGGAGGCGTTTGAGTGACGCGAAGCGCTGAACAGAAACGCGCCATTCGCCGCACGGCCCTGATCATGGCCGGCGTCGCGCTCGCGTTTTACATCGGCTTCATCATGATGGGTGTGCTGCGCGCTTGAGACCATGAACGACCACCAGCCAAAACTCTCCAATCGCGCGCTGACCGCGAGATTGCTGATCTTTGCGGTCGGCATGTTCGCGTTCGGGTTTCTCGTCCTGCCGCCGCTCTACGAGGTCTTTTGCGACATCACGGGCTTCGGCGGCCGCACCAACACGACGGCGGCCACGGCGGCAGAGAACCCGGACGAGTCGCGCACGGTGCGCATCGAGTTCATGGCCGTGGTCAATTCGTCGGCACCATGGGAATTCGTACCTGATGCCGACAGCATGGAAGTGCAGCCCGGGCGGATGTACTTCGCAACGTTTTCCGCCACCAGCCGCGCCGCCGAAACGCTGGTAGCGCAAGCCGTGCCGAGCGTCTCGCCGGTTGCGGCCAACCAGCACTTCAAGAAGATCGAGTGCTTCTGTTTCACGAGCCAGGAGTTCGCCGCCGGCGAAACGCGATCGCTGCCGCTGCAGTTCATCGTAGACCCTGACCTACCCGATTACGTGGACACGATTACGTTGTCCTATACCCTGTTCAAGACCGAGAACAACTATGTCTCACGCGCAAGATAAGTATTACGTCCCTCACGGCAGCCACTGGCCCATCGTCGGGTCGATCGGCCTGCTGTTCCTGATGCTGGGGGTATCCACCTGGCTCAACGGCGCCGACTTCGGCTTCTGGGTAATGATGGCCGGCGTCGCCATCATGATCTTCATGCTGACCGGCTGGTTCGGCACCGTCATTAACGAGAGCGAGGGAGGCCTGTACAACCCGCAGGTGGACAAGTCGTTCCGCATGGGCATGTTCTGGTTCATTTTCTCCGAGGTGATGTTCTTCGCGGCATTCTTCGGCGCACTGTTCTATGCCCGCAACATGTCCGTGCCCTGGCTCGGGGGAGAGAGCAACAACTTCTTTACCAACCTGCTGCTCTGGGAAGGCTACGAGGCGACCTGGCCGACAGGCGGCCCTGGCGAGGTGGGCGGCGAGTTTCAGACGATGGGCCCGCTCGGCCTGCCGCTGATCAACACCGCCATCCTGCTGACCAGTAGTGTCACGATCACGATCGCGCACCACGCACTGATTGCCGGCAAACGCGGCATCCTGTCGACGTTCCTCGCGCTGACGTTCATCCTCGGCTTCATCTTCGTTTACATGCAGGCCGTCGAGTACGTCCATGCCTACCAGGACCTGAATCTCAGGCTCGACTCCGGCATCTACGGCTCGACGTTCTTCATGCTGACGGGCTTCCACGGCATGCACGTGACGATCGGCGCCATCATGCTGACGATCATCTGGCTGCGCGTCATCAGGGGGCACTTCACGCCCGACAATCACTTCGCGTTCGAGGCGACCGCCTGGTATTGGCACTTCGTTGACGCTGTCTGGGTTGGTCTGTACGTCTTCGTCTATTGGATGTGACGAAGCGTGCACGCTAGCGGCCACGCTCCGGCAGGCCTTTCCCGGAAGTAAAGCGCGGCGCAGCGAGCCATGAAGGTAAAGGCCTGCCGGAGTGCGGCCTCTGTCGGTTTATTCGAATCCGGTAAGCCAGCCCATCTTGTACGAGACGACGAGCAGCACCACGAGTAGTATCGATAAGGTGACGCGGACTTTCAGGGCCGTGAGCAGACGTGGCGACGGCGGGTGGTCCTTGTCCTTGGCCAGGAAGAAGAGGCCGGAAAACAGGGCAATGACAATTGCCGCGAGCAGAATCAATACGATAATTTTCATGCGGTTGAGTATATCGTGACCGAATCAATAAAAGCGCAGTTTATCGGCTGGATTCCCTATGTAATTGGCGCAATCCTCGTCGTGCAGTTCGTGGGCCTGGGCGTGTGGCAGATCAGTCGCGCACAGGACAAGCGCGCCGAGCAGGAAGCCTTTGATTCCCAGTCCGGGTTTTCGTCGTGGTCGGACGGCATGAACATTCGCTCGTTCCAGAAGCTCAAGGTCACCGGCCGGTTCGTCGCCGACCGCCAGGTCCTGCTCGAGAACATTATCGTCAACAGCCAGCTGGGCTACTACGTCGTGACCCCGCTGCGGGTTGCCGGCGACTCGGCTCTCCTGCTGGTCAACCGCGGCTGGTTCCCGCGGTCGGGGCCGGACGTCGATCCCGCCGCGATCGACGTCAAGGACACGCGGCTTACGGTGCGGGGACGCGCCGGTTCGCTGCCGCGGGCCGGGTACAAGATGGGTGAGTCCATCCCCGCCACGGCTGACTGGCCAAAGCGGGCTGTCTACCCGACCTTTGAAGACGTGGCCGCCGCGCTCGGGGAACCGGTGCAACCGTTTGTACTGCTGCTGGACCCCGAGGACGACCACGGCTTTTACCGGCACTGGGTGCCCGAAGAAATGGGGCCCGGACGGCACTACGCCTATGCGCTGCAGTGGTTTGCCATGGGGCTCGTGCTGGCCGGTCTGCTCATATGGAATTATCGCAAGCGGGGCCTGGAGTCATGAGCGACACACCACGCAAGTCCGGCCGGTTTCAGCTGCTGCTGATCGCGGCCGTGTTCATCGGTCCGCTGGTCGTCGCCGCCTGGCTCTATTCCGGCGGCAGTGAGCTGCAACCCACCGGCCGCAGCAATCATGGCGCGCTGCTGGAACCGTTCGTCAACCTGGCGGACGCGGTTCCCGAATCAACGGTCGCCGCGCAGTTCGAGCGCGCCTGGATCCTGATCTACATGAATACGTCGGAGTGCGACGAGACCTGCCGCGATGCCCTGTACACCGCCCGCCAGGCGCGCCTGATGCTGGGCAGGGAAATGGACCGGGTCTCGCGGGTTTTCTTGCATGGCGATATCCCGCCGGATACAGTGTTTCTCGCTGAGGAACACCCCGGCCTGACGACGATAGAGGACAGCGGCCTTGCAAGCCTGCTGAATAATAAGCGGCCCGCGGATGTCCCGGCAGGTGGCTATTTCCTGATCGACCCGCATGGCAATCTCGTCATGTATTTCCATCCCGATCTGGACCCGGCCGACATGGTCGACGACATCAAGCACCTGCTGCGGATATCCAGGATCGGCTAATGAGCACCGTGAATACAAACGCAGAGATCTACACCGATTGGCGCGATTACTATGAGCTGACGAAGCCCAGGGTCGTCATGCTGATCGTGTTCACTGCGATTGTCGGCATGTTCCTGGCCGTGCCGGGCTGGCCGGACCCGCTCGCGCTGCTGTTCGGCACCCTCGGCATCGGCCTCGCCTCATCGTCGGCGGCCGTGTTCAACCACGTGCTCGATCATCGCACCGACATCCTGATGATGCGCACCATGGGCCGGCCCCTGCCACAGGGCAAGCTGACCGAGAGATCGGCGCTGACGTTCGCGTCGGTGCTGGGCATCATCTCGATGATTGTCCTGTGGTTCCTCGTCAACCCGCTGACCGCGGTGCTGACGTTTATCTCGTTGATCGGTTACGCCGTCGTCTACACGGTGTTTCTCAAGCGCGCCACACCGCAGAACATCGTGATCGGCGGCGCGGCCGGCGCCGCACCGCCGGTACTTGGCTGGACGGCGATGACCAATGAGGTCACGAGCAGCGCGCTGCTGCTTTTCCTGATCATCTTCGTCTGGACGCCGCCGCACTTCTGGGCGCTGGCGATCGCTCGCAAGGAAGATTACGAAAAGGTCGGCATACCCATGCTGCCGGTGACGCATGGCGAGGAGTACACGCGCCTCAATATTCTCCTGTACACGATCCTGCTGGTCATCATCTCGATCATCCCGTACCTGACCGGGATGAGCGGTCTGATCTACCTGGCCGCGGCCCTCGTGCTCGGCGCCATTTTCCTGCGCCACGCCATCCGCATGCGCCGGGTGCCGGAAGACCTGGAACTGCCGATGAAGACCTTCAAGTATTCGATCACCTACCTCGGCATCCTGTTCGCGGCGCTACTCGTCGACCACTATTTCCTGTTCCAGCTGAATCTCTAGCGGCTCAGCGCCGCGCGGCCGGGATGTTCATCTCGTCGACGATGGCCTGGAATCCCGGATGCTCTCGCAGCGACTCGATGGCCCCGCCATACGCATGGGAATGCACGACCCACGGCAACCAGTCGGCACGACTCTCGTAGGCGGTATTCATCCACGTTACGGCGTTCTCTTCGTCACCCATTGCCGCGTACGCCAGCGCGATATGGAACTGGTCGCGCGGCGTCGCGTTGATGCTCATTGCGTCGATGACTGACTGCGCCTGGTCGCGCTTGCCGGCGAGACCGTAGCTGATGCCGAGAGCCCAGTTGCGGAAAGGATCGCCCGGCGGGATCTGTTCGTGAATCTCGATCGCCCGGCCGTAATCGCCGCGCGCGGAGTAGACCTGCCCCAGCGCATAGCGGCACAGGTCCAGGCTGCTCTCGAATAGCAGGCACTCCTCCGCGGTCGCTATCGCGTCGTCCCAGCGGTCTTCGTGGAGCAGGTAGATCCAGGCCGTGAAACCGGCCCAGAGTGGATCGACGGGGCTGAGATCACGGGCTTTCTCGCTGATCTCGATGGCTTCCTCGGAGCGCCCGAGCAGCATGAGCAGGTAGGCGTAGTGCGCGTAGCTGTGGTCGAGGCTGGGACTCAACTGCATCGCGCGCTTGAAGGTCTTTTCGGCCGCCTGCCAATCCCACTCGTAGTAGAGCTGCGCCTCTGCCAGGGCGGCCCACGCCTCGCCGGACAGCTCGTCCAGCGTCAGCGCTTTCTCGGCGGCGGCTATCGCCTTCGGAAATGCCTCGTGCGCGCTGAGACCGTGACCAATGGTGTTATACCCGAGCGCGAGGCCCGCATAGGCGAGGGGCTCGGCCGGGTCCATGGCAATCGTGTCCTGCAGGTACTGCATGCCCTGCATGATTGCCATTGGATTGAGCTGCTTCACAAAGAACATGCCTTTCAGGTACGTCTCGTAGACTTCCGGGTCGACCCTGCGCGTATCGCGCAGGCGGGCCTGTTCCGCCGGTGTAAGCTCGACGCTTATCTCGCGGGCGATCTCCCGTGCGATCTCCGACTGCAGGGCCAGCAGGTCACGGACCTCGCGTTCGTAGCTCTCGGTCCACAGGTATTCGTCGGTCGCAGCGTCAACGAGCTGCACGTTGACCCGGACGGCCGCACCGTTACGAAGTACCGAGCCCGTAACCACCCTGGACACACCCAGCTCGTGGGCGATCTCGGTCAGCCTGAGGTCCGAGCCCTTGTAACTCGCCGTCGACGTGCGCGACCTGACCCGCAGCGCGCCGATCCCGGATAACGTCGAGGTCATTGCCTCGTGAATGCCCTCGACGAGAAAGTCCTGCTCCTCGTTCCCGGTCAGGTTGTCGAGCGGCAGGACGGCGATCGCATTGGGGTGGATCTCGCGACCGAATGCGCTGAACCCGACGACGTCGTCCATCGAACGAATGTCCTGCACGGCGCGCAGAAAAATTACGACCACCATTAGCACCAGGCCGGCCAGTAGCAGAAAGTCTCCTTTTTGCAGCGGCTCGTTGGCAGCGCCCTCACCGGCCGACGCCGGCGGCGTTCTGACAATGCCGTCACTCGTGACCTGGAAGCGCCAGGCGAACAGCACGGCGACGGGAAACCCCAGTATTGCAGCCAGCCACACGTAGCGAATGGCCCGATCCGGTATGTCGAGAGCCGGGAACAACAGCGATGCGGCCTGGATGCCGACCCAGGCCGCGACGATATACAGCGCCACCGTGCCGAATACGCGGCGGCGGCGCAGCTCGCCCATCAGGTTCATCGGACGAGAATAGCAAGAACTGCCAACCCGATCCTTGCGGGGGCACGGCCCGCAGGTACACTCGGCGACTCCATGAGCTCTGCCCAGCACAGCGCGACCTTCGAGCGACTCGTACAGCCGCACCTGGACCGGCTGTACCGTCTTGCGTGGCGGCTTACGGGCAGCAAGGCCGAGGCCGAGGACCTGTTCCAGGAGCTGCTCATCAAGGCCTACCAGAAACTCGATGATCTCGTCGAGATCGACGAGCCGGGTTCCTGGCTGAGCCGCGTGATGTACAACCTCTTTATCGACGAGCAGCGGCGCTTCGCGCGCCGCCGCATGCACCTGGTCGAAGAAGGCCAGCTCGCGGGCGACGGCCTGCAGGGCTTCGCGGGAGACGAGCGCGATAACCCGGCCACCGGCAATGAACGCCTGGAGCGCTTGAGGCGCCTGGACGCCGCCCTCGGGCAGCTCAGTGACGAGCACCGCATCGTCGTGCTGCTGCACGACACGGAGGGCTACAAACTTGTTGAAATTGAGGAGCTTACCGGCGTCCCGGTCGGCACCGTGAAGTCCCGGCTGCACCGGGCGCGAACCAGATTACGTGAAATTCTCGTCGCCGATGGAACCATTTCCTGAATCCACTCGTGTAAGGGGGCAGAAAGGTCAGAAACATGCAGAAATCAGACGCAGACAAACAGGAACGGGAAGTCCTCGAACTCTTGCAGGACTACCCGGCGCCGGCCCCCGACAGGGGCTTTTATGAGCGAGCGCTCGTGCGCGCGACTCATGAGGGCTCGAAGCGGCAGCGCAATCGCTGGATGATGACCGGCTTCGGCGCCGCCATCGCGGCGACGATCGCGGCCTGGGTGATTGGCGGGATGTTGCTCAATGAGCCGCAGCTGCCCGAGGCCGCCTCCACGATTCCTGGCGTCACGATCGCACTGGCCGAGCCGCGGACCGTCAACCTGGTCTTCGCCTCGGCCAAAGCGCTCGACTCTGCCACCCTGACCGTAACGCTTCCCGACGGGATCGAGCTCGACGGCTTCCCGGGACAGCGTGAAATTACGTGGGAGACGAGCCTCAGCGAGGGCAGGAACCTGTTGCCGTTGACACTCGTGGCAGTCACGCCGACCGGTGGCGAACTGCTGGCCCGCCTGGAGCACGAAGATCGCGACCGGACCTTCCGGTTGCAGGTGGAAGTTGGATAAGAGCACCGGCGAGGGATGCTGGTGAAACGAACGGAGTAGGATGATGAAACAGCTGAGTATCTTTATCGCTACCGTGGTGCTGACGTGTTTTTCGCTGGTACCGGCCGTAGCACACGCTGACGACATGGACGACCTCGATGTCACCATGGACGTCTTTGACGATGTCGCGAGCATCAGTGGCGAAGTCGCCATGATGGAAGGTCCGGACGACGGCGAACTGGACGACGCCGAGGACGACATGGAAGACGAGCGCGAGTCCGACGAAGAAGATCACGAATCGGATGAGGACGTACGCGACGAAGAAGACGAGCGTGAGTCGGACGAAGACATGCGTGACGAGGAAGACATGCGTGACGAGGAAGACGAGCGCGATGAGGAAGACGAGCGCGAGTCGGACGAAGACATGCGTGACGAGGAAGACGAGGACGAAGGCGAGTTTGAGGACGAGTTCGAGGGCGACGACGACTTCGAGGACGAGAGCGACCTCGACGAAGAAGACGACTTCGAAGGCGACGAAGGCGAAGATGTCGACGACGACGAGTTCGACGAGGAAGAAGAAGACGAAATGGACGACGAGATGGACGACATGGAAGAGGAAGAAGACTCTGCCGATGAGTCCGAAGAAGACTCCATGTAAGCGCCACCTCAGCTAAACCATCGAAATCCCCCCTTTTTGGGGGGATTTTTATGCGCCACGTCAAAGTTTTGGGGGCGCAATACCGGTAGTCTTTCTGTGCTACATAACGCGAACACCAGGAGCTTGGGCAATGCTCGTGAGGCGTGAAACGACTAAATGTGGGCGAAACCGCGGCGCTCTGGCGCTGCTGCTCGTCCTCGCGTGCCTGCCGCAAGCGGCGTCCGCTCAGTCTGGCGCAGTCGCGTCATTCGAAGACGGCAACCGGCTGTTTCGCGACGACCTCTACTGGGCGGCACTGCTACGCTATCGTGAGGCGGCGGATGCCGGCCTGGACACACCGCTGCTGCACTTCAACACCGGCGTCGCTCATTACAAGGCTCAGCAGCACATCCGCGCCCGTGACTCCCTGATCCGGGCTGCCGAAACCCCAGAGCTCCGGGTCATCTCGCATTACAACCTCGGGTTGAACGCATGGGCCGCCGGCAACGAAGAGGAAGCCGTTGACTGGTTCCGCCGCGCGCGCGACCAGCAGGAAAACGAGAAGATTCGCGAATACGCGATTGTGGCGCTTGCGCGGCTGCAGGCCCTGCAGCGCGAAGCCGACCCCGTGGTCCAGCTGCGGGCCGACCGCCGTGAAAAAGAAAAGCCGATGGGCGCTTTCGAGATCGCGGCACGAGTCGGCGCCGGCTCGGACGACAATATCTTTCGCGCTCCAGGCCAGCCGTATGTCGACTTCTCCGACCCGACGCTGCCGATCGTGACGCCGGAGAAATACTCCGCCACCTTTGTCCCTGTCGATTTTCGCGCCAAGTACCAGGTCAATAGTCTCAAGTGGGAGAACTTCTTCGGCGCCTACCGGCTGTCCGGACGCTTCTACGACGGCGAAATCGAGAGCAATGCCGACGAATACGTCCACGAACTGCGCTTCGGCAGCGAGTTCGACCGCCGTACCGAAGATCGCCGCCGACGGGTTTACAGCGCGTTCGTCATTGCGAAGCACAACGAGCAGTACATCGACCCGGATACCGGCAACCCTCGCATATCGAACGGCGTGGACATCTCGGACCGCATGAACTACGTCCGCTACGGTCCGCGGCTGACCACGGTACAGAGATTCGGCAATTTCTCGTTCGCGCTGCGCATGAAAGGCGAACTCTGGGACTACGAGGAGACCGGTGTCGTCCCCGAGTACGACCACGAGTACTTCCTGTTCGGCGGCAACGTGCAGTACAAGTTCGGCTCCTCGACGCTGGCGCGCCTGACGGTCGAGAAGTCGAGCCGCCGCTATAACAGCCGGCCGTCGTTCGACCTGAACGGCAACCAGCTCATCACCAACCCGGCCCTGCGCTATGACTACCTCGAGTACGGCCTGACCGCGCGGCAGCGCCTCACCGACGACATCTGGTTCGGTTTCGGCTACGAGCTGATGGACCGCGAAGACCGCTACCTAGGTTATAACGACTTCACAAGAAGCACCTACAACTTCGAGTTCCACTGGGATGCCGGGCGCCGCTTCGATCTCGAGATTGAAGCCGCTTACCGCGATTACGACTACCCCAATGCGTTCGCATTCCACGAGCCGATCGCGGGTCCCAAGACGCTCGAGACGCTGGATGCGGAAATTCTCGGCACCTGGCGCCTCAGCCGCCGCTTCAGCCTGATTGCCGACGTCGACTACCGTGAAACGGCGTCCACCGACACCCGCATCGAGTACGATCGCATGCGGTATTCGCTAAGCCTGATCTGGGATTTCTAGACCGCGAAAGGACTTTTCGAGCGCTTCGTGTTGCGCCTCGCCGTGCCGTTGCCGCCGGACAACGAATCCCGATAGCCCTGCGCCGGCGTGCTAAGATGCCGCGCTTCCCCGGTTCGACTTTGCAGCACCTCGTGGACGTTACCCCTATCCTCGAAAACCTCAACGACGCCCAGCGCGAGGCCGTTACGGCGCCTGCGGAGCCGACGCTCGTCATCGCGGGGGCCGGTAGTGGCAAGACCCGCGTGCTGGTTCACCGCGCCGCGTGGCTGATCGACGTCGAAGGCCTGTCGCCGCAAAGCCTGCTGGCCGTGACCTTCACGAACAAGGCTGCGGCAGAAATGCGCGGCCGCATCGAGGCGCTGCTCGACATGCCGGTCAGCCACCTCTGGATCGGAACGTTCCACGGGCTTGCTCACAGGCTGTTACGCCGCCACTGGCGCGAGGCCGACCTGCCGCAGAACTTCCAGATCATCGACTCGGATGACCAGCTGCGCCTGATAAAGCGGCTGTTGCGCAATCTCGAGATCGATGACAGCCGCTGGGTGCCGCGCGAAATCCAGTACTTCATCAATGGCCAGAAGGACGAGGGGCTGCGGCCGCAACACCTCGACGACGAGGGCGACCCCAACCGGCGCCAGATGATTGCGCTCTACCAGGCCTACGAAGAGGTCTGCCAGCGCGGCGGCCTCGTCGATTTTGCCGAGTTGCTGCTGCGCGCCCACGAACTGTGGCGCGACAACGCCGAGTTGCTCGAGCATTATCGGCGGCGTTTTAGCCATCTGCTCGTCGACGAGTTCCAGGACACGAACTCCATCCAGTACGCCTGGCTGCGGCTGCTCGCCGGCGACACGGGCATCCCGTTTGTCGTGGGCGACGACGATCAGTCGATCTATCGCTGGCGCGGCGCCAGGGTCGAGCACATCTACCGGTTCCAGAAAGACTTTCCGTCGGCGAGGGTCGTCAAGCTCGAGCAGAACTACCGCTCGACCGCGACGATCCTGAACGCCGCGAACGCCGTCATAGCCAACAACAACGCCCGCATGGGCAAGAACCTCTGGACCGAAGGCGCCGAGGGCGAGTCAATCAGGGTCTACGCCGCGTACAACGAGCGCGACGAGGCCGATTTCATCATTGCGCGGCTGCGCGACTGGATTGACCACGGCAACCTGCGCGCCGATTCCGCGGTGCTGTACCGGTCCAACGCGCAGTCACGGGTGCTCGAAGAAGGCCTCATCAACGCGGGCATCCCGTACCGCGTTTACGGCGGCCTGCGATTCTTCGAGCGCGCCGAGATCAAGGACGCGCTTGCCTACCTGCGGCTGATCTCGCATCGCGACGACGATTCGTCGTTCGAGCGCATCGTCAACAAGCCGACCCGCGGCATCGGCGCGCGCACGATCGACATCATGCGCACCTATGCCCGCGCCAACAGCTGCACGCTGTGGCGCGCCGCCGGCGCCGTTGCCAGCGACGAACTGGCGGGACGCGCGGCCAATGCCGTGCGCGCTTTCATGCAGATGATCGAACGCATGGCGCACGACGTTGCCGGACTGGACCTGCAGGAACAGGTCGATCACGTCATCCATGCGAGCGGCCTGGTCGATTTCTTCAAGAAGGACAAGGGCGAAAAAGGCGAGACGCGCGTGGAGAACCTGCTCGAACTCGTGAGTGCGGCGCGCAGTTTCGAGCCCGACCCGGCAAGCGAAATGTCGCCGCTCGATGAATTCCTGTCGCACGCCGCGCTGGAGGCCGGCGAGGGGCAGGCCGATGCCTGGGAGGACTGCGTGCAGCTGATGACCATGCACTCAGCCAAGGGGCTCGAGTTTCCGCTGGTCTTCCTGGCCGGCATGGAGGACGGGCTGTTCCCGCACCAGCGCTCGATCGCCGACCCGAACGGCCTGGAGGAGGAGCGAAGGCTTTGCTACGTCGGCATAACGCGCGCCATGCAAACGCTCTACGTCACCTATGCCGAGCAGCGGCGCCTGCACGGCATGGACAACTTCTCGCAGCCGTCGCGCTTCATCGCCGAGATTCCGGACGAGTATGTCGAAGAGGTGCGCCCGCGCGTACAGGTCTCGCGGCCAATGCACTCGCCGCGCCGCAGTGCAGCCGGCAAGTCGTCGACCGCGCCGGGCTCGGAACTCGGCATACGCCTGGGACAGCGCGTACGCCACGGCAAGTTCGGCGACGGCGTTATCCTGAATTGCGAGGGGCAGGGGGCGCACGCGAGGGTCGAGGTCAATTTCGAGACGGCCGGCACAAAATGGCTCGTTCTGAGCTATGCCAATCTCGATCTGATGTAAACTTGCGACCGGTAGCGGCGCAGTTCGCGGCTCGGACAGCTTAAAAGAACAATGAAGATTCTGATTCTCGGTGCAGGCCAGGTTGGCTCGTCGGCTGCATATCACCTGTCTCGCGAAGAGGCCAACGAGGTCACCGTCGTCGACATGCGCTCCGACGTCCTGCGCGAGTTGCAGGACCGGCTCGACATTCGCACCGTCGTCGGCCACGCAGCGCACCCTGAAGTGCTCGAGCGTGCCGGCGCCAATGACGCGGACATCGTCGTCGCCCTGACGGACACCGACGAGACCAACATGGTCGCCTGCCAGGTGTCTTACACGCTGTTTCACACGCCGACGAAGATTGCCCGCATTCGCGCGGCCGAATACATGTCGGCCAAAACCCTGTTTACCCAGGACGCGATACCGGTCGACGTGCGCATCAGCCCGGAACAGCTGGTCTGTGAATACATTGAGCAGCTGATCCTCTACCCGGGCGCGTCGCAGGTACTCGACTTCGCGGACGGCCGGGTACGGCTCGTCGGCGCCAAGGCCGATCGCGACGGCCTGCTCGTCGGCCAGCGCATCGCGACACTCAAGGAACACGTCCCGAACACGGAAGGGCGCATCGCCGCGATCTACCGGCAAGGCAAAGCCATGCTGCCCGAGGGCGACACGGTCATCCAGGAAGGCGACGAGGTGTTCTTCATCGCCGACCGCAAGGACATCCGGGTATTCATGAGCGAGATGCGCCGGCTCGAGGATCCGGTTCGGCGCGTCGTGATCGCCGGCGGCGGCAACATCGGCCTGAGACTGGCAAAGGCGCTCGAGCAGACCAACCAGGTCAAGATTATCGAGCGCGACCAGAAGCGCGCTCGCCATATTTCCGAGCAACTCAACAAGGCCATCGTGCTCGTCGGCGATGCGGCTGACGAAGAGCTCCTGCTCGAGGAGAACATCGACAACGTCGACGTCTTCTGTGCGCTGACGAACTCCGAGGAAGCCAACATCCTGAGCTCGATGCTCTCCAAGCGTCTCGGTGCGCACAAGGTCATGGCGCTGATCAATCGCGCGTCGTACGTCGACCTCGTCGAAGCGGGCAGTATCGATATTGCGATATCGCCGCAGCAGGTGACCATCGGTTCGCTGCTGTCCCACGTCCGCCGCGGCGACGTCGTCAAGGTTCATTCCCTGCGGCGCGGCGCGGCCGAAGCGATGGAGGCTATCGCCCACGGTACGGAAGACGAGTCGAAGGTCGTCGGCCGCAAGATCGAAGACATCGCGCTGCCCAAGGGCGCGGCGATCGTCGCGCTGGTGCGCGACGGCCAGGTCATCATCGCCCATCACGACACGGTCATCGAGACGGATGACCATGTCATCCTGTTCCTGACCGACCGACGCAAGATCGAAAACCTGGAGAACCTGTTCCAGGTGGGCGTGTCGTTCGTCTAGCCAGCCACACTTTTCATGAACTGGACGGTCGTACAGAAAATCCTCGGGCTGCTGCTCATGGTGTTCAGCCTGACGATGCTGCCACCCGTGCTGATCGCGATGCTGTTCAACGAGCAGACCTGGTTGCCGTTCGTCGAGGGTTTCGGCATCACGCTCGCCGCCGGGCTGCTGATCTGGCTGCCCGTGCGCGGCGTCCGCAAGGACCTGCGGCTACGCGACGGATTCCTGATCGTTGCCGCCTTCTGGACGGTGCTGGGTACGGCCGGGGCCGCACCCCTGTATCTCGCGGACGCGCCGTCGCTCACCTGGACCGACGCCGTATTCGAGTCGATGTCCGGACTGACGACCACCGGCGCAACGATCCTGACCGGTCTCGACGACCTGCCGAAATCGATACTCTATTACCGCCAGCAGCTGCAGTGGCTCGGTGGCATGGGCATCATCGTCCTCGCCGTCGCGGTACTGCCGATGCTTGGCGTCGGCGGCATGCAGCTCTATCGCGCCGAAACGCCCGGGCCGGTCAAGGACACCAAGCTGACGCCCCGTATTACCGAGACCGCCAAGGCGCTCTGGTATGTCTACCTGGCGTTTACGATCGCCTGCGCCATCAGCTACATCATTGCGGGCATGGGCTGGTTCGACGCCTTGTGCCACGCGTTTTCCACGGTCGCCATCGGCGGCTTTTCGACCCACGACGCCAGTATCGGTTACTTCAACAGTCCCGCGATCGACATCGTCGCCATCGGTTTCATGTTCCTGGCCGGCATCAACTTCTCGCTGCATTTCTTTGCCTGGCGCTACGTGTCGGTCAAGCACTATTCGCAGGATCCGGAGTTTCGGGCATACGCGATGATGCTCGTCGTGCTGTCTCTGCTCGTCGTTGCCGGGTTGTTCTACCACCAGAGCTACGGCAAACCCGGGGATACGATCATCAAGGGCGTCTTCCAGGCCGTGTCGATTGCGACAACCACCGGCTTTACGACCGCCGACTACGCCGCCTGGCCGGCATTTCTCCCGGTGGCGCTGATCTTCGCGAGCTTCGTCGGCGGCTCGGCCGGTTCGACCGCGGGCGGCATCAAGGTCGTCCGTTGCCTGCTCATTTACAAGCAGGGCGTGCGCGAGATCGCTCGACTCGTGCATCCAAGCGCCGAGATACCGGTGAAGCTCGGCAACAAGGCCGTCCAGTTCCGGGTCGTAGACGCCGTGTGGGGCTTCTTCTCGGTCTACATCGTCGTTTTTGTGGTGCTGATGCTGTCGATGATGGCGACCGGTCTCGACCAGGTTACGGCGTTCTCGGCGGTTGCCGCGACGCTCAACAACCTCGGTCCCGGCCTCGGCGACGTCTCGTCCGGATTCATGACGCTGAGCGATACCGGCAAGTGGATAGCGGTCGCCGGCATGCTGCTCGGCCGGCTGGAGATCTTCACGTTGCTGGTTCTGATCACGCCGATGTTCTGGCGGCGCTGAGGCCCTGTCGTGAGCGACGGCCCGGCGACTCCGCAAAACCTGCTCGACCGCATCAGTAACGTCGCCGGGCGCGTCACAGCCTGGTTGACGCTGGCCATGGTGTTGCTGACGACGATCATCGTCGTCATGCGCTATGTCTTCGATGCCGGTCAGATCTGGATGCAGGAGTCGGTGACCTGGATGCACGCGGCCGTGTTCATGATCGGCGCGGCATACACGCTGCTGCACGAGGAGCATGTGCGCGTCGATATCTTCTACCGCAGCATGGGCGCGCGGGGACGCGCCCTTGTCGACTTCCTCGGCGTGTTGCTGTTCCTGTTGCCGCTGTGCGGTTTCCTGGCGTGGATGGCCTGGGATTTCGCGGCGGTGTCCTGGTCGATCAGGGAGTCTTCGCGGGAACCGGGCGGCCTGCCGTACCCGATGATCCCGTTGCTGAAATCCATGGTTGTCCTCATGCCGGCGCTCGTTGCCTTGCAGGGCGCGTCGCTGCTGTTGCGCTCGCTCAGGATCATCAGGAGCGGATAACCATCGAGTGGATCGCCTTACTGCTGTTCGCCACGGTCATCGTCGTGCTGCTGGCCGGCTTTCCCGTGGCGTTCACCCTGGGCGGTGTCGCACTGGCCTTCGCGGCAATAGGCGTCGCCGCCGGCGGATTCAACGAGGCGTTGCTGACCGGCCTGCCGAATCGCGTCTTCGGCATCATGAGCAACGAAACACTGGTCGCCGTACCGCTGTTCGTCTTCATGGGCGTCACGCTCGAGCGCGCGCGGATAGCGGAAGAGTTGCTCGAGACGCTGAGCGCCCTGTTCGGTTCGCTGCGCGGAGGTCTCGGGATTTCGGTAACGCTCGTCGGCATGCTGCTCGCGGCGAGCACGGGCATTGTCGGCGCGACGGTCGTCACGATGGGCTTGCTGTCACTACCGACGATGCTGCGCCGCGGCTATTCCGCCGAGATCTCGACGGGCACGATCTGCGCATCCGGAACCCTCGGGCAGATTATTCCGCCGTCGATCATCCTCGTGATGCTGGGCGACGTGATGACCTCGGCCTACCAGCAGGCCCAGCTCGAGATGGGCATTTTCTCACCGAAGACCGTCTCGGTTGGCGACCTGTTTGCCGGCGCGCTGATTCCCGGCCTCATGCTCGTCGGGCTCTATGTGCTCTACATCATCGCTGTCGCTATTTTCCGGCCGGCCGCGATGCCGGCGCATCAGCGCTCTCCGGACGACCGCATTGGCTTCGTGCGAGTCATGCGTGCGCTATTGCCGCCGCTGATCCTGATTTTCGCCGTCCTCGGCTCCGTTCTCGCCGGCATGGCGACGCCAACCGAGGCTGCCGGCGTGGGCGCGATGGGCGCCCTGGCGCTGGCCATCGGCCGGCGCGAGCTCACGGTGCCCCGTCTGAAGGAAGTCATGCAGAGCACGCTGCGCATCAGCAGCATGGTGTTCCTGATCCTGATTGGCGCGTCGGTCTTCTCGCTCGTCTTTCGTGGCTACGGCGGCGACGATGCGGTTCGCAGCATTCTCGAAAGCCTGCCGGGCGGAGTCGTGGGCGCGGTGATCGTCGTCATGCTCGTGATGTTCCTGCTCGGCTTCGTCCTCGACTTCATCGAAATCACGTTCGTGGTCGTGCCGATCGTCGGCCCGGTGCTCCTCGCCATGGGGCTTGACCCGGTCTGGCTCGGCATCATGATCGCCATCAATCTGCAGACGTCGTTCCTGACCCCGCCTTTCGGTTTCGCATTGTTCTACCTGCGCGGGGTCGCGCCCCCCGAAGTCACGACCCCGCAGATCTACCGCGGCGTGATCCCGTTCGTCGCCATTCAGCTGTTCGCCCTTTTGCTGCTCGCGGTTTTCCCCGGTCTCGTCACCTGGTTGCCGGGCCAGATCTACGGAAATTAGCCCGCCGCGGACAAACTCGCTTTTCGGGCTCCCATGAAGCTATATTGATCGCTTCATTTTTCGGTAGAAAATTCCAGGAGGACAAAGCCGTGCAGAGATTCTTCGCCGCTTTCACCGCTCTTCTTTTGATCACCGCGCCATTGGCGGGCGCCTTTGCCCAGCAGGATCCTTTTGAAACGACAATCGAAATCTTCAAAGAGGCGGGCGAGAGCGGCGGCTTGTTCGATGTCAGCTATGGCTACGCGGTATTCCCCAAAATTGCCAGGGCCGGGATTGGTGTGGGCGGCGCGCGCGGCACCGGCCGTGTCTTTGTTAACGGTGAGCCCGTAGGCGACAGCACCATGACGCAGCTGACCGTTGGCCTGCAGCTTGGCGCGCAGGGTTACAGAATGATCGTGTTCTTCGAGGACGAGCGCGCGTTCAATGAATTCACCAGCGGTAATTTTGCCTTCAGCGCCCAGGCCGCGGCTGTCGCCATCACGGCCGGCGCGTCGGCCACGGCTTCGTCCACGGGCAATTCGGCAGGAGCAAGCGGCGGTCAGCGCGACGCCACGACCGTTGGCGGTTTTCACCGCGGCCTGGCCACCTTCACCGTTGCTCGCGGCGGTCTGATGTACGAAGCCAGCATCGGCGGAGCGAAGTTCAGCTTCCGCCCGTTGTGATGCGGTGAGAATGTCAGTTGACTGGACCAGCAGACCATAATGTCTGCATAACAGCGGCTCCCGAAAGGACCTGGGCTTCTGAGCGGGTCCGGCGTGTGCTACGCACCCTCTGCGCATAACGGCCAGCCGGGCGCGGCTGAATCAAAAGGACTCGAACGCCATGCGTGCATACGTAATTTCAGAGCCGGGCGGGCCACAGAAGCTGGAGCTCAAGGAAATAGCAACGCCCACCGCTACGTCCGGATGGGTGCTTATCAGGAATCGGGCGTTCGGGCTCAACCGGTCGGAGTGGTTCACGCGCCGGGGTGATTCTCCGTCCGTATCTTTCCCTCGCGTCCTCGGCATCGAGTGTGTCGGGCAGGTTGTTGAAGCGCCGGGCGGTGAACTCGAGCCCGGTCAGACGGTAGCGGCGATGATGGGCGGCATGGGCCGTCAGTTTGACGGGTCTTATGCCGAGTTCGTCCTGGTTCCGAGCGCCAATGTTTTCCCGCTGCAGACGGCGCTCGACTGGAGTGTCCTGGGCGCCCTGCCGGAAATGCTGCAGACGGTGCACGGATCGCTCTACACAGGACTGGAAATCGATCGTGCAGAAACCCTGTTGGTGCGCGGAGCGACCTCATCGATCGGCTTCGCCGCTATGGCTTTGGCGCGATCGGCGGGTCTCGAAATCACGGCTACCACCCGGAATCCCGACAAGTCGGACGAACTGGTTGCCGCCGGCGCAACGCATGTGGTGGTTGACTCCGGATCGATAGCAGACGCCGTTCGAGCGATATACCCGGATGGTATCGATCGAGTGCTCGAACTGGTCGGTACAACGACGCTGCTGGATTCGCTGCGCGCCACGCGGCGCGGCGGCATCGTCTGCATGACCGGAATACTCGGCGGGCAGTGGACGCTCTCGGAGTTTCAACCGATGGGCGACGTGCCTACCGGCGTGAAGCTCACCTCATACAGCGGGGAAGCTTCGGATATCTCGGCCGACCAGCTGCAACGCTACGTGTCCCTGGTCGAGTCGGGAGAGCTGAGCCTGAAGACCGGGCCCAGGTTTGCATTTGACCAGCTGCAGGACGCGCACGAGCTGATGGACAGCAATCGTGCTAACGGCAAGATTGTCGTCGCGCTGGCGTAGCCGGCAAGTCGCCGCGTGCAATCACAGATCCGAGAGCACCAGGTCCGCTATCTGTACCGATAGCGAGTAGCCGTCCAGCAACGCGCCATATTCGGAGCGCAGCCGCGAGAGCGTTTCTTCCTGGTTATCGACAACACTCAGTCCATGGGTGATCAGGATAAACGGCTCTGATCTGACTAGCAGGGTAATGTCGCCCACGTACGTAATCTCGCCCGGCTTGATCGTGAACGTGACGCCGGGATCGAACCGAATATAGCTGGAGCCGATCGTGGCCTGTATCCAGGTGTACTCCCCCGCCTCGAGCGCGATCAGTTGGGCGTCGTCGTTGCTACGCATCTCCAGCACCTCGTTCGTCGAGGCGCCGTCGCGAATCACGCCGAATGCCAACTCCTCGAACAATGCGCTTTCGTTGCCTTTCCAGTCGGAGACGAACCGGACTGCCAGGAGACCTTCGTTCGCAGCGACTACCGCGCTACCGTCCGTCGCGAGCGGTTTGGTCACGCAAGCAGCGACAAACAGAGAGCAACAAGCAGCGATCAGAATTTTTGCGCGGCGATACGACACAGCATTACCCGTTGGGAACATCAATGATGGTCATGCTAGCACCCCATGGGAGACCGATCATCAGGCGACGCGGGTCTCAGCGAGATTTTACTTGCCGTCCGATTTTGGCGATTCCGGCACCCGCAAACCGGTATGCTTGCGGCCATGAATTCGACCGCCATCAGTTCGCGCATGGGGCTTGCCCAGTGGTCGATGCTGTTGCTGCTGTCGATTGTCTGGGGCGGCTCCTACTTCTTCGTGGAAATCGCCCTGTTGGAGTGGTCGCCGCTGCTGATCGTCGCCGTTCGCGTAGCCATCGCAACGGTGGTCATCTGGGGCATCGTGCTGGCCGCCGGCCTGCCGATTCCGCGATCGCGGGCCGCGTGGTCGGCGTTTCTGTGGATGGGATTACTCAACAATGTCATCCCCTTTCTGCTCATCGTCTGGGGCCAGCAGGAAATCGAATCGGGTCTGGCCGCCATACTCAACGCTGCAGCGCCGATATTCTCCGTCATCGTCGCCGGCATCTGGCTGAAGGACGAACCCGTAACACGCGCCAGGCTGCTGGGCGCGGCGCTCGGCCTCATCGGCGTGGCCGTTCTCATTGGCCCGAGCGCACTGGCCGGCCTCGACGCCAATCTGCTGGCACAGCTTGCGGTGCTGGGCGCTGCCCTGGCCTACGCGTTTGCCGGGGTTTACGCGCGACGGTTCCCACGGATGAATATCGACCCGATCGTTGCCGCGGCCGGGCAGCTTCTCATGTCATCGCTGCTACTGATCGCCCTGGCAATGGTGTTCGAGGTGCCGAGTCAGATACTCGATTCGAGCGCCAGGGTCTGGATCGCGGTGGTATGCATGGCCGTATTCTCGACGGCGCTTGCGTACATCCTGTATTTCCGGCTGCTGGCCACGGCCGGCGCCACCAACGCGATTCTCGTAACCTTGCTGATTCCGGTAACCGCGGTTCTGCTCGGCACGATCCTTCTCGGTGAGCGGCTGCAGTGGGGCCACTTCCTGGGCATGATCGTGATCGGGCTCGGCCTGTCGGTCATCGACGGCCGGCTGTGGCAGCGACTGCGTCGCCGGCCCCAGGCGCCCTCGCCATGAGGCCGCCTTGCCACGCTATGACGGGTCCTTCTGCGCCACCGCGGCCGTAAACACGACGTCGGTCGAGCTGTTCAGCGCCGTTTCGGCCGAATCCTGCAGGACGGCGATGACGAACCCGACGGCGACCACCTGCATCGCGATATCGTTCGGGATGCCGAACAGCGAGCATGCCAGCGGAATCAGCAACAGCGAGCCGCCGGCAACCCCCGATGCGCCGCAGGCCGAGAGCGCAGCAACCACGCTGAGCAGCAAGGCCGTCGGGATGTCGACCTCGATACCCAGGGTATTCGTCGCCGCGAGCGTCAGCGTCGTGATCGTGATCGCCGCACCGCCCATGTTGATCGTGGCGCCCAGCGGTATCGAGACCGAGTAGGTGTCTTTTTCGAGATCAAGCCGCTCGCACAGCGCCATGTTGACCGGTATGTTGGCCGCCGAGCTGCGCGTGAAGAACGCCGTCACGCCGCTTTCACGTAGCGCTGTGAGCACGATCGGGTAGGGATTGCGCCGCGTCTTCACCCAGACGATCAGCGGATTGATGACGAGCGCCATGATGGCCATGCTGCTGAGCAGCACGGTCAGGATCCGCACATAACCGCCCAGGGCCTCCAGCCCGGCATCAGCGAGGTTGCCCGCCACGAGCCCGAAGATGCCGATCGGCGCAAGCCGGATCACGATTCGGACGATGTTCGTAACTGCGTCGGCCAGGTCAGCCAGCATCTGCCGGGTCGTATCCACCGCGTGATGCAGGAACACTCCGAGCAGGACACCCCAGACCAGGATGCCGATATAGTTCCCGTTCATGATCGCACTGACCGGGTTGTCGACGATTCGGAGCAGCAGACCGCCCAGCACCTCGGTGATGCCCTGTGGCGGCGACGCGTCGTTACCGGCCGTCTGCAGAATCAGCTCTGTCGGAAACAGTTTGCTCATGATCACGGCCAGCAACGCGGCGGCAACCGTGCCGACCAGGTACATCCCGATGATCGGCCGCATCTGCGCCGTGTGGCTGACACGGCGGTTCGCAATCGCCGACGCGACAAGCACGAGGACCAGCACAGGCGCAACGGCCTTGAGCGCCGACACAAAGAGATTGCCGAGCAGCATGGCCGACCCGGCCGCGCTCGGTGAGAGTTGCGACAGCACGATGCCGGCGATGATGCCGATGCCGATCTGCAGCACGAGGCTGCCTGACATGATTCTTTCGATGAGTTTTTTTGCCATGTCTCTTACGCCCACGTCTGTATGCCGATGATGCCAAACCACCCCAGGTAAAGCGCCATGAGCAGGTGCAGGCCGGAACTGATGGCGCTGTACCAGTAATTGAAGCGATTCATCTCGGCGTTGCGTTCCCGGACGGCCGTCCATGCGCCGAGCACTGCGAATACCGCGAATGCAAGGCTTGCCAGCATGAGCGCAATGGAAATCCCGGTCGGCTTGCCCAGGCGCTCAAACACATCGTTCATGCCGACCGTAAACAGGACGACGAAGACGGCTATCGATGCGCCGGCAAGCAGCGGCCAGACGCGTATCATCGTGCTCGGTCCTGCCGGCACTTTGCCGAGCCTCTTGCGAACGCCCCACACGAGCAGGTAGAGGAAAGACGTGCCGATGGACACGAGCCACAGGGCGCCGATGGCAAGCTGGCCGTAGACAACCAGGGGCGACACGGGCCTCAGCACGACCGTCCCCAGGTGCACGACAGGTCCTGCCAGCGGGTCCTCGGTCTGCACGAGCACGACCCTGCCCGTATGCGGCGACAGGAACTTGCCGTCACCTGCGGGCACGTATTCGGTGTCCTCGCCACCAAGTAGCGGCCGGCGCTTCAGTTTGCCGTCTTCCAGCCAGAGGCGGTCGACACCCAGCGCCCGATCGAGGAAGTAGCTCAGCTGCTGGCGCGAATTGATCGGATGATACAGCCCTTCGATCTCCCGCTCGTCGCCAGAAACTGCCACGGCTTCGGGTATCTCGGGTCCCTCGAGGTCCTGCGTCTGGTAATTTCGGATCAGTTCGCTGATGTCACCGAACGCGGCGCCCGAGCCCGAGTTGATCATGAACGCGTAACCGCGCTCTGCCTCGGGCAGGTACGCAAATTCGGTCAGGCCGCCGTTAACGCCGCCATTGTGCGCGCGGTAAGTCCAGTTCTCGTGGCGAAACGAGTAGTTGTTGAGGCCGTAGCCGACTTCGAGACCGGCCTTTGCGCCGTCCGTGGTCATGGCTGCTTCCATCCGCTCCAGCGACGCCGGCGATACGTACTGCACCTCGTCGTGCGTGCCGCGCCCCAGGAACAACAGCAGGAAGCGCGCCATGTCAGCGGCAGAGGCGTTAATGGAGCCCGACGGGCGCATCAGGATGTGCCAGTATTCCTCCGGCTTGCCGTTGGTGTACAAGGTCGCGCCGCGCTCCTGCACGCCCTCGCTGCGAACATACGTGGCGCCTGCCATCTGCAGAGGCGCAAAGAAATTCTCGTGCACGTAGTCCTCGAAATCCTGGCCCGTGATCTTCTGGATGATGTAGGCGGCAACCGGCGGCCCCGCATTGCAATAGGACATGCGCGTGCCCGGCTGCCAGCGCGAAGTCCGCGAATGCGGATGGAAGTCGAGGCCTTCTTTGAGGGTTGCCGGCGTGGGGTCGTTGTGCGCGTACTCGGGCAGGTGGATGTCGTCCCAGCCGGTCGTGTGTTCGAGCAGGTGCACCACCCGAATCGGGTGATTCTGTTCCCAGCGATTTTCGAACTCGATCTCGGGCGCGAGGTCCGCCAGCTTGTCGTCCAGCGAGAGACGGCCTTCCTCGACGAGCTGCAGTACCGACAGCGCCACGAACATCTTCGACGTCGACCCGATCCGGAACAGCGTGTCGGCGTCCGCGTCGATGTCGTTTTCGATATTCGCCTTGCCGAGCGCGCCGATGTATTCGGGACCGTCCTCGTTGACAATGGCGATGGCGACAGCGGGCGTATTGGTGTCTTCGAGAACGTCGTTGATGGCCGCGAGCAGTTCGTCGATCGTCTCCGGGACAATGGCTTCGTCTTCGTCCTGCGCCACGGCGCCGGCGAACGCGAGCAATCCCAGCAGCAGCAATATGCTGCGCAGGCGTTCGGGCAGGCTCACTTCAAAGACTCCGCGTCGTGAGGTTGGCGACTTCGGTGGCCAGCTGATTTGGCGTCGATTTCTCGATGAAGGCGTAATAGGAGTCGGCGATCTTCTGCCACGTCGGGTCCTTCGCAGACAGTTCGTCCACGATGTCCCGGGTATGGCCTTTGAGAATGCGCAGCACGTCATCGGGGAACGGCCGCACCTCGATGTCCGGATCGTCGATCAGCTGTTGCAGCGCCTGCGCATTGCCGTGCGTGTACTCGGCGAGCATGTCCGTCGTTATCGCCTGGCAGGCAAGCTCGACCAGCGCCTGCAGGTCTGGCGGCAGCGACGCCCAGGCGTCAGCATTGACGATAAGCTCGAGGCCCGCGCCGGGTTCCTGCCAACCCGGGTAGTAGTAATACCGCGCGGCCTTGTGCAGGCCGAACGCCACGTCGTTGTACGCGCCGACCCACTCGGTCGCATCGATCGCCCCGGTCTGCAGCGACGTGAAAATCTCGGAGCCCGGCAGGGTGACCGGCGTGGCCCCTGCGCGCTGGATAACTTCGCCGCCGAGGCCGGGAATGCGCATCTTCAGGCCTTCGAGGTCGGCCGGCGAGTTAATCTCGCGATTGAACCAGCCGCCCATCTGCACGCCCGTGTTGCCGCAGGGAAACGGCACGATATTGAACGGCGCATACAGTTCGCGCCAGAGCTCGAGGCCACCGCCGTAGTACAGCCAGCCGTCGAGCTCCGCGGCGTTCATGCCGAACGGAATCGAACAAAAGAACTGGGCGGCCGCGATCTTGCCCTTGTGGTAGTAGGACGCGTCGTGACCCATTTCGACGGCGCCACGGCTCACGGCGTCGAACGCCTCGAACGCCGGCACCAGCTCGCCGCCGCCGTAAACCTTGATCTTCAGGCGCCCGTTCGATGCCTTTTCCACCCGCTCGGCCAGGTTATCTACCGCGATGCCCAGGCCCGGGTACTTCGGCGGCCACGACGTGACGCAGGACCACTCGAACGTCTCGGCGCTGCGGTCCGCCCCGGCCTGGCTTCCCTGATCCGGCGCGGAACAAGCCGCCACGCCCGCTGCTGCTGCGAGCCCCCCTACGAATTCTCTTCTTTTCATTTTGTGACCTGACCGACCCAGACAAGCGCCCAAGTGTATGGGCACCGGGGCGCGAAGCCAACGAGGCGTCGTTTTCCCACCGAGCGACAGTAAGTTGTCGAAAATTAACTATATTTCCCACAACAAAGAGAAATGTGCGCGCAGTGGGAATAATTGTCAGGAATGGCCCCGATCTGGCGACCGGGGCCCGTGACCTTCCTGGTCCACCGCGCATTGCGCCTGTCGCGGCCCGCCGTCCATGGCGCCCCCGATTCTCACATTCGGGCTCGCAGACTATGGCTATTGAATCTCGTTGATGCATTAATAAAGGCCATGATTGGCCTGCTTCAGCGAGTTTCGGGCGCCTCGGTCGTTGTCGACGGCGAGACCATCGGGCGTATCGACCGGGGGCTGCTGGTGCTGGTCGCGGTGCATCGTGATGACGAAGACCGCGACGTGGCGCGGCTCGCGGAGCGCATCCTCACCTACCGCGTATTCCCCGATGCCGAAGGCCGCATGAACCGGAGCCTGCTGGACGAGGGCCTGGGCCTGCTGCTGGTCCCGCAGTTCACGCTGGCCGCCGACACCAAAAAGGGCACTCGCGCCAGCTTTACCAGGGCCGCCACACCGGATAAGGGCGCGGCGTTCTTCAAACGGCTGGTCGCCAGCTGCTCCGAACGGCTCCAGACCGTTGAGACCGGGCGTTTCGGCGCCAATATGCAGGTGTCGTTGACGAACGACGGTCCCGTCACTTTCTGGCTCGAATCCTGAGGGCCCGCGGGGTGTGACACCGGCACGGTATTGTGCCGCCTTTGGCGTTATCATGACGTACAGAGAGGAATTGGGGCCTGGCCCCGGGAGAAAGAGATGTTTTCCAACATTGGTCCGTGGCAGCTATTGATCATCCTGGTCATTGTGCTGGCCATTTTCGGCACCAAGAAGCTGCGCAACCTGGGCTCTGACCTTGGCGGCGCCGTGAAGGGATTTCGTTCCGCAATGAACGAGGCCGAGCAGACGACTGAACAGATCAGCGACGAGTCGAAGGACGCCAACTTCGAAAACACCCCCGTCGAAGAACCCACCGAGAAGAAAGACGCTTAACAGCCGGGGCTGACCATGTCCGGAATGGGCGGATCCGAATTCCTGTTGCTGTGCCTGATCGGGCTCCTGATCCTCGGGCCCGAGCGGCTGCCGCGCGTGGCCAGCCAGATCGGCAGCTGGGTCGGCAAGGCCCGGCAGATGACGCGCTCGATGAAGCGCCAGCTCGAAGAGGAGCTGGACACGGAGAAGAACCTCGGGTTCGACCCCAAAGAGCTCAAGAACCAGCTCGACCCCAGCCAGATGATGACCCCGCGTGACGACGACACCTACTCCCCGCTGCACGATGGCGAGGAAGAAAGCGACGTCGCCCCGCCACCCAAACCCGTCGAAGAAGACCCGGCGAAATCCTGATGGCTGACGAGCAACAGGAGAAGCTCGCCGAGGGAACGCTGCTGTCGCATCTCGTCGAACTGCGCAGCCGGCTGTTCAAGATGCTTGCAGCGGTGTTTGTCGTGTTCCTGGGCCTGTTGCCGTTCGCGCGCGAGATATTCAATTTCGTCGCGGCGCCGCTCATCAGTGTCGTGCCCAATGGCGAGCTGATCGCCCTTAGCCCCGTGTCGCCGCTGACCGCGACCATCGCGCTGAGTTTTTACATCGCGATCTTCATCTCGATGCCCGTGATTCTCTACCAGCTGTGGGCGTTCGTGGCGCCCGGGCTGTACAGGAAGGAAAAGCGCTTCGCGTTCCCGATGCTCGGGACGAGCATCGTCCTGTTCTATGTGGGCATGGCGTTTGCTTATTTCGTGCTGTTCCCGCTGATCTTCGCGTTCGTGTCGACCTTCACGCCCGACTCCGTCAACTACCAGCCCGACATGACGCAATACGTCAGTTTCGTCATGATGGTGGTGCTGGTTTTCGGCCTGGCCTTCGAAACGCCCATTGCGACCGTGCTGCTGGTTTCGACCGGCATAACCAGCGTCGAGAAGCTCGGCAAGGCCCGCCCGTATGTCTTTCTCGGCGCGTTCGTAGTGGGCATGCTGCTCACGCCGCCCGACGTCATCAGCCAGACCCTGCTCGCCGTGCCGGTGTACCTGCTTTACGAGCTCGGGATCCTCATGTCCCGCCTGTTCCAGGGGAAACCCGAAGAGGCTGAAGCGGTCTCGACAGAAAGCTCGTAAAAGCACGCCGGGAAGGGCAACTGTCAAGTAGCCAGTTACACGTGAAATGGTGTTTAATGCCTAGCCCATCCTGAGAGGAAAGAGCGGTTTCAGCCGCCAGCCGGGGGAAACAATAATGACAGAATCGGCCGCGCCGACGGCGCCCACACATGAAAGAGGGGCGTTCGGTCACCCTCGCGGGTTGATGACCCTGTTCAACACCGAGCTCTGGGAGCGCTTCAGCTATTACGGCATGCGCGCGTTCCTGATTCTCTACATGACGGACGTCGCGCGCGGCGGTCTCGGTCTCGAGACAGAGATCAGCGGTGCAATCTACGGGCTGTATACCTTCGGCGTCTACGCGCTGGCGCTGCCGGGAGGCTGGATCGCCGACCGGATCGTCGGCCAGCGCCTGGCGGTCTTGTATGGCGGTATCGTTATCGCGCTCGGGCACTTCACGCTGGCGGCACCGCTTGTCATCCCGGGCTCGGACTACTGGTCGTTCTACCTCGGCCTGATCTTCCTCGTCATCGGAACGGGCCTCCTGAAACCCAACGTCAGCGCCATCGTCGGCGACCTGTACGAGGGTGATACGCCCGAACGCCGCGACGCCGGGTTCTCGATTTACTACATGGGCATCAACATCGGCGCGTTCCTGGGCCCGCTCGTTTGCGGCTACTTCGCCGAGAACGTTGACTGGCACCTGGGCTTCAGCCTGGCGGGCATCGGCATGATCTTCGGCCTGGTGTTCTACATGCGCGGCACGCCGGCGCTCAAGGGTGCGGGCGAGCTGAACGAAGAGGCGCTGGCGCGCGTCGCCCAGGGCCGCAGACAGCTCATGATGGGGCTGGGCGCGTTCGCCGCCCTCGCCATCGTCATCTACGCGCTGGTCGCCACCGGCACGATAACGATGACCGTTATCGGCTTCGCGCAGGCAACCGGCCTGATCGTCGTCATCGTTGCCGCCATCTACTTCGGCAGCGTCATGGCGATTGCCTGCCGCGACAAGGTCGAGAGACATCGCGTCTTCGTCATCTTCCTGCTGTTCCTCGGCGCAGCCATGTTCTGGTCGGGATTCGAGCAGGCCGGCTCCTCGATGAACATCTACGCGCGTGACCTCACCGACCGCGTGATTTTCGGCTGGGAAATGCCGACGAGCTGGCTGCAGTCGGTAAACCCGATTTTCATCATCCTGCTCGCGCCGGTCATGGGCTTGCTTTGGGTGCAGCTTGGCGCGAGAAACCCGTCGATCCCGGTCAAGTTCGGCATGGGCCTCGCGCTGCTCGGCGTCGGCTTCCTGGTGTTGGCATGGGGTTCTTTTTACGTGCCGGAAGGCGCCGCGAGCAGCCCCGCCGTCGGCGTGAGCATGACCTGGCTCGTCGTCACCTACTTTTTCCACACGGTCGGCGAGCTGGCGCTGAGCCCGGTAGGATTGAGCAGCGTCACCAAGCTGTCACCGCACCGCCTGGTCGGCCAGATGATGGGAACATGGTTCATGGGCGCAGCCCTCGGCAACCTCGTCGCCGGCCTGATTGCAGGACGCATCGAAACGCTGCCGCCCGAGCAGTTGTTTACCGTTGTCGCGAGTATCGCGATCGGTTCGGGCCTGCTGTTCCTCCTTTTTTCACCCCTGATCAACCGTGCCACGCACGGCGTCAAGTAATACTCTGAAGACTGATTGAGACCATGAAGAAACTGCTTATCGGATGCTTTGCATTGATGTTTATCGTCGCCTGTTCGGAACAGGCGCCCGAGGAATCGCCGGCCGTCGAGGCGGCGCCGGCCGAGTCGCCGGAAGCATTTGTTGCCCGGGTCAATGAAGAGCTCAAGGAGCTCAATCGTGAGCGTGGCGCCGCCGGCTGGGTCCGCGCGACCTACATCATCGGGGACACCGCCATCCTCAGTTCGCTGGCGAACGAGCGCTACGCCAAGTGGCACGGCGAGACGGTCGAGCAGGCGCTAGCCTATGACGACATGGACCTGGCGCCCGAGACGCGTCGCGCCATCGACTTGCTCAAACTCGGCACGTCGCTGCCTGCGCCGAAAGACGCCGCCAAACGCCGCGAACTGACCCAGATTGCGACCGAAATGACCGGCATCTACGGTGCGGGCAAGTACTGCCGTAGCGACAATGATTGTATTTCCGGACCCGAGCTTGAGCAGATGATGCGCGACGTGCGCGACTACGATTCGCTGCTCGAGCTCTGGACGGGCTGGCGCGAGATTTCCGTGCCGATGCGTGACAAGTTCGAGCGCTACGTCGAGCTTGCCAACGAGGGCGCCGCAACGCTCGGTTATGACAATCTCGGCGAGATGTGGCGCGCCGGCTTCGACATGAGTCCCGCCGAGTTCCGGACGGAAACCAACCGCCTTTGGGACCAGGTCAAGCCGCTCTATGACGAGCTGCATTGCCACGTGCGCGGACAGCTCGGCGAGATTTACGGTACCGACAAGGTGCCACAGGACGGCCCGATACCGGCACATATCCTCGGCAACATGTGGGCGCAGGAATGGGCCTCGCTTTACGACCTGCTCGAACCCTACCCGGGCGTCTCCGACCTCGACGTCGACAGCACGCTCAGGACCAAGAACTACTCGCCGCAGGAGATGGTTCGGTCGGCGGAGAGCTTCTATGTTTCGCTCGGCATGCCGCGGCTGCCCGACACCTTCTGGGAGCGCTCCCAGTTCAGCAAGCCGCAAGATCGCGAGGTCGTGTGCCATGCCAGCGCGTGGGGCCTGGACGGCGGCAACGACCTGCGTATCAAGATGTGCATCAACCAGACCTATGACGAGCTGCGCGTGATTTATCACGAGCTCGGGCACAACTATTACCAGGGCGCCTACAAGGACCAGCCGCCGCTGTTCCAGGGCGGGGCGCATGGCGGTTTCCACGAGGCCATCGGCGACACCGTCGTGCTGTCGATGACGCCCGGCTATCTCGCCGAGATCGGGCTGATCGGCGAGGCCGGGCAGAACGACCAGGCGGTGATCAACCGGCAGATGCAGATGGCCCTCGACTCGATCGCGTTCCTGCCGTTCGGCAAGCTGATCGACGAGTGGCGCTGGGCCGTATTCGCCGGCGAGGTGGCGCCCGAGGACTACAACAAGAGCTGGTGGGAGATGCGCACGCGTTACCAGGGCATCGCGCCGGCCGTCGATCGTACCGAAGCAGATTTCGATCCGGGCGCCAAGTACCACGTGCCAGGTAACGTCTCGTACACGCGCTACTTTCTCGCGCGCATCCTGCAGTTTCAGTTCCATCGTTCGCTGTGCGAACTCGCAGGCCACGAAGGTGAACTGCACGCCTGCTCGATATTCGGCAACGAGGACGCTGGCGCAAGATTCTACGCGATGCTCGAGACCGGCCAGAGTGAGCCCTGGCAGGACACGCTCGAGAAGCTGACCGGTACGCGCGAGATGGACGCGTCGGCCATCATCGATTACTTCGCGCCGCTAATGGCCTACCTGAAGGAACAGAACGCGGGCCGCACCTGCGGCTGGTAAGGGGAACTCACATGTCGGAAGAAAAACAAGAACAGGTCGCGAAAAAAAGCACGAACAACGGCGGCTTTCTCGGCACGGTCGAGCGCGTCGGCAACGCACTGCCCGACCCGGCGGTGTTGTTCATCGCGCTGCTGTTCATCGTCTGGGTGCTGTCGTGGCTGCTGTCCTACATCTCGTTCAGCGTCATCGACCCGCGGACGAGCGAGCCGCTGGTCATCAACAACCTGCTGACGGCGTCGGCGCTGACCGAGTTCCTGTCGGTCATGGTCACCAACTTCTCGCACTTCCACCCGGTGGGCGTCGTGCTCGTGGCAATGCTGGGCATCGGCGTTGCGGAGCACACCGGGTTCATAAACTCGGCCATTCGTTCGCTGCTGAACGTGACGCCGCCATCGCTGTTGACGCCAATGGTGATCCTGGTCGGCATCGTCTCGCACTCGGCCGTGGACGCCGGCTACGTCCTGGTGATTCCGCTCGGCGGCGTCATCTTCTATGCGGCCGGGCGGCACCCGCTCGCGGGCATCGCGGCCGCGTTCGCGGGCGTGTCGGGCGGCTTTTCGGCGAACTTCGTGCCAAGCTCGCTCGACCCGCTGTTGCAGGGCCTCACGCAGGCGGGCGCCCAGATTCTCGACCCGACGATCGAAATCAACCCGCTCAACAACTACTTCTTCACGACGGCCTCGTCGTTGCTGATCATCAGTCTCGGCTGGTACATCACCGACAAGATCGTCGAGCCGCGTATTTCGAAGACCGAGATCGACGGCGACGCCGAAGACCTGCCGGAGATGCACGACCTGCAGGACAACGAGCGCAAGGGCCTGCGCTGGGCGCTGGTCGTCATGGTGGTGGGCATCGTTGCGCTCATCGCCAGCGTCATCCCCGAGAGCAGCGCGTGGCGCGACTCGGCGGGCGACTGGAAGAGCTTCAATGCGCCGATCATGCGCTCGATCGTGTCGCTGATTTTCCTGCTGTTCCTGGTGCCGGGCGTGGTGTACGGGATCGTGGCCGGCACGATGAAGAGCTCCAAGGACATGATCGAGGGCATGACGCACTCCATGCACGGCATGGCGTACTACCTCGTCATCATGTTCTTTATCGCGCAGTTCGTGTACGCCTTCGGGCAGTCGAACCTGGGCGTCCTGCTGGCGCTCGAGGGTGCGAATTTCCTCAAGGCGATGAATGCGAACGCCTACGTCACAATCGTCGGCATCGTCCTGCTGACGGCCTTCGTCAATATCTTCGTCGGCTCGGCAAGCGGCAAGTGGGGGCTGCTCGCGCCGATCTTCGTGCCGATGCTGATGTCGTTGGGTATCTCACCCGACCTGACGCAGGCCGCCTATCGCGTCGGTGACTCGAGCACCAATATCATCACGCCGCTGATGCCGTATTTCCCGCTGGTTGTCGTCTACTGCCAGCGCTACGTGAAAAGTACCGGCATCGGCACGCTGACGGCGATGATGCTGCCGTATTCGATGTGGTTCCTGCTGACCTGGACGATCTTCCTGCTGATCTACTACTTCATCGGGTTGCCGCTCGGCTTCGGTTCGAGCTACACCTACCCGCCGACGTAGCCGGGAGACATGCAGCCGCGCTGAACTCGACAAAGAAGCGACTGGTTGCGACTGGCGTGGTAATCAGTCCCCGACGCACGCGCCGGCGTAGGCCTTGGTCACGCCGGCGTTTTCTATCTGGCACTCGTTCTCGTAAGTGACGCCGTCGATGCCACAGACCGGCGCGTAATCGCGCGGGCAGTTCCGCCCCTGGCCGTCGCAGACGCCGGCATAGTCGATGCGAACGCCGCGGCGCTCCGCCTGGCACGCGTTGCTGTAGGTCGTGCCGTCGGCGCCGCAAACCGGAACGAAGATAGACGGGCACGACCGCACGTTGCAGATGCCCATGGTGAAGGCCAGCACGCCTTCTTTTTCGGCGCGACAGGCATTGTCATAGGTAACTCCGTCGGCACACACCGGCGCGAAGACCTTCGGGCAATTGTCGAGATCGCACAAACCGATGCGCTGCACCGGAACGCGCTCGGCGTCCGCCTCACAGCGATTGATGTAGGTGCGGCCGTTCATGCCGCAGACCGGATCCTCGACGCTGGGGCAGCCATTTGCCGTGCATTCGCCCAGTCCCGCCACCTGCACACCCGACAACCGCGCGAAACATTCGTTGACATACGTCGTGCCATTGATGCCGCAGACGGGGTCGTACTCCTCGCTGCAGCCGGATTCGGTCGTCGGACACATGCCGCGGCTCGCAACATCCACGCCCGCGACGCGCGCCACGCAGTCGTTGCTGTAGGTCTGCCCGTCGCTGCCGCAAACGGGGTCCCACTGCATCGTGCAGGCGACGTCGCCCGACCCGTCCGATTTCTCGGCATCCTGGTCCTGGGCGAACAACAAACCGGGAGTGAGCGCCGCGAGCGCAATCGCGCAGAAGATTTTATTCATCGAGAACAGCTGTCTTGTACCCCGGTTAGTTTAGAACACTTTGATCAGATGCGGTTCCGTTCATCGCGAATCAACTCGCCAACGGTGACGAGATCGAAACCCTGGTCCCCGAGCCGTGGCAGCCGCTCTTCGAGCACCTCGAGCGTCTCGGGAAACGGGTGACCGATCGCCACGGCGTGCCCCTGGCGGCGCGCCTTGTGCTTGAGCCGCTCGAACTCCCGGGCCACCGCATCGGTCGTGCGCTCGTGGTCGAGGAACACGTCGCGCCTGGCCGCCCAGACGCCTTCCTCGCGCGCCACCTGCAGGGCAACGCTCTCGTGCGTCGTGAAACTGTCGATGAAGAACAGGTCCTCGCGGGCGCGAATCTCCTGCATCAGCCACGCCATGTGACCGGGGTGCCGGGTCAGCAGGCTGCCGCGGTGGCTGCTGACACCTACCGCGAACGGGACCGTTTCCATGGCCGCGGCAAACGTCGTCCTGAAGGCGCCCCGCGTCATGTCCAGCGTAATGCCGCCCGGCTCGGCGGGTCCCTCGTGATTGGCCGCCTGCAGCGGCAGGTGCAGGAGCACCTCGCGTCCGGCGTCGTTGGCGAGCATGGCCAGCCGGCGGCCATGCGGCGTTTCCGGCAACACGGCGAAGGCTATGGGCCCCGGCAATGCGAGCGCGCGGCGGCCCGCGGCCAGCTGGTAGCCAAGGTCGTCAATAATGATGGCGATGCGGGGCCGGGAAGCGGCGTAAACGTTTGCGGTCAGCAGCGTACCGGCTGCCGTTAGCACGAACCGGCGCCGGTTCATTGCGCCTTGCTGTGCATCACCCGGCGGCGTTGCAGCCGCTCGACCGCCTCGACCAGCTGTGAGTCCTGGCTCGCGTCGACTGCCGCGGCGAGGCTCAGGTCCGGAAACCCGGGCGTGTTCTCGACGAACACGTCAGGCGTTATGCCCGTCTCGTGAATCGAGTCGCCCGACGGCGTGTAGTAACGAGACGTCGTGAGCTTGATGGCGCGGCCCTGCGACAGGGGCATGACCGTCTGCACCAGCCCTTTGCCGAAGGTGGGCGTGCCGACGATAGTCGCCCGGCCGTGATCCTGCAGCGCGCCGGCGACGATCTCCGACGCTGACGCCGAACCTTCGTTAACGAGCACGATCAGGTCGGCGCCGTCGAGAATGTCGCCACGGTGTGCGGAGCGGCGAAAGCGCGAGTCGTGCGTGCGCCCCTCGGCCGATACGATGACCCCGGAATCGAGGAACAGGTCGGAGACGTCGACCGCGGCGTCGAGCACGCCACCCGGGTTGTTGCGCAGGTCCAGCACGAAGCCCGACAGCATGCCGCCATTCTCGTCCTGCAAATCGTCGATTGCGCGGCTGAGCTCGCGCGCCGTCGTCTCGCTGAACTGGCTCACGCGTACGTAACCCTGCGCAGGCCCGAGCAGTTCACTACTGACGCTCGCGACACGAATGACCTCGCGACGCATCTCGTGAAGAATGGCTTCGCCTTCCCGGTCGACGGTGACCGTGATTTTCGAGCCGGCGCGACCGCGCATTCGGCCCATGGTGTCGTGGACATTGACCTTGTCGATGCCTTCCCCATCCACCGCGATGATCCTGTCGCCGCTGCGAATGCCCGAGCGGGCGGCCGGGGATCCTATCATCGGCGTGATGACGGTGATCACGCCTTCCTGCTCGCTGACCTCGACGCCGATACCCGTATAGGTGCCCGTCGTGCTGATGCGGATGTCGCGATACTCGCTCGCGTCGAGAAATTCGGAGTGCGCGTCCAGGTCGGCGACCATGCCGCGGATGGCCGCGTCGAGCAGCTCCTCGTCGTCGAGCGGTTCGACATATTCCCGCTTGACCCGTTGCATGACTTCGGCAAACAGCCGGGCCTGTTCCATGGCGCGGTCGTGGTCGTCAACCGGCGGCCGGTACTCGAGCAGCCCGCCACTGACCGACAGGCTGACGCCCATCACCGTGCCGACCACTACAACCAGAATCGCCCTGGTTTTCAACAACATACAAATCTCCTGCGTCCGTGCCACGGTTTTCCGCCTGGACAGGATTTCTGACCTTAGCACACGGCCGGAGCCGCTCCTATATGCCGGTGTCACGTTTTACTGGCCGGGGCGCCGCGTTACCCAGTCGCGCGGGTTCAGCGGCTGCGTCCCGCGCCGGAGTTCGAAGTAGAGGCTCGACTGACTCCGGCCGCCGCTCTCGCCCACCGTTGCGATCACGTCGCCCGGCGCCACCCAGTCCCCCGCGTTCTTGAGAATCGTCTCGTTGTAGCCATAGAGGGTCATGTAACCCTCGCCATGGTCAACGATGACCAGCAGGCCGAGCCCGGCGAGCCAGTCCGCAAAGGCGACGCGGCCGTGATACACGCTACGCACCTCGCGGCCTCGCGGCGCGGCCAGCACGACGCCATTCCACTTGAGCTGGTTGCTTGCGCGCGGCTGGCCAAAGTCATGCAGCAAGGTGCCGGCAACGGGCCATGTCAGCCGCCCCTTGTGCTCCCGGAACGGGTCCTCCGAATTGATCGGGTAATCCGACAGGATCGTCGTCAACTCGGCGATGAGACGGGTCAGGTCTTTCTCCTGGGCCGCCAACCGTTCGACTTCGCGCCCTTCGTCGGCGAGCCGTTCGCGCAGTCCCGCCAGCAGCTGCTGGCGGCGGTCCTGCGCCTCGTTGAGGCGCGTCAATTCGGCATAGCGTTGCCGCGCCAGCTCGGCGATGCGCGCTTCCTCGGCGGCGACCTCGCTGCGCAGCTGCGCCAGCTCACGAATCGCCGCCGTGACGCTCTCGATGTTCGCGCCGCGATAATCGTTGAGATAGCCGTAATAGGCCATGAGGCGGCCGAGTGTGGCGGGGTCGCGCTGATTCAGCAGCAGCTTCATGCGTTCCTGGCTGCCGCTCATGTACGCGGCACGCACCTGCTCCGCCAGTTGCCCCGACTCCTCGTCGAGTTCGGACTCGCGGTCGGCGAGCTGAGCGTCCAGCTCTGCCTTGCGCCGGGTTGCAAAATCGCGCTCGCGCTCGAGGTCCTTCAGCCGGGCGCGCTTCTCGGCGATATCGATCTCTGCCTCCTGCAGCTCGCCGGTCAATCGGTCCCGCGCGGCGGCGCTCTTGTCCATGCTCTGCTTGAGGTCGGAGATACGCTCGCGCACCTCCTCGAGTTCCTGCTCCTTGATCTTGGCGAGCTCGCCGCCGGTTTCCTGGGCCTGGGCGGACGTCGCCAATAGCGTAACGAAGAGGAGGGCCCGGAGCGCTTTCATGACAGGCAGTTTGGTATAATGCGTCCTTTGCCACAAGCCGGGCGCAGCGCCTCGCGTCCCACGAAATATCGATGGAACAAGTTTTCGAGTTCACCGGCAATCACCCCTTGCTGGTGACGGCCCTCATGATCAGCTTTTTCGTGCTGATCTTTTCCGAACTGCGCCGCAAGGCTTCGGGCCTTGTCGCCGTATCGCCGGCCGACGCCGTAGGGCTGATCAACAACGATGCGCAGGTTATCGATCTGCGCAGCTCCGAGTCTTTCATGCGCGGCCACATCGTCAACGCGAAAAACATCCCGTTTGACGAGTTTGCGGCGAAGAAAGACACGCTGGGCAAGGCCAAACCGGTCATCGCCGTTTGCGACGCCGGCATCACCTCCAACAAAGCGGTCGCCATGTTGCGGCAGTCGGGCATCGAGAGCGCTTATTCGCTCAAGGGCGGAATGAACGCCTGGGGCCAGGCCGGTCTTCCGGTCGTCAGTGGCAAAAAGACCAAGAGCAAAGGCAAGAAGTCATAACAGGAATCAGCAATGGCAGAAGAAACCAGTAGCGACACCAAGCAGATCGGCATCTCCAAGATTTACGTCAAGGATTTTTCGTTCGAATCACCCAAGGCGCCCGACGTGTTCCGTTCGAACGAATGGAGCCCGCAGACCGACCTGAACCTGCGCAGCAGCCACAAGCCCGTCGAGGGCGACGAAACGATGCACGAAGTGGTTTTGACAATAACGGTCGAGGCGAAGCAGGAAGACCAGACGATGTTCCTCGCCGAGGTACAGCAGGCCGGCCTGTTCCAGATCGACGGCTATGACGACGAAGAGTTCCGGGCCATCGTTGGTAGCTTCTGCCCCAACATCCTGTTTCCGTATGCGCGCGAGGCGATTGCGAGCACGGTGCAGCGTGGCGGCTTCCCCGAGTTCGTGCTGCAGCCGATTAACTTCGACGCGCTGTACATGCAGTCGCGGCAGGCCGCTGCGCAGCAGCAGGCGGAGACGGCGGAGAAACACTGATAGGCGCAGCGCCCGACAAGTCGATCGCAGTCATCGGCGCCGGCTCCTGGGGCACGGCGCTGGCCCTGCAGCTTGCGCGCTGCGGCAGTGACGTCCGGTTGGGCGGCATCCTCGAACTCGACCTGCTCGAAGACATGGCGGCCACGGGCGAGAACGCGCGTTACCTGCCCGGCATAGCCTTTCCTCCCAACCTGGTTGCCAGCCCGGACCTCGAGGCCTGCCTCGACGGCGTCCGCGATGTGCTCGTCGTTGTGCCGAGTCACGGTCTCCGCGACACCCTGACGCGCATCAAGCCGCTGCTGCGCGAGGACTCCCGCATCTGCTGGGCAACCAAGGGCTTCGAGCTGCATTCGGGCAAATTGCCGCACACGGTGGCCGGGGAGGTGCTCGGCAAAGAGCGGCCGATGGCGGTGCTCAGCGGGCCGACGTTTGCCAAGGAGGTTGGCGAGGGCCTGCCCACGGCCATGACCATTGCCGCGAATGACTCGGAGTTTGCCGGGGATCTTGCGCAGGCCCTGTCGGGCCACAACTTCCGCGCCTACACGTCGGACGACATGATTGGCGTGGAGGTTGGCGGTGCAATCAAGAACGTGCTGGCCATCGCGGCGGGCATGTCGGACGGGCTGGGTTTCGGCGCCAACACGCGGATCGCCCTGATCACCCGCGGGCTCGTCGAGCTCAGCCGGCTGGGCGCCGCGCTCGGCGCGAAAAAGGAAACCTTCATGGGGCTCGCCTGCATGGGCGACCTCGTCCTGACCTGCACCGACAACCTGTCCCGAAACCGGCGCATGGGCCTGGCGCTTGCCGGCGGCAAGACCGTCGAGGAGGCCCAGGAAGAAATCCAGCAGGTCGTCGAAGGCGTACTTGCCGCCGAGGCCGTCAAGGAAGTCGCCGACGAGCTCGGCATCGAGATGCCGATCTGCGAGCAGGTCTACCAGATTCTCTACGAGGGCAAATCGCCCCGCGATGCGGTGCAGGCCCTGATGTCCCGCGCTCTCAAACCCGAGAACCACTAACAACAATACAAGGGGAAACCATGAAGACCGTCATTACCCTGACCGCAGTGTTCCTGTGCCTGCTGGCAACCGCTGTTGCACCGCCCGTCGCGACGGCCGACGAGCACCCGCAGAGAGCCGTGCTTGTTACGGGCGCCAGTTCGGGCATTGGCCTGAAGATCACAGAACGCTTGGCCGCAGAAGGCCATTTCGTCTATGCGGGCGCGCGCAAGCCGGAAGACATCGAGCGGCTCAGCGCGATGGACAACGTCATGGGCATTCGTCTTGACGTGACGATCCAGAAGGAAATCGACGCGGCGGTGGAGCTCGTCCGCAATGAGGGCCGCGGCCTGTGGGGCATCATCAACAACGCCGGCGTATATGCCGGCGGCCCGATGCTTGAGATGAGCGAGGACGACCTGCGGTTCCAGCTCGACGTGAACATTTTCGGCCCGTATCGCGTTAACAAGGCCTTCGCCGACCTGATCCTGGAGTCGGGCGGACGCTTCAATGTGATCAGCTCGATATCGGGCACGCTGTCCGGTCCCGGCTCCGGCGCTTACAGCATGAGCAAGCACGCGATGGAGGCCTACACCGACTCCCTCGCGGCCGAGATGATGATGGTAGGCAGCCCCGTGAAGGTCAGCTCCATCGCGCCTGGCAACTACAAGTCCAGGATCGCAGAGTCTGCTTGCAAGCGTGTGCTCGAGTCCGGGCAGCTCGACAACGAATCGCGCTGGCCCGCGTACAACGCGCGCATGGTGGAGCGCTGCAAGGACGCCAGCCGTAGCGAATATCCGGAGCCCGATGACGTAGCAGACGCGGCGCTGCACGCCATGTTTGCCGAGAACCCCAAGGAGCATTACATGGTCGTGCCCGTACGCTCGGAAGCAGAGTGGACCATCTACAAGGCGATCGAAGAGGTCGTCGAGCTCAACCGGGGCCACGAGCACAGCTTCACGCGGGACGAACTCGTGGAGATGCTCGACGACGAGCTCGAGACCGGCGACGGCTTCGAGCGCGCCATGCAACGGCCGCGGCAGTAATCCCGGCGGCTCAGGCGCCGCCGTCGAACCCGAGCTGCCGCCACGCCTCGTAGACGATAATCGCAGCCGTGTTCGACAGGTTCAGGCTGCGGTTGTCGGGCCGCATTGGCAGGCGCAGGCACTGTTCGTCGGGCAGGGCATCCAGAACGGCCTGCGGCAAGCCGCGCGTCTCGGGGCCGAGCAGAAAGGCGTCGCCCCCGGTGTAGCTCGGCGTGTCGTAGCGGGTCGTGCCACGGGTGCTCAGCGCAAAGACCCTGGGCTGGCCGAGCGCGTCGAGACAAGCCTCCAGCGAGCCGTGCGTCTGCACGGTCGCAAATTCGCGGTAGTCGAGCCCGGCGCGGCGCAGCTTTCTTTCCTCGAGGTCGAACCCGAGCGGCTCGACGAGGTGCAGCGCAACCCCGGTATTCGCGCACAGCCGGATGACGTTACCGGTATTCGGCGGAATCTCGGGTTGGTAGAGAATCAGGTGGAACATTGACGTAGAATGCCGCATCGGATGAGCGCGTCAAACTCCAATCCCCTCCACACCGACTTCTGCGGCCTGTCGTTCGACTCGCCCGTCGTGTTGCTGTCGGGCTGTGTCGGCTTCGGCGAGGAGTACACGCGAGTCGAAGGCTTCTCGAACCGCGACGTCGGCGCCGTGGTGCTCAAGGGTACGACCGGTGACGCGCGCCTCGGCAACAAGCCGCACCGCGTGTGCGAAACGCCAATGGGCATGCTCAACGCGATCGGCCTGCAGAACCCGGGGGTCGAAACTGTCGTCGACGATATCCTTCCCGGCCTGGACTTCGAGGAAACGCGCTTTATCGCCAACGTCAGCGGCTCGACGATCGACGAATACGTCGACGTGACGCGGCGCTTCGACGACTCGGCCATCGACGCCATCGAGATCAACATCTCCTGTCCGAACGTCAAGGAAGGCGGCGTTCAGTTCGGCAACGTGCCGGAGATGTCGGCGCGCGTCGTGGCGGCTTGCCGCGCGGAAACCAGCAAACCGATCATCACCAAGATGTCGCCCAACCAGACCGACATCCAGGAGAACGCGCGCCTGTGCATCGAGGCGGGCACGGACGGCTTTTCGGTCATCAACACGGTCATGGGCATGGCCATCGACGTCGAGCAACGCAAGCCGGTCATCGGCAACGTCCGCGGCGGCCTGTCCGGGCCGGCCATCAAGCCGATCGCGCTGCTCAAGACCCAGCAGGTGTACGAAGTCGCGCAACCGCACAACGTGCCGATCATTGGCCAGGGCGGTATCACCACTCCCAAAGACGCGATCGAATTCCTGATAGCGGGTGCGTCGGCCGTCGGTGTTGGGACTGCGCTGTTCTACGACCCGCTGATCTGCCCGAAGATCAACGCCGGCATCCTCGACTATCTCGAGCGCCACGAGATGGCCTCGATCGAGGAACTTGTCGGCTCCCTGCAGCTCTGATCTTTCCATGTGGAAGAACACGGGCGCTTCACGCCCCGAAAACGCCGTAGCACCCGGCCCGGGCCAGGAGTCGGTCTGGGACTATCCGCGCCCGCCCGCGTTGCAGCACGACAGCCGTCTCGTAGAGGTCAAGGACGGCGATATCGTCATCGCCAGCACGAGCGCGGCGCTCCGGATCCTGGAAACGGCCAGTCCGCCGACGTTCTATCTCCCCGGGAACGACGTCGACATGGATCGGCTGGTCGAAGCAACCGGGACATCCGTCTGTGAATGGAAGGGACGAGCAGTCTACTGGGCTCTGGATCGGGCGCCCGACGCTCCCGTCGCGTGGAGCTATCCGCGCCCGCGAGCCCGGTTCGAGAAGATCCGGGACACCATTGCGTTTTATCCCGGCCGCATCGAATGCTACGTCGACGGCGAGCGCGTGACCGCGCAGGCCGGCGGCTTTTACGGCGGCTGGATTACGTCGGAAGTCGTCGGGCCGTTCAAGGGCGAGCCCGGCACCGGGCACTGGTGATCGCTCAGTCCAGCTGCAGCGACTTCATCTTGCGGGTTAGCGTGTTGCGCCCCCAGCCGAGCAGCTTTGCCGCTTCCTGCCGGTGACCGCCCGTCTGGCTCATCGCCGTCTGGATCAGCGTCTTCTCGAACTCCGGCAAGGCCGTGTCCAGCAACGGCCCGCTCTTGGCGCTCAGCTGTCTTTCGGCCCAGCTGGCCAGGCTTCGGGTCCACTCCTGCGCCGCGCGCGGTGACGTCTCGCCGCCCCCCAGCTCGGTCGGGATGTCCTCCGTCGTGATGACCGTTCCGGGCGCGGTCACGGTAAGGCGCCGGGTCGCGTTCACGAGCTGGCGGACGTTGCCCGGCCAGTCGTAGCTTTGCAGCATGTCGACCGCGTCAGCGTCGATCGTCTTGGAGGGCGCTTCGAGTTCCTGCGCCGCCGCGGCCAGGTAGTGGTTCAGCAACAGCGGTATGTCGGCGCGCCGTTGCCGCAGCGGCGGCGAGTTGATGCGAATGACGTTCAGGCGGTGGTAAAGATCCTCGCGGAAACGCGACTCCTTGACCGCTCGCGCCAGGTCCTGGTTGGTCGCCGCAATGACGCGCACGTTTACCTTGATCGATTGCTGACCGCCGACGCGGTAGAACTCGCTCTCGGCCAGCACACGCAGCAGGCGGGTCTGCAGCGCCGGCGACATGTCGCCGATCTCATCGAGAAACAGCGTACCGCCGTCCGCCTGTTCGAAGCGCCCGATGCGGCGCGAGTCGGCGCCCGTAAACGAGCCTTTCTCGTGCCCGAACAGCTCGGACTCGAGCAGGTCGGCTGCAATGGCCGAGGTATTCAGGGCCACGAACGGCTTGCCCGCGCGCGGGCTGTGTTCGTGCAGTGCGCGGGCGATCAGCTCCTTGCCGGTGCCGGACTCGCCGGTAATCAGCACGGTCATGCTCGAGCCGGACAGGCGCCCTATGGAACGAAACACCTCCTGCATGGCCGGCGCCTGGCCGATGATCGAAGAAATACCGTGGGCGCCCTCGGCATCGTCCATGTCGCTACCGCCACTGCGGCGCGCGGCCTTGCGCACGAGTTCCATGGCCTCGTCGATGTCGAACGGTTTCGGCAGGTACTCGAAGGCGCCGCCCTTGTACGCCGCAACGGCGTTTTCGAGGTCCGAGTGCGCGGTGATGACAATGATCGGCAGGTCCGGGCTGGTCGCGTGCAGCCGCTCGAGCAGTGTAATGCCGCTCATGCCGGGCATGCGCACGTCGGTAATCAACACGTCTGGTTCGCCGTGCGCGATAGCCTCGAGCAGATGCTCCGCGCGCTCGAACGTGCGCGCATTCATCCCCGCCTGGCGCAGCGCCTTCTCGAGCACCCAGCGCACCGACTGGTCGTCATCCACGACCCAGACGTTCAGGGGCTGGTCGTTCATGATGTCGCCCCCGACTGGTCGAGCGGAATGCGCACGAAGAACGTCGTGCGGCCGGGACGGCTTTCGAACTCGATGAGGCCGCCGTGCCGGCTCAGCAGCTCCTGCGCCGCGGGCAGACCGAGGCCGGTGCCTTCCGGTCGGCTCGTCACCAGCGGGTAGAAAACGGAGTCCTGCATGTCGAACGGTATGCCGGGCCCGTCGTCCTCGATCTCGATCGACGCGATCACGCTGTGGCGCGTATCGCCGATCGTGAAGTTGGTGACGGCGCGACTGCGCAGCTTGATCTTGCCGAGGCCTTCGAGCGCGGTGACGGCATTACGGACAAGGTTGAGCAGCGCCTGCACGATCTGGTCACGGTCCAGGTCGATCAGCGGCAGGCCGGGATCGTAGTGGCGCTCGAACCTGACGTGCTCGGAACCCTCGGCCTCGATCAGGCGCACGACGTACTCGAGCAGTTCGTGGACGTTGACGGGTTGCTTGTTGGGCGGTCCGCCCGGGCCGAGCAGCTGGTCGACGAGGCCGGCCAGGCGGTCGGTCTCGCTGATCACGACGTCGGTGTACTCGGACAGCTCTTCGTCATCGAGCTGTTTGGCCAGCAGCTGCGCCGCGCCGCGGATGCCACCGAGCGGGTTCTTGATCTCGTGCGCAAGCTGGCGAATCATCTGCCGGCCGGCGCCGTGCTGGATCAGGAGTGCGTTCTCGCGGCTGATCTTGTTGCGTCGCGTGACGTCGGTGATCTCGACGATCAGCGCTGCGCCGCGCATGTCGATCGGCGCGACGCGGCAATCGACGATGCGCTCGTCGGCATGCACCTCGGTGGGACTCAGCCGCATCTCGTTGGCATAGTTGTCGCCGGTCTGCAGTACGCGGCCGAGGATGTCCCGCATCTCTGGCTCGTCGTCGACGAGCCGCAACAGCGACTTGCCGCGCGCGCGCTGCAGGCTGATGCCGAGGATGTTCTCTGCCGAGGGATTGAGGTCGACGATCAGCAAGTTGTCGTCGACGAGAATGACGCCCGCGCTCAGGCTGTCGAGAACGCGCCTGGGATCGTGTGCTGTCGGGCCGTCGTCATCGGCCGGCCGCGATGGGCCCGCTACCGGACGCCCAGTATCGTCGTCTGCTGCACATAGAACCGGTTCGGCTGACTCCGGATCATGAGCTTGCCCGTCTCGTCGAGAACTTCCGCCTGGATGTTGTGCACGCCACGCCAGACCTCGTCGATCGTGAAGCTCGTGCTGTTCACCATGCGCGGCTCCCCGTTGAAGTACACCCGCACCTGGTGCCCGGTCTGCAGCCCCGGCGTCACCGCCAGCGAAACGCTCAGGAGGCCTTCTATGTTCCATAGCGTTTCTTCGGCAGCAGGTGATACGACCGTGAGGCTCTCGTAGCGGAACTCTTCCTCAGCCTCCGGGGTGGCCTGGCCGTCAGAGGCGACGCGCGGCGGCGGCGTGAACACGCGCGCGCCGGTTGTGCGGCTCGATTCGGAGACGTCGATGCGCTCTGCGCCCTCGACCGGCGTATCGGAGAAATGGACAACGCCGTCTTCGTCGACCCAGCGCCAGACATCCGCTGTGGCAACAGCGGCGACAAAAATGCCCAGCAGGGCAAGAATCGCGCGGGTTTCCATGGACTTAGCATATCAATTTTGAGGCCGGTTTGGGCTGATCGCCGGGCGGCAAAATGCCGCCCGGTTCACAGTTTTGGCAATTACAGGCTGTAGTACATGTCGAATTCGACCGGGTGGGTCGTCATCCGCAGCCTCGTCACGTTCTCCATCTTGAGGTCGATGTAGGCATCGATCAGGTCGTCGGAGAACACGTCGCCCGCCTTGAGGAAGCCGCGGTCCTCATCGAGGGCGGCCAGCGCCTCCTCGAGCGAGAACGCCACCAGGTCCAGCTGCTTCTCTTCCTCGGGCGGCAGGTCGTACAGGTCCTTGTCCGCGGCATCGCCCGGATGGATCTTGTTCGCGATGCCGTCGAGGCCCGCCATCATCATTGCGGCGAAACACAGGTACGGGTTGGCCATCGAGTCACCGAAGCGAACCTCGATGCGGCGGCCCTTCGGATTCGAGATGTACGGAATGCGAATCGACGCCGAGCGGTTGCGGGCCGAGTACGCGAGGATCGTCGGCGCTTCGAAGCCCGGGACGAGACGCTTGTAGCTGTTCGTCGACGGATTGGCGAAGGCGTTGAGGGCCTTGGCGTGCTTGATGATGCCGCCGATGTAAAACAGCGCGGTCTCGGACAGGCCACCGTAGCCGTCGCCGGCGAACAGGTTCTCGCCGTCCTTGAACAGCGACTGGTGGACGTGCATGCCATTGCCGTTGTCATTGACGAGCGGCTTGGGCATGAACGTGGCCGTCTTGCCGTAGGCGTGCGCAACATTGTGCACGACGTACTTGAGGATCTGCACCTCGTCCGCCTTGCGCACCAACGTATTGAACATCGCGCCGATTTCACACTGGCCGGCCGTCGCGACCTCGTGATGATGCACTTCGGTCACAACGCCCATGTCCTCGAGCGCGAGGCACATGGCGGACCGGATGTCGTGCAGCGAGTCGACCGGGGGTACGGGGAAGTAGCCGCCCTTGACCGTGGGCCGGTGACCCGTGTTGCCGTCCTCCAGGCTGCGGTCCGTGTTCCAGGCGCCCTCGTCGGAGTCGATCTTGTAGAACGCTCCCTGCATGGTGTCGTCCCAGGAAACACTGTCGAAAACGAAGAACTCGTTTTCCGGGCCGAAGTATGCGGCGTCGGCGATACCCGTCGATTTCAGGTACGCCTCGGCGCGGTCGGCCAGCGAGCGCGGGCAGCGATCGTAGCCCTGCATGGTTGCGGGCTCAATGACGTTGCAGCGCAGGTTGACCGTGGTCTCGTCCGAGAACACGTCAACGACCGCTGACGACGGATCCGGCAGCAGGATCATGTCGGATTCATTGATGCCCTTCCAGCCGGAGATCGACGAACCGTCGAACATCTTGCCGTCCTCAAACAGGTCTTCGTCGACCGTGTGTGCGGGCACCGTTACGTGTTGTTCTTTGCCTTTCGTGTCCGTGAAACGAAAGTCGACAAACTTTGCCTCGGCGTCTTTTAGAAGGCCGAGAACGTCCTTGGGCTTCATGAATCTTTCCTCCAGTTAAAAACCATAAAAATGCCCGGCTCATCCGGGCCAGGTTGTCCTTGGTATTGCAGAAAGCGTGCCAAATTGGTGCGACTCGTAAGTCATTGATTTTAATAGCGGCCCGCCGCCCATCCGCACCAATAGTGCACCATATCAGTGCGGCCTGTCTAGTGGCTGCTCTACAATGGTGCGCCAGGCCGGCTGCGACGTCACTCACCTTCATGGCTCGCTGCGCTGCGCTTTACTTCCGGTGAGCAACGTCTCCGCCGGCCCTCTCAAGCCCTGCGGCCAAGCCCCTCGCACATTGCCCGAAAACCTATATACTGCGCGGGTTTGGGGCCCCACCGATCTTTCATGGCTAAACAAGAACCGTCGTCCGTACTGAGCTTCCAGGACCTGATCCTCAAGCTGCAGCAATTCTGGGCGGAGCGCGGCTGCGTCGTCATGCAGCCGTATGACAAGGAAATGGGGGCGGGGACGTTTCATCCGGCGACGTTCCTGCGCGCGATCGGTCCCGAGCCGTGGTCGGCCGCCTACGTGCAGCCGTCGCGGCGGCCGACGGACGGCCGTTACGGCGACAACCCGTTTCGGCTGCAGCATTATTACCAGTACCAGGTGGTCATCAAGCCGTCACCCCACGACATCCAGGAGCTGTACCTCGATTCGCTGCGCGCGATAGGCATTGACCCCGAAGTGCACGACATCCGCTTCGTCGAGGACAACTGGGAGTCGCCGACGCTGGGCGCCTGGGGGCTCGGCTGGGAAGTGTGGCTCAACGGCATGGAGATTACGCAGTTCACCTACTTCCAGCAGGTCGGCGGACTCGAATGCCGGCCGGTTACCGGGGAGATCACTTACGGCATCGAGCGCCTCGCGATGTATCTGCAGGGCGTCGAGAGCATCTTCGACCTCGTGTGGACCGACGGACCGCTGGGGCGCATAACCTACGGCGACGTCTATCACCAGAACGAGGTCGAACAGTCGAAATACAATTTCGAGGTCGCCGACGTCGACGAGCTGTTCCACGGCTTCGACCATGCGGAACACGAAGCCGTGCGCCTGATCGAGCTCGGGCTCGCGCTGCCGGCGTACGAGCAGATGCTGCTGGCTTCACACACGTTCAACCTGCTCGACGCGCGCCAGGCCATTTCGGTCAGCGAGCGGCAGCGCTTCATCCTGCGGGTGCGCACGATGGCGCGTGCCGTGGCCGAGGCTTATTACGCCAGTCGCGAAGCGCTCGGTTTCCCGATGGTCGAGTCGGTGGGAGGCGGCGATGAGTAAGGCGGCGGACTTCCTGGTCGAGCTCGGGACCGAGGAGCTGCCCCCGAAGGCGCTGCGTTCGTTGATGGGCGCGTTTGCGAGCGGCCTCGAGCAGGGCGTCGACGATGCGCGGCTCGGCCACGGCGCCGTACATGCTTATGCCAGCCCGCGACGTCTCGCCGTACTGATCGAGGGTCTCGACCTGGCCCAGCAGGATCGCAAGAGCACGCAGAAAGGCCCACCGGTCAAGGTCGCCTTCGACGATGACGGTAACCCGACGCCGGCCGCGACCGCATTCGCGAAGAAGTGCGGCGTCGAGGTCGATGCGCTCGGCCGCGAGCAAACCGACAAGGGCGAGTGGCTGATCAGCGAAGTCGTCGAAAAGGGCCGCAAGGCCGAGGAGCTGGTGCCCGAACTGATCGAACGCGCGCTGGCCGCCCTGCCTATTCCGCGACGCATGCGCTGGGGCGCCGGCGACGCGGAGTTTGTGCGCCCCGTGCACTGGGTCGTGTTACTGCACGGCGAGAACACCATCGAGGCGCCGATCATGGGCGTGGCCGCGGGCAACGAGTCCCGAGGCCACCGGTTTCACACGCGCGGGCCGGTAACAATTGCCTCGCCGGCTGACTACCTGGGAACCCTCGAGCAGGAGGGGCGCGTTATCGCCGACTTCGAGCGCCGCCTCGCCATGGTCCGCGAAGGCGTTACGGCAGCCGCCGATACCGCGGGCGGCACGGCGATTGGCGGCGACGACCTCTACGACGAGGTCACGGCGCTGGTCGAGTGGCCTGTGCCCATTGTCGGCTCTTTCGACGAGCAGTATCTCGAGTTGCCCCGTGAGGCCGTCGTTTCCACCCTGACCAGCCATCAGCGTTATTTCCCGGTTGCCGATACCGACGGCAAGCTGCTCGCGAAGTTCATTACGGTCGCCAACCTCGAAAGCAAGGACCCGGACCAGGTCCGCGACGGCAACGAGCGTGTCATTCGCCCGCGCCTGGCGGACGCCGCGTTCTTCTGGGAGTCGGACCGGCGCATTCCGTTGTCGGCACGCGCAGATTCCTTGCGCGACGTCGTTTACCAGCGCGGCCTGGGCAGCCTGTATGACAAGGCCATGCGTGTCGCCGGCCTGGCCGAAAACATCGGCGAGTCGCTGCAGCTGGACGTCGCCCCGTTACGCCAGTCGGCGCTCCTGGCGAAGTGCGACCTCGTAACCGGCATGGTCGGTGAGTTTCCCGAGCTGCAGGGCATCATGGGCCGCTACTACGCGCTGTCGGACAAGGAGCCGGCCGAGGTCGCCGACCCGATTGCCGAGCATTACCTGCCGCGCTTTGCCGGCGACGAGCTGCCGGCGTCGGTCAACGGCCAGGCGCTCGCCGTCGCCGACCGCCTCGACACGCTCGCCGGCGTGTTCGCCCTCGGCAAGAAACCCTCGGGCAACCGCGACCCGTTCGGACTGCGGCGCGCCGCGCTCGGCATCATTCGCGTGCTCATCGAGTGCGAGCTCGACCTTGACCTGAATGCGCTGATTGCCACGGCCGTTGTGGCGCAGCCCAAGAAGCCCGAAGAGGGCGCGGATCTCGAGGGCGAGCTCTATACGTTTATCACGGAAAGGCTGCGCCGCTACTTCCTCGATCGGGACGAATCGCTTGCGGCCGAGACGTTCGACGCAGTCCTTGCGCGCAGGCCCTCGTCGCTCGTCGATTTCGACCGCCGGCTCGCCGCCGTGCAGGCCTTTATCGGGCTCGAGCCCGCCGCCAGCCTCGCTGCGGCCAACAAGCGTATTGCCAACATCCTGCGCCAGGCCGACGTCGACGGCGTCGACGAGGTCAAGGCAAAGCTGCTCACCGAGGCGGCCGAGAAGGCGCTGGCCAGCGCGCTCGAGAGCGCCACCGCGGAGGTCACGCCGCTGCTCGAGAAGCGCCGCTACACGGAGGTTCTGCAAGCGCTGGCCGAGCTGCGCGAGCCGGTCGACACCTTCTTCGACGATGTCATGGTCAATGTCGACGACAAGGCAACGCGCGCGAACCGGCTGGCGCTGTTGAGCCAGCTGCGCGCACTGTTCCTCGACGTCGCGGATATTTCCCGCCTGTCGATCTAGATGCTCTGGTTCCGCGGCCTGCTGTTCACGATCGTCATGTACGGGGCGGCCCTGGTGCTGTCGGCGACCGTGCTCATTCTGTTCTGGGCCCCGCACAGCTGGCGCTGGGCCGTTGCCGTGGCGTGGGCCAGGGTGTGTCTCTGGGCGGGACGGGTGATCTGCGGGCTCGACGTTTCGACCGAAGGCGCCGGGAACATTCCCGATGAGCCCTGCGTTTTCCTGATCAAGCACACTACGGCGCTCGAGACTTACTGGCAGATAGCCGCGCTGCCGGCCTCGGCGTGGGTGTTGAAGAAGGAGCTTCTGTACCTGCCGGTGTTCGGCTGGGCGCTGGGCCTCGTCATGAAGTCCATCGCGATCGACCGCCGGTCCGGCGGCTCGGCGGTCAAACAGGTCATCGAGCAAGGCAAGGAGCGCCTCGCCAGCGGCATGTCTGTCTGCATTTTCCCCGAGGGCACGCGCATGCCGCCGGGCGAGACCCGCCGTTACGGTGTCAGCGGGGCAGCGCTCGCGGCCGAGACCGGGTGCAAGATCGTGCCTGTCGCACACAACGCGGGCGACCACTGGCCCAAGCGCGGCATGGCAAAAACGCCGGGAAAGATCCGTTTCTGCATCGGGCCGCCGATCGCGCCCGGCGATCGCAAGCCCAAGGAAACGAACCTCATCGCCCAGGAATGGGTCGAGAACAAGATGCACGAGATCAGCTCGTTGTATAAGGAGAAAGCGCGTGAGGAATAGCCGGTCTTTGCGAGCAGCGAAGCGGCGCAGCAATTTGGTGGTGGCTGTCGCCCTGCTGTCGGCCTGCTCGTCCGATGATGCGCCGGCGCCAGCCGTTGACGAGAATACCGCCGTCGACACGATCACGCGGGAGGCGCTCGCCGATCACATCGCCTACCTCGCCGACGATGCGCGCGAAGGACGCATGGCCGGCGAGAAGGGGTACGACGAGGCCGCGCAGTATGTCGCCGAGCGCTTCGCCGAGATGGGCCTGACGCCCGGCGGCGACGACGGCTGGTACCAGCAGGTGCCGTTGATCTCGTACCGCATCGACGAAGAGAGCACGACGCTGATCGCCCATCGGGACGGCGAGGACACGGAGTTGCGGTACAAAGAGCATTACGTGATGGGTGGCGACAAGGTGCGCGAAGAAGCCAGTGTGCGCGCCGAAGTCGTCTACGTCGGGTTCGGCGTGCACGCGCCCGAGGTCGGTTACTCCGATTACGACGGCATCGACGTCGAGGGGAAGATCATCGCGCTGTTCGGCAACGCGCCGGCCACGCTGCCCAGCGAGGAGCGCGCCTATTATTCGTCGAGCCGGACCAAGGCCGCCGAAGCCGTGCGCCGCGGCGCGATCGGCATAATCGGCCTGCGCTCGAGGCGCATCGACGAGTTCGTCCCCTGGGAGCGCGTCAAGGCGCAGGCCGGCTCCCGCCCGGGCATGGCCTGGATCACGCTGACGGGCGAGCCCGCCGACTACTACCCCGAGATCCTGGGCAGCGCATCGATCAGCACCGAAGTGGCGCATGAGCTGTTCGCGGGGACGCCCATTTCGTTTGCGGAAGCGCGTGATGCAACGGCAGCGTCGACGCCGGCGTCGATCCCGCTCGGCTTCGAGGTGACGTTGGGCAAGAAGACGGCGCACGAGGTCATCACGAGCCCCAACGTCGTCGGCATCGTCCCCGGCACGGACCCCGAACTGAAGAACGAGTACATCGTCTTCACGGCGCACCTGGATCACAACGGCATCGGCGCACCGGTTGACGGCGATTCGATCTATAACGGCATGTACGACAACGCGATGGGAACGTCGCTGCTCATCGAGACAGCTCGGGCCGTCGTGAATTCGCCCGCGCAGCGCTCGATGATTTTCATCGCGCTGACGGCCGAGGAGCGGGGCCTGTTGGGCTCCGACTATTTCGCGCATTACCCGACCGTGCCGTCGGATGCGATCATCGCAAACGTCAACCTGGACATGCCGCTGTTCCTCTACCCCGTGGCGGACATCATCGCATTCGGTGCGCAACATTCGTCGCTCGAAGATACGGTGGGGGCGGCGATCGTGGCCGAGGGCTTCACGCTGACGCCCGATCCGATGCCCGAGGAGAATCTGTTCCGCCGCTCGGACCAGTACTCGTTCGTGCGCCGCGGCGTGCCGTCTGTCTACCTGAAACCCGGCTTCACCTCCACGGACCCGTCGATCGACGGCAAGGCCGTGCAAGACGAGCACCGCAAGAACCACTACCACCAACCGTCCGACGATTTATCGCGCCCCGTTGACTGGGATTCCGCGGTCCGTTTTGCCCGGGCCAACGCGCGCATCGGTTTTGCGATCGCCAACGAGGCCGGCCGGCCCACGTGGAACGAGGGTGACTTCTTCGGCGAGAAGTTTGGCCGCTAGCACGGCGCCGGACGTCTACGCCTATGGCGTGGTCTCGTCGAGCACGTTGTACCGGGTCCGCGGCGCATTCCCGGCGCCCGAGGGTTATGCCGAGATCGACGACGTCCTGCACATGACGGGCGGCGAGGCCGCCAACTCCGCGATCGTGCTGGCGCGGCTTGGCGCGGGCGTGAAGCTTGACGGCAGCTGGATCGGCGATGACGACAGTGGCCGGCGCACCAGGGACTTGTTGTCGGAGCACGGTGTCGACACGTCGCGGCTCGCTCTTCGCGAAAACTATCGCGGCGCACAGGAAGTCGTGTTCGCCGCCGGCGAAACCCGGACCATTTTCGGCACCTACGGCGCCCTGCAGGACAACGAAGAATGGAACTCACCGCGCGAAGACGATATCGCCGCCGCGAAAGTGGTTTGTCTCGACCCGTTCTTCGCGGCGCCGGCGCGGCGGGCCGCCAGGATTGCGCACGAGGCCGGCATCCCGGTCGTTACCGTGGACTGCACCCATGACAGCCCGTTGCTCGGTCACATATCCGCCGTGGTAATCGCGGAGTCGTTCCTGCGCGAAAATTATCCGGATCGGGAGATCGACGACCTGTTTCGGCAATACCGGGCGGCAACCGCCGGTCTCGTCATTTTTACCTTTGGCGGCAGGCCCGCCTGGTACGGACGCAACGACGAGGATCCACGATTCCTGCCGCCGTTCGAGATCGACCCTGTCGATACGACGGGCGGCGGCGATTCTTTCCGCGCGGGTATCGTCTACGGGTTTCTAAACGCCTGGGACGATGATCGCACCGTGCGCTTTGCCGCCGCGGTCGCCGCGCTCAACTGCACCCGGTTCCCCGGCGTGCTGAACAGCCCGTCGCTCGCCGAGGTCGAGGCATTCATCGCCGCCCGCGCACCGGGCGGCTAGAGACCATTGACGATGACAGAGCGGCCGCCCTCGAACAGGCGGCCGCCTGGTCATGCGTTACCAGATCTTGACGCGCTCTTCGGGCGGCAGGTACAGCGCATCGCCTTCCGTAACGTCGAACGCCGTATAGAACTCCGGCATGTTGCGGACGATGCCGTTCACGCGAAACTCGGCCGGCGAGTGCGGATCGACTGCTATGCGGCGGCGCAGCTCTTCGTCGCGGTACTTGCGGCGCCAGACCTGTGCCCAGCCCAGCAAGACGCGCTGTTCGCCGACGTAGCCGTCGATCTCCGGCGACGCATCGCCGTTCAGCGACATCTGGTATGCCTTCAGGGCAATGCTGAGGCCGCCCAGGTCACCAATGTTCTCGCCGAGCGTGAATGTGCCATTCACGTGCAGGTCGTCGAACACCTTGTAGCTGTCGTACTGATCGACCAGCGCGCCGGTCCGCCGCTCGAACTCGGCCCGATCATCGTCGGTCCACCAGTTGCGTAACGCCCCATCGCCGTCGAAGGTGCTGCCCTTGTCATCGAAGCCGTGGCCGATTTCATGGCCGATCACGGCGCCGATGGCGCCATAGTTGACCGCGTCGTCCGCGGCCAGGTTAAAGAACGGCGGCTGCAGGATGGCGGCCGGGAAGACGATCTCGTTGAGCGTCGGGTTGTAGTAGGCATTAACCCGCTGCGGATTCATGCCCCACTCGCCCCGGTCCACGGGGCCGCCCTGGCGATCGAGTTGCCGCTGGTACTCGGCCAGCGTCGCGCGTTCGACGTTGCCGAACAGGTCGCCAGGCTCGATGGTCAGCGCCGAGTAGTCGCGCCATTCGTCCGGGTAACCGATCTTGGGCGTGAACTTCGACAGTTTGTCGAGCGCCTCGGCCCGGGTGTCTTCGCCCATCCATTCGAGGTCCCGGATGCTGACTTCGTAGGCAGCAATCAGGTTGCCAACCAGCTCGAGCATGCGCTCCTTGGCCTCGGGCGGGAAATGATTCTTGACGTACACCTTGCCGACGACCTCGCCCAGCAAACCGTTGACGGTTCCGACGGCGCGGCGCCACGGCTCTTCCTGCTCGGGCGTGCCGCTCAGCGCCGTCCCGTAGAAAGCGAAGTTCTGCTTGTCGAGCGCCTCGTCCAGCAGCCCGGCCTTGGCGTTGAGGGCGCCCCACGTCAGGTAGGTCTTCCAGGTCTCGAGGTCGGTGTCGCGGATGATGGCATCGAGCTCGCCCATGTAATCCGTCATCAGCACGATCAGGCCGTCGAGCTCGGTCAGCCCGAGCGTTTCCAGGTAGCCGTCCCAGTCGAACTGCGGCATGACCGTGCCCAGCTCGCCGACGGGCACTTTGTTGTAGTTGGCCTGCCAGTCGCGCGCGTCTTCCTTGCGCATGTGCTGCCCGGCCAGGCGCGTTTCGAGCGCCATGATCGTCTGCGCAGCTTCCGCGCCGTTCTCGAGCCCGGCGAGCCCATACATCGTCTCGATGTGGGCGACGTACTGCTCACGCAGCGCCACGGACTTGTCGTCGTCGTTGAAATAGTACTCGCGCTCGGGCAAACCCAGGCCGCCCTGGAAAGCGTAGACGCCATAGAATCCCGGGTTCTTCATGTCCGGAAACTGGGCCAGGCCGAAAGGCATGCCGTAACCACGCCTGGTAGCGTCCGCGAAGTACGCCGGCAGCTCGTCGTGACTGGAAATGGCGGCAATGCGATCGAGCTCCGGCTGTAGCGGGGCGATGCCCAGCGCGTCGCGCGTTTCCATGTCGAGATAAGACTTGTACAGGTCGCCGACCTTCTGCTCGTCGGAGCCCTTGGCGAAATCGCCCGTCGCCGACATCTCGATGATGGCCTTGACGTCCTCTTCGGCCGCTTCGGTGAGTTTGGCGAACGTCCCGTAGTTGGACTTGTCGGCCGGAATTTCGAATTCCTCGACCCACCTGCCGTTGACGTGGGCAAAGAAGTCATCGCCCGGCCGAACGTTCGAGTCGATGTATGACAGGTCGATGCCCGAAACCGGCGCCGCGTCTGCGCCCGCCGCCGAATCCGGCGTGGATGATTGCCCGCACCCGGCGAGCAGGACCAGCGCTGCCGCGCTCGTAATGGTTTTTTTCACAATGGTTCCCCTTGCGGTCGATGCCGCGTTGGTTGTTTGAGATCAGTCGCCGGTCGCGTTAGTTGCGGCTTCCCGGCGCCTCACCGATGTTCTTGAGCTCAGCGGCTTCCGCCTCGGTCAGGCCATAGATCCTGTGGATCCGGCACCCGCGAATCGTGTCGAAACGCGAACGAATGGTGTTGGCATCCCAGCGTCTGTCCGGTGTGATGCGCGTGTTGTCGCGCAGCTCCCAGCAGGGCCTGGCAAATTCGACGAGGAAGGGCTTCTTGCGTGCGGTATACACGATGAAAGTATCGTCAATCTGGGTCCAGCCGTCGTTCGTCCCGCTGCGCATCGAGGGCTGTTCCTCCAGTTCACGAAGCTCGATGAAATCCTTGACGGCCTGTGCGATATCCTGGGTTGACGGGTCGCCCTGTTCGTCCTGCGACGCGCAACCGGCGAGCACGATAAATCCAAGCAGGTAGATGATTTTGTTCATAGCAATGCGTTTTGACTCAATTGTTGGCCTGGCGTTCCTCGGCGTAAAGGCGCTCGACGAAGCCCGTGGCTCTCGGGAAATCCTCAATCCAGCGCGCCGCGTCCGCCCGCATCGGTTCCGACGCCTCATCGCGCTCTATGCGACAGCCCTCGGCGGCCCCTCCACCGTAGCCGGCCGGCATCAGCCAGGGGCCCGATAGCGCGGCGAAGGCAATATCCGTGTAGTTGATGGCGTCACCGCCGAGAATCGAGCCGCGGCCGTCGGCCAGGCGGGTATCGACGTCCGACAGCGTCTCCTCGATGAACTCGACGGCTTTCGCATAGTGGGCGTCGGTGATGCGGAAACTGCGGCGCATCAGCAGGCGCAACAGCGGGAACAGCACCTTGAGCAGTGGCTTGTGCCACGCCCGGGTGCCAGGGCTGTCGACGCCCCAGAGGTGTAGCGTCAGCGCCCGGTCATCGAGGATATGGTAGTAAACCCAGACTTGCTGGAAGCGGGCGTATCGATCCAGCCGCTTCTCGAATTCGATGCGCTCGAGCGTCGGGGCCAGGAACTCCGCCCTTTCGCCGTGGGCAGCCGAGTAGTTGCCCCAGAGAAAGCGCAGGATTTCAGGTGAGTTGCCAATAACGCTCTGGACCATGCCGGTGCGAACGCGCAGCTGCGGCACGCTGCGGCCCGTGAAAAAAGCGCCGAGCGTCCCGCCACTCTGGCGCTCTTCGTAGTCGATGCCGAGGCGATCCATGCACCAGCGCACTTTTTCGACGAAGTGGCTAACGGCTATGGTCTCGAGCACGACCTGCGGCGTCTTGTCGGGAATGACGAAGCCGCTGATGACGACGAGCCAGCGCCACAGCAGCATGAGCACGACGAGCAGCGCCGTGGTCGCTACGCTCAGGCCAGACCAGGCCACCACGAGTGGCAGCAGGAACAGGAAGACCGAGTGGATCAGCAGGCGCGTTCGAGCCATGTTTGTCAGGACTGTGGCGAGCTAGACGTCGAGGTTCTCGACCGTGAGCGCGTTCTTCTCGATGAATTCCCGGCGTGGCTCGACCTGGTCACCCATGAGCGTCGTGAAAATTTCGTCCGCCTTGACGGCGTCCTCGATCTTCACCTGCATGAGGCGGCGGGTTTCCGGGTTGACCGTGGTGTCCCAAAGCTGTTCGGGGTTCATCTCGCCAAGACCCTTGTAGCGTTGAATCGCCTGCCCGCGCCGGGCCTCGCTCATGAGCCAGTCGACCGCCTCGGCAAAGGTCTCGACGGCTGATTGCCGCTCGCCGCGCTTCACGTATGCCCCGTCGCCAATGAGCTCCGTGAGCTTCGCGGCCAGCGCCATGATGTGCTGGTACTCGTTGGTGTCGAAAAACTCGCGCGGCAGGTAGCGGGTGGCGCCAATGCCGTGCTGCACCCGCGTGATACCGATGCGCACGCCCTCGCCGTCCTCGTCCCCGCGATCCAGTGCCGCGCTGTAGGAGCCGCCGTTGCCGTTGCTTGCCCGATCACCGTTGGTTTTCGGCAGGGCCGCCGACAGCTGCGCCGTCCACTCCTCCAACTTGTCGAGATCTTCGGTAATTGTGCTGCTAACTTCGGGCAACGTGCTAAGAACGCGCAGAACGGCCTCATCATACCGCCCCGCAAGCCGGGCGATAATGGTTTCCACCGCGATGTGCTCTTTGGCCAGCGACTCCAGCGCCACGCCGGACAGCGGCGGCGCTTCCTGGTTGACGTACAGCTCGGCCTTGTCCAGCGCCGAGTTGAGCAGGTAGGCGTTCAGCTCGGCATCGTCCTTGACGTAGACCTCCTGCTTGCCGCGCTTGATCTTGTAGAGCGGCGGCTGGGCAATGTACACGTGGCCGCGCTCGATGAGCTCCGGCATCTGCCGGTAAAAGAATGTCAGCAACAAGGTGCGAATGTGCGAGCCGTCGACGTCGGCGTCGGTCATGATGATAATGCGGTGATAACGCAGCTTGTCGGGATCGAAGTCCTCGCGGCCGATGCCGGTTCCAAGCGCCGTTATCAGCGTGCCGACCTCGACGGATGACAGCATCTTGTCGAAGCGCGCCTTTTCGACGTTCAGGATCTTGCCCTTCAGCGGCAGGATGGCCTGGGTGCGGCGGTCGCGGCCCTGCTTGGCCGACCCGCCTGCCGAGTCGCCCTCGACCAGGAACAGCTCTGACAGCGCCGGGTCTTTCTCCTGGCAGTCAGCCAGCTTGCCGGGCAGCCCGGCAACGTCGAGCGCCCCCTTGCGGCGGGTCATCTCGCGAGCCTTGCGCGCGGCCTCGCGCGCGCGCGCCGCGTCGACGATCTTCGACACGATGGCCTTGGCTTCGGCCGGGTGTTCAAGCAGGAAATCCGACAGCCTGCCAGCCATCGCCTGTTCGACGATGCCTTTAATTTCAGATGAAACTAATTTGTCCTTGGTCTGGGACGAGAACTTCGGGTCGGGCACCTTGACCGACAGTACCGCCGTCAGGCCCTCGCGGGCATCGTCGCCGGAGGGCGTGAACTTGTCCTTCTTGGCGCTGAGCTCTTTCTCGATGTAGCTGTTCAGCGTGCGCGTGAGCGCGGAGCGAAAGCCGGCCAGGTGGGTGCCGCCATCGCGCTGCGGAATGTTGTTCGTGTAGCAGAACATGTTTTCCTGGTAGCCGTCGTTCCACTGCAGCGCCACCTCAACGCCAACGTCGTCCTGGGTCACCGAGAAATGGAACACGTTGCCGTGGACCGGCGTCTTGTTGCGGTTGAGGTGCTCGACGAAGGCCATGATGCCGCCCTCGTATTCGAATACGTCTTCCTGCTCGTCGCGCTCGTCGACCAGGCGGATGCGCACCCCGGAGTTGAGAAACGACAGCTCGCGAAGCCGGCGGGCCAGGATGTCATAGTGAAATTCGATGTTCGTAAACGTGTTGCTCGACGGCTTGAAACGGAGCGTCGTTCCCGAGCGGTCCGTCTCGCCAACGACAGCCAGCGGCGCCTTCGGCTCGCCGTGCTCGTATTCCTGCTGGTGAATCTCCCCCTCGCGGTGGATTGTCAGGACCAGGTGCTCCGACAGTGCGTTGACGACCGAAACGCCAACGCCGTGCAGGCCGCCCGAGACCTTGTAGGAGTTATCGTCGAATTTACCGCCCGCGTGCAGCACGGTCATGATGACCTCGGCGGCAGAGCGCCCCTCCTCGGGGTGCATGTCAACGGGAATGCCGCGGCCGTCGTCAGTGATCGTGACCGACTCGTCCGCGTGAATCGTCACGGTGATCTCGTCGCAATAACCGGCCAGGGCCTCGTCGATCGAGTTGTCGACGACCTCGAAAACCATGTGGTGCAGACCGGTGCCATCGTCGGTGTCGCCGATGTACATTCCCGGCCGTTTGCGGACTGCTTCCAGGCCCTTTAAGACCTTGATATTACTGGAAGTATATTCGGTTTCGTCGGTCATCCCGTTTCCTCTGGATATAACCGGCGTATTGTATCAAAAAGGGCGCCATCAAGCCCCTTCAAATACTTATTTTTTATAGGGTTTTAGGCGTTTCCGCGACGTCATTGCCAAGGCCCGAAGGCCCCGCGGCAACCGCCTTCAGATCGTTTCGCCCCGGAGCCTCGCAATGACGTCAGTTCACCCTGCTCAATTCCCCGTGTTCCACGTGAAACACAGCGCCCTCACCGTCGAATATCGCCGTATCGGGCGCCAGGCTCGTCGCGATCACCTGGCAGCCCAGGTTGCGCACCCCGGCCATCAGCCGTGCCAGCGACTGGTCGTCAAGCTCCGCCGCCGGATCGTCGAGCAGCATCAGCAGCGGTCGTTCGAGTGCGGACTGCGCCGTCTGCGCCGCCGCGATGACCATCGCACAGGCCAGCAGCTTCTGCTGGCCCCGCGAAACCAGCTTGCGGGCCTGCCGCTCGTCGTAGATCAGCCGCAGATCCGCCCGGTGGGGACCTGACTGCGTGCTGCCTTGCTGCCGGTCGCGCTCCAGGCCCGACTCGAGCGCGTCCAGCAAGTCGACGCCCTCCTTCCAGCCGGGCCGGTATTCGAAACGGATTTCAGCGCCGAGCATCGCCGCGCCGGTTTCTTCGAGCTCCTCCCTGGCCACCTCCAGCGCCAGCCTCCGCGCCGCGTCGACGCGCCCTGCCAGTTCCACGAACTCCGCATTCCAGCCGCTGATGGTGGCGGCCGCCTGCCCGGACCGCAGCGCTGCATTGCGCTGCTTCAGCGCACGACGAAACCGGCGCCAGGTCTCCAGGTAGCCATGTTCCACGTGAAACGCGATCCAGTCGAGATACCGCCGGCGCTGATCCGGCGCGCCCGCAACGAGGTCATGAACATCGGGGTCGATGATTTGCAAAGGCAGCGCCGCGGCAAGCTCCGCCGCACCACCGCCGGACCTGCCGTCGATTTTGACCTCGAGGCCGTCGGCGCTATTGCGTACGCCGACTTTCGCGACCCGGCCACCGTCCTCGACCTGCCCAAAGAGCACGAATGCCTTGTCGCCATGCCGGACCAGGCTCGTCACCGGCGCGCCGCGAAACGACTTGCCCCGGCCCAGGTACGCTATCGCCTCCAGGATGCTGGTTTTGCCCGACGCATTCGGGCCGCAGATAAGGTTAAAGCCCGGGTCCGCCTCCAGCTCGACGCTCGCAAGACATCGAAAGCCCTGCGCCGAGAATTCCAGGATAGGCACGTCGCCCGGGTCCGCGAGCCCCTAGAGCCGCATTGGCATGACGACGAATTTGCACTCGTCGCTGGACGGCACGCGAATCAGGCAGCTCGAATTGCCATCCTGTACCGAGATGCTCACCTGCTCACCATCGACACCGCCCAGCGCATCCAGCAGGTAATTGACGTTGAAGCCAATTTCAATGTCCTCACCGCTGTACGCTACCTCGAGTTCCTCTTCGGCCTCTTCCTGCTCCGGGTTGTGGGCCTGCATCACAACGCCACTATCCCGGATAATCAACCGGATGCCGCGGTACTTCTCATTTGACAGGATCGCGGTTCGCTGCAATGCGCTGCGCAGCAGCTCGCGGTCGGCCGTCAGTTCGTTGCTGGAGTCCGCGGGTATGACGCGCTCGTACTCCGGGAATCGGCCGTCGATGAGTTTGGACGTGAAGCGGATTCCTTCCAGCTGAATCCGAACGTGGTTTTCGCCCAACTCGACGTCCACCGACCCTTCCCCACTGAGCAACCGCTGCAATTCCAGCACACCCTTGCGCGGCACGATGACCTGCTGCTCGTTCACGGCCGAGTCCACCTCGGCCTCACAAAGCGCCAGCCGGTGCCCATCTGTCGCCACGGCCCGCAGGTGCTTGCCGCCGGTCTCGAGCAACATGCCATTCAGGTAATAGCGCACGTCCTGTTGCGCCATCGAAAAATGCGTCTTTTCGATCAGGCGGCCCAGAACCGCCTGATCGACCGACACGGTCTGCCCGGCCTTGATGTCCTCGACTGTAGGAAACTCCGCAGCCGGCAAGGTTGCCAGGCTGAATTTGCTGCGCCCGGACTTTACAACCACCTTCTCGCCGCTGAGCCCGATGTCCACCTCGGAGCCTTCCGGCAGCGCGCGGCAAATATCCAGGAGCTTGCGCCCGGATACCGTGATTTCACCCCCGGCCTCCACGGCCACCTCGGCCTGGGCAACCAGTTCGACTTCCAGGTCGGTTGCCGTAACGGCGAGTTCGTTACCTTTGACGACCAGGAGTACGTTCGAGAGTATCGGCATCGTCTGCCGCCGTTCCACGACGCCTATGACGGCCTGAAGAGGTTTCAACAGCACGTCCCGAGCTGCACTGAATTTCATAGATTCCACCTGTTAATAAATATTGGACATCAATCTATTGTTGTTATTATTAGGCTCAATTGATCCTGTGGATAAAAAATATTTTGCCTTAAAAAACAACAAGTTAAATGCTAAAACTGGCCTGTGTTTCGAGTGAGCGCCCTGCCGGGTACCTGTGGGCAGCTTGTGGATAAAATCGGCTTGCCGACTTGTCCACGGGTTATCCACATCATCCTGTCAGGGTTCTCAACAGATTCATATAGTCGTCGTCAACGCGCTTGTCCGTCTCGCGCAGCGCCTGTACCCGGCGACAGCCGTGCAGCACCGTCGTGTGGTCGCGGCCGCCAAATGCATCACCGATTTCCGGAAGGCTGTGGTTGGTGAGCTCTTTCGACAGCGCCATCGCGACCTGCCTCGGCCGCGCAATGGAACGGCTGCGGCGCTTGGAAAGCAGGTCGGCCACGCGAATCTTGAAATACTCGGCGACGGTCTTCTGGATGTTCTCGATCGAGACGAGCCGGGCCTGCATCGCCAGCAGGTCCCGCAAGGCTTCTTTGGCGAAATCCAGGTCAATCGGCCGGTCGGTGAAACGCGAGTTGGCAATGACCCGCCGCAGCGCGCCCTCGAGTTCGCGCACGTTTGACCGAATCCGCTTCGCGATAAAAAACGCGACCTCTTCGGGCAACTCGATGTTCTCGGCGGCAGCCTTGCTCATCAGGATCGCGACCGACGTTTCGAGTTCGGGCGGCTCTATGGCGACGGTCAGGCCCCACCCGAACCGCGACTTCAGCCGTTCTTCGAGGCCGTTGACCTCCTTCGGGTAGCGATCGCAGGTCAGCACGATCTGCCGCTGCCCCTCGAGCAAGGCATTGAATGTGTGGAAGAACTCTTCCTGGGAACGCTCCTTGCCCGCGAAAAACTGGATGTCGTCGATCAGCAGCGCGTCAAGCGACCGGTAGCTGCGCTTGAATTCCGAAATCGTGTTGTGCTGCAGGCCCCGGACCATGTCGCCGACGAAGCGCTCCGAATGCACGTACGCAACGCGAGCCTTGGGGTTCTGCTGCAACATCGAGTTGCCAACGGCCTGCATCAGGTGCGTCTTGCCGAGGCCGACCCCACCGTAAATGAACAGCGGGTTATAGGACTTGCCGGGGTTCTCACCAACCTGTGAAGCGGCGGCCTTGGCGAGCTGGTTGCTCTTGCCCTCGACGAAGGCGTCGAACGTGAACGCGGGATTCAGGTGCGACTCGATCGCCATGGGAGCTGGCTGCGTGGATGCGACGGCTTTGGGGCGCGGCCGCGCCGGCGCCGGCTGGACCACCTGGCGTGAGCCGACCTCCACCACGACCTCGGTCTGGTAGCCGTGCGCGGCGACGATCTCGAGGATGCGGGCGATGTAATGCTCCTGCAGCCAGTCGACGACAAAGCGATTGGGCGCCAGGAGCCGCAGGACCTCGCCATCCTCGACCGCCTGCAGCGGCCGGATCCAGGTGTTGAAATCCTGCTCGGGCAGCTCCGCCTGAAGGTCGCGGACGCACCGGTTCCAGAGCGTCATGCCAGCTGCCAATTGAGTCCCCAAAACGTGTCGATTCTAGTTATTCGGTGGAAGACCGGGCAGTCTATAACGTCTGCCTGAGCGCCGCCATATGGGTAAGCCCATATCGTGCCTGGCGGCGGCCCGAAAGTGTTTCCAGCGCTCTATTGACAGCGTTTTGCCATGTGCGTAATCTTGCCGCCCTTCCGGAACGCAGGCCGCTGAGCGGCAAGCGAAAAAACCAGGTACCCGACAGATGAAACGTACGTATCAGCCAAGCAAGATCAAGCGAGCACGCACACACGGTTTCCGTGCCCGTATGGCGACGAAAGCCGGGCGCCTCGTGTTGAAGCGCCGTCGCGCCAAAGGCCGCGCCAAGCTCACGCCCCAGTAGCCCGCCGCTACCGGCCGCGCCCCGCAGTTGGCAGGCTGCTCCATTTACAGGCTCCAGAAAGAGAACCGGCTGCTCAACGCCGCAGCGTTCGGCCGCGTGTTCAAAAAAGCCACGCGCAGCCGTGACAAATGGTTTACCGTACTGGCCCGGAAGAATGACCTCGATAACGCCCGGCTGGGCCTGGCGATATCGAAAAAACACTGCCGGCAGGCGACCGGCAGAAATCGAATAAAACGCATCGTCAGGGAGTCGTTTCGACAACACCAGGCGGAGTTAAGCGGAATGGACGTAGTTGTCATCAACCAGCCGGCGGCCGCCACGGCCACCAACCGGCAGTTGTTTGACAGCATGGCGGCGCACTGGCAGCGATGCCGGCGCGGCCGCAACGGCGGTGATCGCGGAAACGATAGGAATGGATAACCAGAGACTGCTTATTTGGGCATTGTTCCTGATGCTGGCGTGGATTACGTGGCAGCAGTGGACCGAAGACTATGCGCCGCGGCCGGCGCCGCAACAGACGACCGAGGCGCTGGAAGCGCCCCAGCCGGACGTCACCGACCTGCCGGAACTCACCGACACCAGCGTAGACGCACCGGACGTGATGCCGACGGTCGAAGGGCAGCCCGAAGCTCCCGCGGCTGCCGGCGCGCCGACCATTAGCGTCACGACCGATGTCCTGGATGTCGAGATCAGCCTCGAGGGCGGCACGCTGCAGGGCGCGACACTGCTCGGCTACCCGGTCGCCAAGGATCGGCCTGACGACCTGGTGAGGTTGCTGGACACGGACACGAACCGGCTCGGGCTGTTGCAGACCGGGCTGCGCACGGCGGGCGAGGGCCCGGAGCCCAACCATCGCGCGCTGTTCACGAGCAGCCGCACGAGCTTCGACCTCGGTGCGGAAGACCAGGTTACCGTGCCACTGACGTGGAGCGATGGCGCAGGCGTGACGGTTGAGAAACGCTACACGTTTACACGTGGCAGCTACCGGGTCACGGTTGAGCAGACCGTGACCAATAACGGCGCCGAACCCTGGCGCGGCGCCGAATATGCGCAGCTGCAGCGGCGCTCATACCCGCAGGAACGGTCGATGTTCGACGTCGATTCGTATTCCTTCGACGGGCTCATCATCTACGATGGCGACAAATCGGAAAAGCTGGACCGCGACGACCTGATCGATGACGGGCCGCGCACACTGTCCAGCGACAATGGCTGGTTCGGCGCCATCCAGCATCACTTTGTGAGCGCCGTCGTGCCGGAGACGGGCACGAGCCAGCGCTACAGCGCCTCGGTTCGCGGCAATGTCGCGACCGCGAACTCGATCGGGCCGGCCGTCATCGTAGAGCCCGGCGCAGCGAAGACCTTCACGACGACGCTGTTCGTCGGCCCCAAACTGCAGGACCAGCTCGGCGAGATCCACGAACGGCTGACGCTGACCGTCGACTATGGCTGGCTGACCATCCTGTCCGACCCGCTGTTCTGGCTGCTGAGCAAGGCCTACGACATCTTCGGTAACTGGGGCGTCGCGATCATCGCCGTCACGGTGCTGATCAAGCTGCTGTTCTACAAGCTCACGGAGTCCAGCGGCCGCTCGATGGCGAAGATGCGAAATCTGCAGCCGCGCCTCAAGGCGCTGCAGGACCGCTACAAGGATGATCGCCAGGCGCTCAGCCAGGCCATGATGGAGCTTTACAAGCGCGAGAAGGTGAACCCGGCCGCGGGCTGTCTGCCGATTCTCATACAGATGCCGTTTTTCCTGGCGTTCTACTGGGTATTGCTCGAAAGCGTGGAAATGCGCCAGGCGCCGTTCGCGCTGTGGATCACCGACCTGTCATCGCGCGATCCCTATTTCATCCTGCCGCTGATCATGGGCGGGGCCATGTTCTTGCAACAGAAGCTCAACCCGCAGGTGGGCGACCCGGTGCAGATGCGGGTAATGCAGATCATGCCGGTCATTTTCACGGTGTTCTTCGCGTTCTTCCCGTCGGGCCTCGTGCTGTACTGGGTAACGAACACGGTGCTGTCCATCGCGCAGCAGTGGAAGATCAACAAGGTTGTCGAGGCCGAAGCCAAGGCCGAGAAGCTCAAGGGCACCAAGAAGCCCAAAAAGAACAAGGGCGACTAACGGCCGGGCGAGCGAAAGGCCGGCCAGCTACGTCAGCGTCGTCCGCACCTTGACCTCGCCGTGCAGCGTCTGGTGCACGGGGCAGCGATCGGCAATTTCCAGCATGCGCTGGCGCTGTGCTTCGTCAACGTCGCCCTCGATCGTCAGTTCGCGACGAAACTCATCGATTTTGCCATTGCCGGATTCGCAGTCCGCGCAGGCTTCGGCGTGCATCTTCTTGTGGACGACCTTCACGGTTACCGCGTCGAGATCGATGTTCTTGAAGCCGGCGTACATCTTCAGCGTCATGGTCGT